>JAGBKB010000010.1 GCA_017934175.1 Lachnospiraceae bacterium | reverse complement strand
TGATGGTGCATCCTGGCGTGCCATTGATGGAACTGCAAGACATGTGTGGTCATTAAGAGATGTTGTAACAGGCCAAGATATAATAAAATATTCATCTGGGAATTTCGGTTCACCTTGGGATGGGAGTAATTATGAATTCAAAGTTTGGGCGGACTATTATTATATAGGTTATAATGACAATCGCCCATGGACTAAGCACCCAGGTGCTGATTGGGATGGACCAACATCTGATAATACCAACCAAAATGCTTGGACATCACAAGTTCTTAAATGTTCAGTGAATCATTATCAGGTGGCAAATGCAGACTCAAAGCCTGAAAGTGGATATGATACAAGAACAGTTAACAATTTTGCTGATATAGCCTATTGGCGTAAATCTGAACAACGTGATAGTTTTGTGCCTGGAGTTAATGGATACAATAAAGATATTTTGGGTGCACATGATTCAAGAGTTTTGAATGTAGTTACATCTAACGATAATCATATGGTTTTTGCAGGCACTGCTTTTCTGCCATCACATAATGATGGAGGTTTTAGCTTACAGCCACGAGCATTGACAGAAACTGCAGCCAATACAAAAGTAACTTACCAAAATATTTTTAACCACTTCCGGGATACATTGTTTTTTTGGAATCACACAGGAGCCTCACAAGTTGCTGGTCCTTATAATAATAGATGGCATGTTGTATGGCCTGAGTGGCATGCTAATGCAAATAACAATTGGAAACAAGAGAGTAGTAATGACTTTTCAATGATTCGTGCATCAGTTGTATCTTACGAAGATAGTAATGGCAAAACACATTATCTTGACGAGGGGCTTTATCTTGGAAAATATGAAGATGAAGGGAAAGTAGAATTTAAAATTAAATTCAATGGTAATAATGGTATACGTACCAGATTTGCTTTAAGCAAGAAACCATTTGATTTTACAAGAAATGATGCTGATAGAATTAAATTTAAATTTAAAATTGATGCAGAGCCTACTACACCTGCGATAGAAGTGCCATCAGGTGGCAATGGGGTTATTAATACAAATTTTTATATAACAATCACTGTAGATGACATAGAGAAAAATGATGAATTATATATGATTTGGTGGCCAGCAAACTCTGGTGATTATGTAGAATTAGATAATATAACAGAATATTATTTGGAGACGCTATAAAGTCTATATTTCATAGAACTATTTAAAGATATACACTGTAAAAATGCAAGGCAAAAGTCTTGCATTTTTTATATTTTAAGATATAAAACTAGTCTTTTATTATTACATTTTTATGTTCTTTCCATCTTTCTTTATAATCTGGTAAATACTTTTTTACCAGATTATAAAACTTTTTGCTATGATTTGGAATAAAGAGATGAGCCATTTCATGTACAACTATATATTCTAAAAAATAGTCGCTCATATAGTATAAATAAGAGTTAAACTTTATTGTAGCATTTCTAAACTCACAACTTCCCCAGATAGTTTTCATCTTCCTTATACTAATGCCATTAACCTTTGTATTCATAAGGATTTCGTATTTTTCAACATAGTTTGATATTCTTAATAATAAATCTTGCTTTTTTGCTTTGTTTAAAGGGGCATATGTAGATAAATTAATTGCAGATGTTGTTTTATTTAGATATTTTCTTATCCAAGCCTCCTTTTCGGTTAAAAATGAAAAAATATCCTCATCACTTACATAATAAGGACAAGTTAGTTTTATCGTACCATTGCCATCTACTGTGAGCCTAATACTACGATTTTTTCTATATTTAGCATAATATATAGTTAAATCTTTAAAATTTAATGTTTTGTAGTTAAGTTTTACCATATACACATTATAACACCTAAAACTATTTATGTCTAATAAACAAGAATATATAGAATTTCACAAAAAATTCACTTTTAAATTAAGGGTATATTGCAAATTTTTGCATTTTATAGTATTATATATAGGTTAAAGTTTTGAATGAAAGATTAGTAAAAAGTATATATTATTTTGAGATTATATTTAGTTAGAAGAGTTAAATTATGAAAATAGAAAAAATTAATGAAAATTCAATTAGTTTAGTATTACAGAGTGAAGATTTACAAAATAGAAATCTTAAACTTGCAGATTTGTCTTATGGCTCTGAAAAAGCAAAGAATTTATTGATAGAAATAATGGACCTTGCGAAGACTCAAGTAGGTTTTAATCCTGATGCACCACTTGCTGTCGAGGCAGTGCCGCTTAAAGATGGTGCCATAAAACTTATAGTTACAAAGATTGATAGTCCAGATGAACTTGATTCAAGATATTCAAGATTTACTCCTACTAAAAAAGGCAATGTGCCATTTAGCATTATGCAGATGCTTGAAAATACCATTGACAAATTTGAAGAGGCACTTAAGCAAAATAATGTTCGTGGTGTAAATGAAGTTAATAATGTTGAAAAACTTGAAGTAAAGAAAGAGTTAGAACCGATAGCAATATTTGAGTTTGATGAATTGGATAAAGTCAGTGATGCGGCAAAAAATGTGCAAAACTTTGATTATGTGAGTGTATTATATAAGGATGAAAAGAACTCAAAGTATTATTTAGTGCTATCACTTAATACCAATGTTACCAATGAATCAAGGGCTTCATTTGCAAAAGTATGCAATACCTTGGCTGAATATGGCTTGAGATTAAAAGGTAAAACTGGTATGAATCAAGCATATTATGAAGAGCACTATAAAATTATTATAAAAGAAGATGCAGTAAGTAAACTTAGTAGATTATAAGGAGGTGTGATATGGCTATAACAAAAGATATGCTTATGGGAGAGATACTTGAAAGTGAAAATGCAGAAACTATTGCAACAATTTTACAAGCAGAAGGAATGCATTGTATTGGATGCCCTGCTTCTCAAATGGAATCATTAGAAGAGGCTTGTGCTGTTCACGGTTTAGATGCCGATTCAGTACTTGCAAAAATAAATGCTGCGGTAGCATAATATTTAAGGAGGATATAAATATGGCTCATAAAATTAGTGACCAATGTGTAAAGTGTGGTGCATGTGCAGAGCAATGCCCAACTGGATGCATTAAAGAAGGTGATGCTAAATATGAAGTAAATGCAGATGAATGTATCGATTGTGGTGCATGCGAAAGTGCTTGCCCAACAGGTGCAATTTCAGCATAAAATAACAAAAAAATAACTCAAAAAAGACATAAAAAAATCGCTATAATCTTTACATAGCGGTTTTTTTTTGATAAAATAATAAGGTTATGGAGAATAATAAGAAATCACTGAAAAGTGAAATATTAGAATGGGTAGTCATTTTAATAACTGCTTTTATTGTGGCATTTTTTATAAATAATGTCATTATTACTAATTCTTTTATACCTACACCATCTATGGAGTCAAATCTTCCAGTTGGAAGTAGACTTTTTGGTTTTAGATTAAATTATCTTTTTTCGAAACCTAAAAGAGGTGATGTAGTTATATTTGATTATGGGTATGAGTGCAAGAATAAAGAGTGTAAAGTAGGTGACAGTCCATATATGTATCAAAAAAATGAAGAAGGTAAGTGTCCAAGGTGTGGTACTGAAAGTAAAGGTGCAAAAAAAGTACATTTTATAAAAAGAGTAGTTGGACTTCCAGGTGAACACATTGAAATTAAATCAGACTATGCAGCAGAACAAGAATTATTTAAAACTACAAGATTTCAAGATTCAAGTATAAAAGCAACTTGTGGACATGTTTATATCAATGGAGAAAAGTACGAGGAAGATTATTTAAATGAACCTATGATAGTCAATAGTTTTTTTACTGGCGTTGATGTAACCATTCCAGAAGATTGTTATTTTTTACTGGGCGACAATAGAAATAATTCTGAAGATGCAAGATTTTGGCCAAACAAGTTTATAAATATAAAAGATATAGAGGCTAAAGCATATGTGATATATTGGCCTTTAAATCGTATGGGGATTATAAGATAGGAGGATAGTATGGGAAAGAAAAGTGAATTAGCAAGTGAATACGAGCACATATTAAAAACTGACAAAAACTGCATTGATAAGGCATTTGATTTTTGCGAAGGGTACAAAACTTTTATTAATGCATCAAAAACTGAAAGAGAATGTGTCAGTGAGATAATTAATATTGTTAAAACAAAAGGATATAAGGAACTTAATAAAGATATAACGAAATTAAATGTAGGAGACAAGTTATATTTTAATAATAGAGGGAAAGCATTAGTTCTTATAACTATTGGAAAGGAATCATTAGATAAGGGTGTTAACTTTGTAATTTCTCATATTGATTCACCAAGACTTGATTTAAAACCTAATCCTGTATATGAATGTGAGGACATTGCTTATTTTAAAACTCATTATTATGGTGGGATAAAAAAATATCAGTGGCCTGCTCTTCCTCTTTCTATGCACGGAAGGATTTTTAAGTCTGATGGTAGTTTTGTTGACATAAATCTTGGAGAAAAAGATAATGAGCCAAAGTTCATTATTACTGATTTACTTCCACATCTCTCTGAAGAACAAAATAAAAGAACTCTCCGTGATGGCATAAAAGGCGAAGAATTAAATATAGTTATTGGTAGCATTCCTATAAATGATGAAGATACCGAGATAAAAAATTTAGTAAAAGAAAATGTACTTAGAATTTTAAATAAAATGTATGGAATAAAAGAAAAAGATTTTGCAAGGGCAGAGATAGAGTTTGTTCCTGCTGAACATGCTATGGATATAGGTTTTGATAAATCTATGATAGCAGCATATGGTCAAGATGATAAAGTATGTGCTTATCCATCACTTATGGCAGAGATTGAAAATGTAAACCCAATGAAGACAAGTGTGACTGTATTTACTGACAAAGAAGAAATAGGTAGCAAAGGCAATACAGGTATGGATTCAAATTACTTACATGATGTTATTGAAGACTTGGCTGATATTGCAAATGTAAAAACAAGAGATATATATAGAAACTCTATTTGCTTATCAAGTGATGTAAACTCTGCTTATGACCCTACATTTGCAGATGCATTTGAAGGGAGAAATTCTTCGCACATCAATAGAGGAGTTGTTTTAACTAAATACACAGGACATTTAGGAAAAGGCGGAGCAAATGATGCTTCGGCTGAAACAATGGCAAAAATAATAAAACTGATGGAAGATAAAAATGTAGTGTGGCAAATAGGTGAACTTGGCAAAATTGATATTGGTGGTGGCGGAACTATCGCAAAATATATAACTCAAAAAAATATTGATACTATTGATGTAGGGGTTGCAGTTTTATCTATGCACGCACCTTATGAACTTGTATCAAAGTTAGATGTTTATCACACATATCTTGCATATAAAGCATTTTTATGTAATCAATAAAATATAATTTATGAAAGGAGCGACGATTAAATCGTCTATATAAAGAAATGAATAAAAAATTGATTAGACTTTTTTCTACATTATTAGTTTTATCGCTATCAGCATGTTCTACTAAAAGTGCTATATCTGGCACTATGCCACTTGGAGGAGTAGATTATCCTGCAATATTTGTAAAATCAGGATATTATTTTGATAAAGCATCATTATCTGAAACTGTTCTCGCTGATATGTTATCAAAAGTTACAGAGGTTAAAAAGCCACAAAATCTTGGTACAGTAGAAATCCCAGACTTAAAAACTATTACTCTTACTGCCACTCCTAAAGTAGAAGTTGATTCTACTATGATTGAGGCTGAACTTGAGAAAGAAGTTGACGGTGAGACATCTTATACTGCTGTCAAGACAAAGAGAGAAGCAAAAAATAAAGATAAAGTTAAAATCGATTTTACAGGATATGTAAATGGAGAAAAACTTGAAGGTGGTTCAGGTGAAGATTTTGACCTTGTGCTTGGTTCAGGTCAATTTATTCCTGGATTTGAAGAACAAGTAGTAGGACACGCTGCAGGAAAGAGATTTAAGATAAATGTTACATTCCCAGAAAACTATGACCCAACTCTTGCAGGTAAAGATGCTATGTTTGAAATTGTGATTAAAGCAATTGAAGAACCAGTAACTCCTGAAGTAAATGAAGAATTTGTAAAAAAACATACAAGGTCTGGTTCTACAACTGTTGATGAATATAAAGAAGAAGTAAAACAAAGAATTGAAAAAAGAAATGAGTTTAATGACAATCAAAACCTTGCATATCAATTAGCAGATAAATTATTCACTGAAGCAAAAATAGAACCAACAGAAGAAGCACTTGCTTGGCAATTTTCAGCAATGATAGGTGAATACAACAAGCAGGCTGAACAAAGTGGCACTAATTTATCAACTATGGTAGCACAATCAGGACAGACTATGAGATCTATGTATAATGAGATTAAGAGTTATGTGCCACAAGTAATTCAATCAACTATGCTTATGGATGAGATGAAAAAAAGATATGGAAAAGTTGCAAGTGAGGCTGATGTAATGACATGGTTTGACAATATGGCTGATGCACTTGGATTTGGAAATCAAGTTACATATGAAGATTATAAAAACAATATGGGATATGATAATTTAAAGAATTATGTTGAGCAAGAGGGCGCACTTATAAGTGCAATTAAACATTGCAATATAGTTGAAGAAAATGGAGAGTTAAATTAGTAAATGAAAGTTCTTATCACAAATGGTACATTGATTGACCCAATGAACTCTATAAAAGAGAAAATGGATGTACTAATAGAGAATAACAAAATTTCGAAAGTTAGTAAAAAGATTACTGATACAGTAGACTATGTTATTGATGCTAAAGGATATATTGTATCTCCAGGATTTGTTGATTTACATCCAAACTTCTGTGACCCTGGTGCTACAGATAGAGAAGATTTGAAGTCTGGGTCATTTAGTGCGGCAAAAGGCGGTATAACTCATGTAGTTTTAGGAGTGGATAATAAACCAGCACCATCTGAATGTAATGTAATTGACTATATTATTAGGTATGCAGGTATTATGCCCACTAATATATATACATCAGCAACTATCACAGAAGATAGAACTGGAGAAGAATTATCTGATATTAATTTTTTACATAGCCATGGTGCGTTTGCATTTTATGATGGGCTTCGTGCTGTAGCGGATAAAAATATTCTTGCAAAGGCTATGCAGATAATTAAGTCTAAAAATAAAGTTCTATCAATATTTAGTGGTACTACTGATGATAGATACATGAAAGGCATACTTGAGGGAAATGTTTCAAAGAAACTAAAAATTAAAAATGCAACTCCAAGTGATGCAGAATCAGAAGACTTAAAATTAAACATTGAACTCGCAAAAATGTTTGATGTAAAACTTGATTTGGCATATGTAACTGAACCTGCATCAATAGATTTAGTAGAAACTTCAAAAAAAGAAAATAAAAACATTTTTGCTGAAACGCCAGCCATCAATTTAATTTTAAATGAAAAAGCAATAGAGAAAAAAGACTCGCTTGCAAAAGTTATTCCTCCACTTAGACCTGAAGCAGATAGAGTGTATCTGTTAAAAGCAATAAAAAAAGGAATTATTGATATTATCTCAAGTAACCATGTACCTATTGAAGAAAAAGAAAAGGACCTTAAGTTTAAGGATGCAAGTTCTGGAACTGTAGGGCTTGAGACAGTTCTTGGAATATGTGGTATAGCATTAGTAGATAAAGGATATTTGAGTTGGAAAGATGTAATTGAGAAGATAAGTGTAAATCCTGCTAAATTATTTGGGCTTGATAAAGATGGTGCTGGAAGTATAACAGCAGGTACAAAAGCAAATATAACAATATTTGACCCAAATGAAAAATGGGAATTAGAAGAAGATTCAATTGTTTCTAAATCACATAATACACCACTCATTGGATATGAATTACTTGGCAAAGTAAAATATACAATTTGCAATGGGAAACTTGTATATCATGATGTAGGACTTAATAAAAATGAAAAAGAGTAGAAAAAAATCACCAATAAAAAAAATATTTTTGTTGTTTTTTTTATTAATAATAATAGTTGCATCTGCTTATTTGTATAGAAAGTATTCATATACAAATAAACGTGCTAATCTTGAAGAATATATTCATGTGACAGGTGATGATGTTGCTATATTTATGAATGATGAAAACAAATCAAAAGAAGAGTATGAAGACAGTGTTAAGATGCGTGCAATTAAGTCAAGTGATACGGTATATTTGCCATTATCATTTGTAAAAGCATATATAAATAATAGATTTTACTATGCAAAAGATATAAATAAGATATTGTATTGTTTACCTGATGAGATTCAATCAAAAGGTGATGCAGACATTCACCAGATTGGAAATTGCCCATATGTAATCTTTAAAGAAGAACCATATTTACTAATTGACTTTGTTAAAGATTTTTCTAATATAAGATATGATTCTTATCTTGATGAAGAATCTAAAAGAATATACATTTATACAGATTGGGATAAAGAAAGCATAGCCTATATGAGAGGTAAAGAAGCAGCAAGAGTTACTGGTGGAAATAAGAGCCCAATAGTTACAGATTTAAAAAAAGGTGAAGAAGTTAAAATACTTGAGAAAATGACTAAATGGGTAAAAGTAAAAACTTCTGATGGATATATTGGATACATAAGAAAAAGTAAAATAAATAAAGAGACTGATAGAATACCTATAAGTAGTTATATAGAATTAGTTAGAAAAGATATAAAAATGACAGAAAAACCAGTTATAGGTTTCCATCAGGTTCTGTCAAACTATCCTTCAAGTCAATTACCTGATTTATTAAAAAATACTAAAGGTATGAATGTTATAGCACCAACTTGGTTTGTTATAAGAAATAATGAAGGCGACATAAGGTCTATTGCAAATGATAAATATTCATTACACTGTCATGGTAGAAAACTAAAAGTTTGGGCAACACTAAACAATTTTGACTTAATGAATATTGATGAAAAAATAGTTTTCTCAAGTACTAAAATTAGAAGAAAAATGATAGATAAGATTTTAAGAGAAGTTAGTGTCAATAACCTTGATGGAATTAATCTTGACATAGAACAACTTCCTGAAGATGCAGGAGAAGATTATACAGAGTTTGTGAGAGAACTTTCTATAGAATTAAATAAAGTGGGTTGTACACTTAGCATAGATACATATATACCATATAATTTTAATAAACAATATAATTTAAAAGAATATAATGATTTTTGCGATTATGTAATTATTATGGCTTATGATGAGCACTATGCAGGTAGTAAAGTTGCTGGTTCAGTTTCTTCTATAAATTATGTGAGAGATGCTATAAATCTTTCACTTGCACAAGTTAATAAAGAGAAATTGATTATTGGGCTTCCACTATATACAAGGTTATGGACTACAAAAGTAGATGGAACTGTTACATCTATAGCAGGTGGAGCAGCAAGTATTGAACAATCAGCCATATCTCAAGGTTTGAAGTTCACATTTGATAATGAAACTTTACAAAATTATGGAACAAAAACTACACTTGATGGAGATTTAGTTGAGTGTTGGATGGAAGATGATACAAGCCTTGCATATAAGATGATTGAAATTAGAAATGCTGACCTTGCTGGTACTGCGGCATGGAAACTTACTCATGAAAGAGATAAATCTTTTAGTATTATTAGTTTAAACAATGATAATTAATGAAGATAAAAAGAAAATAATTGAAGAACTTAATAATGGAAAAGTAATTGCAATTAAAACGGATACAGTATATGGGCTTATATGTAATGCTTTAAAAGTTGATGCAATTAATAAGATATACAGTATAAAAAGAAGAGAAAATAAGAAACCTATTGCTATATTTGTAAAAAACATTGATGAGATAAAGAAATATGTTGATGAAAACGAGATTACAAATAAAGTAGTAGATATAATGAAAAAATATTGGCCTGGTGCTCTTACAATTATTTTCAATAAAAAAAAAGATGTGCTTGATTATATAACATCTGGAATTGATACTATCGGGATAAGAATACCAAATGATAGATTTTTATTATCAATATTAGAAAATATTTCTTATCCACTTGCGGAGACATCTTGTAATATATCTGGCGAAAAAGAATACACAAATCCCAATATGATAAACGAAAAATTGGGTGGTGAAATTGATTTTATAGTAGATGGTGGGATGATTAAAGAAAATGTGGCATCTACAGTTATTAAGATAAATAACAATGATATTCAGGTGATTCGCCAAGGCGATATTAAAATAGATGAGTGAAAATAAAAATAAAAGAAATGTGAAAATAGAGATTATTCGTTTAATCGCGTGTTTCGCAGTTATATGGTATCACATTAGAGAGTTGCCATTTAAGAGCAATGGAGAACTTAGTGAGACAGCAGTATTTTTTGAATGCATATGCACGATATGTGTTATGACATTTTTTTTAATAACAGGTTTTTTTATTTATAATAAAAAAGACACAATTATTAGCGACTGGATAAAATTACTAAAAAAGACATTTATAAATATTTTTATTCCATTTGTTATGATTTGCATTATAACTCTTATATTTCATGAATATCTTATATCAAGAGAAAGTTTTATTTATTGCTTAAAAAATATAGATATTAAAAATATTTTTGATAAATTATTGCTTTCGTTTAAAACTTTTGATGTTGCTATGCTTCCTGGAACAGCCGCACATCTCTGGTATATTTATTCATATATTATAATCATACTTGTTTACCCAATAAGTAGATTTATACTCACTAAACTTCCAAAACAGGTTTCGTATATTATTATATTGATTCTTACGATTTGTATGATAATAAATGATTATTATCTATTTTATGGTAATCCAACCTACAATATCGTTTTTAAGATAATTCATAAACCTATATATTATACAGCAGTTGGCTTTGTACTTTACAATGATGTTATAAAGAAATATATAGATAGTATAGATTACGATAAGAAGTCACTCGTAATTAATAAAAAAATATTTATTACTTCGGCTATTATTTATACAATCACTTTTGTGTTACTATTTATTACTCAAGTAAATTATTATTTAGGAACTAATAATGGGTATGTATATACTTCTTGGCTTAGTCTCTACTCTCTACTTTTGACTGTTGCATTTATACTGATTATTTACAATATAAATATAGAATTGTTTTTAAATGAAAAAATTAAAAATATTATTTATTTTTTGTCAGGTAAAACTCTTGGTATATATTTAGTTCATTACCTTATAATTACAAAATTAATTTCAATAGGATTTCAAAATATCTGGACTCGCAATAGACCAAATATATTATTCCACTTTGGGTTTTATATATTTTATAGTTTATTTGTATTTATATTATCATTATTACTTATATTAATTATTGACATAATTAAAAGGGGGCTAATATGTCTAAAAGAAAAGATTATTTAAAATGGGATGAGTATTTTATGGGGCTGGCTGTTATGGCAAGTTTAAGAAGTAAAGACCCAAATACTCAAGTGGGGTGTTGTTTAGTAGATAATGACAATAGAATATTATCACTTGGATACAATGGCTTTCCTATAGGATGTAGTGATGATGATTTTCCTTGGGAGAGAGAAGGGAAATCTTCTTATGATACAAAGTATAATTATGTGTGCCATGCAGAATTAAATGCAATATTGAATTATAAAGGAACATCTTTAAAAGGTGCTAAAGCATATGTCAATCAATTCCCTTGCAATGAATGTGCAAAGGCTATAATTCAATCTGGCATAAAGACAATAATATATCTTGATGATAAATATGCGAGTACAGATGGAGTAAAATCTTCTAAAAGAATGTTTACATCAGCCGGAGTTAAGTTTAAAAAGTTTAAGTCACCAAATAAGGAAATAGTTATTAAGATATAATTTTTATGATTATCAATGTTAAAGGCTATAATTTAAACTATATTGATGAAGGCAGTGGCACTGCTGTATTACTTCTTCACGGCTGGGGCTCTAATATAAAAAGTTTTTTAAGTCTAATCAATATTCTTAAAAATAAATATAGAGTATTGGCATTTGACTATCCAGGTTTTGGAGATAGTGAAATGCTAAAAACAAGTTTTTCCGTTGATGACTATGTAGATATCGTTATAGATTTTTTGAAACAGTTAAAGGTGGATAAAGTCATACTCATAGGTCATTCATATGGTGGCAGAATAATAATAAAAATTAATAGTAAAACCGATTTGCCATTTACTATTGAGAAAAATATACTTATAGATGCTGCAGGGTTAAAAGATAAAAAGAAACTCACAACTAAATTAAAAATATTTACATTTAAAACTCTAAAAAAAATCTCAAAATTATTACCTATTTCAAATAATAAAAAAGAAGATTTAGAAAAAAAATTAAGAAAAAAATTCGGTTCAAGTGATTATGCATCATCCCCAAAAGTACTGCAAGATACGCTTGTTAAAGCCGTAAATGAAGATTTAACTGATTATTTAAAGAATATGAAAGAAACGCTAATTATATGGGGCGATAGAGATTTTGTAACACCTATGTGGATGGCAAAAAAAATGGAGAGTGAAATAACTAATTCAGGGCTTGTTGTACTAAATGGTGGGCATTTTTCATATATTGATGACCCAATTACATTTTCTAAAGTAATAAGTTCTTATTTAAAAATATAAATTATGAACACATTGGTATCAAAAATTAATAGTGAACTAAAAAGAATTTTTGTTGATAATGGTTATAATGAAACTTTAGCCTTTATTTCTTCATCAAATAGAGAAGAACTGGCAGATTATCAGATAAATTCTTGTTTTAGTATTGCAAAAGAATTAAAGAAGAATCCTATGGAAGTAGCAGATAATCTTTCTTCTTTGATTAAGGATATACAAATTGATGGAATAAAAGCATTTAGTTTTTGCGAATCTTGTAAACCAGGATTTATAAACTTAAAATTAAATGATAAAGTATTATTTTTAAATATAAGAGATATAATTACTGATGATAATCTATTTATAAATGGTGAAAATATATTACCTAAAGATGCTCCAAAATGTATATTGCTTGATTATGGTGGAGCAAATGTAGCGAAACCGCTTCATGTAGGGCATTTAAGAGTTGCTGTTATAGGAGAGGCACTTAAAAGACTTTATAATAGACTTGGTATAAAAACAATATCAGATGTCCATCTTGGAGATTTTGGATTACAGATGGGTCTTGTTATTGAAGGACTTAAAGATGAAAATAAAGTAGATAATTTTACAACTGGTGATTTAGAGATTATATATCCAAAGGCATCTCTTAGAGCAAAAGGAGATGTAAACAATAATGTAGAACCTGATATAGATTTTAGTAATAGAGCACACGAAACTACTAAAAAAATCCAAGATGGTATTGAGCCTGAAACATCTATTTGGAAAAGAATATTAAAATTAAGTATAGAAGACTTGAAAAAGCGATATGCAGAATTAAATGTATTTTTTGATTATTATTATGGTGAATCAACTGTAAAAGATATTATGGGACCAATGGTTGATGAATTGATTAAAAATGGAATCGCTTACGAATCAAATGGTGCTTATGTTATAGATGTAAAAAATGATACAGATAAAAAGGAAATGCCACCTTGTATAATTAGAAAGAGTGATGGGGCTGTTCTATATGCTACATCAGACCTTGCAACTATAAAGTATAGAGAAGATAATTTTGATGCTGATGAATATGTGTATGTTGTTGATAAGAGACAAAGTCTACACCTTGAACAGTGCTTCAGAGCCTCAAAAAAAGCACAACTCTTAAAGAAAGATAAAAAGTTTTATCATGTTGCTGTTGGAACTATGAATGGTCCTGGAGGCAAACCATTTAAATCAAGGGATGGAGGAGTGTTAAAACTTGAAGTACTTATAAATGATGCAAAAGAAAAAGCACTTAAACAATTAATTGATAATAATAGAGATTTAAGTGGTATTGATGAAAATGATACTGCAAGGAAAATAGGTATAGCGGCACTAAAATATGGAGACCTTTCTAATAATCCTACTCGTGATTATATATTTGATATAGATAAGTTTTTATCATTCCAAGGTAATACAGGTCCATATATACTTTATACGCTTGTTAGAATTAAATCTATATTTGATAAATTAGATAATATTAACATTAATGCGGTATTAAATATAGATTGTGACGACATTATACATAAAATTTTCTTAAAGGCTATAAGATATGAAGAAGTATTGCTTGAGGCATATAATAATTATGACCCAAGTGTAATTTGTAAATATATTTATGAACTTTCAAATGATTTTAATTCTTTCTACCATGACCATAGTATAATCAATGAAAAAGATAATAGCAAAAAAGAAATATATATTATAATCTGTAATGTAGTGGATAGACTTATAAGAGATGCACTATCTATACTTGCTATTGAAATACCTGATAAAATGTAATTTTATTCATTATTTTGAGTTTTTATAACATTTTCTGTTGATAATATACGCTAAATTGACATAATTATATAACTTTGTTATAATTTATATATCATAAAACAGGGTAAAAATATATGATATGTTTGCCTATGTTTAATTATATGGAGGAAATATGAGCATTTTAAATTATAGTGGCAGTCCTGCAACATTTGAAATGATTAAGTCACCACTTATAATCGTAATTATTGTTGCAGCATTTGCACTTGTTTTTGCATTTGTTCTTACTTCTCTTGTGTCAAAAGAATCAGAAGGTACAGACAAGATGAAAGAAATTTCATTAAGTATAAGAGAAGGAGCAAAAGCATTTTTATTTGCTGAATATAGAATACTTGCAGTAGTTATTGTATTATTGTTTATAGCGATTGCAGTATTTACTAATACTGATGCAGCACCTGGAATCCAGTCTGCAGTTAGTTTTTTGCTTGGAGCACTATTCTCAATTTGTGCTGGCTATTTTGGTATGAATATAGCGACAAAAGCAAATGTTAGAACTGCAAATGGAGCAAAAGAGGGTGGTATGAATAAAGCACTTCTTATTGCATTCCGTGGTGGCTCTGTAATGGGTATGTGCGTTGTTGGTTTTGGATTACTTGGTTGCTCACTTGTATACTTTTTGAAAGGTAATGCTGAAATTTTAACAGGTTATTCATTAGGTGCATCAACTATTGCACTTTTTGCAAGAGTTGGTGGTGGTATATATACAAAAGCAGCAGATGTTGGTGCTGATATTGCTGGAAAAACTATAGAAGATTTACCAGAAGATGACCCAAGAAACCCTGCTGTTATAGCAGATAATGTAGGTGATAATGTTGGTGATGTAGCAGGTATGGGTGCTGATTTATTTGAATCATATGTTGGAGCAATAGTATCAGCCGTTACTCTTGCTGTTGTAAACCAATCTATTGGATATAGAGGAGTATTATTTACATTTATATTAGCCGCATCTGGAATAATTGCTGCAATAATTGGAGCACAATTTGTTAGAGGAAATGGAAACCCACAAAAGGCATTAAATCTTGGTACATATATTGCATCAGCAATAGTTGTTATTGTGGCACTTGTATTTTCAAATACAATTCTTGGCAATAAGAATTATGGGATTTCAATAATTGCTGGACTTCTTGTTGGTGTTGTTATTGGAAAAATTACAGAGGTATATACTTCTGCAGATTATAAATCAGTAAAGCATATAGCAGAACAATCAAATAAGGGTGGAGCCGCTACTACTATTATATCTGGACTTGCAGTAGGTATGAAATCTACTTGGATAAGTATTGTTCTTATATGTTTAGCAACCATTATTGCATATAATTTTGGTGAACAAGTTGTTGGAGGCGGTGGACTATTTGGTATAGCACTTGCAGCAGTTGGTATGCTCTCAACTACAGGAATAACAGTTGCTGTGGATGCATATGGTCCAATAGCAGACAATGCTGGTGGTATCGCTGAGATGGCAGAACTTCCAGAATCTGTTAGAGAAGTTACTGATACTCTTGACTCAGTTGGTAATACAACTGCAGCAATGGGAAAAGGTTTTGCTATAGGTTCTGCAGCACTTACTGCACTTGCACTTTTCGTTTCATATGCAAATAAGGTAAATCTTTCAGTTATAGATATATTAAAACCAACTACAGTTGTTGGACTTCTTATTGGAGCAATGCTTCCATTCTTATTCTCTGCATTTACTATGGAATCAGTAAGTAAAGCAGCAGGAGATATGGTAGAGGAAGTAGTTCGCCAAATGAAGGAAATAGCAGGACTTAAAGAAGGAACTGCTAAAGCAGATTATAAGAGATGTGTTGAAATATCAACTCATGCATCATTAAGAGAGATGGTTGTTCCTGGACTTTTGGCAGTTCTTGTTCCACTTGCAGTTGGATGCACACCATTTTTAGGTGTTGAAGCACTTGGAGGACTTCTTGCAGGTGCACTTGTATCAGGTGTATGTATGGCTATATTTATGAGTAATGCTGGTGGCGCATGGGATAATGCAAAGAAGTACATTGAAAAAGGTGCTTTTGGAGGTAAGGGTTCAGATACTCACAAGGCTGCAGTTGTAGGCGATACTGTTGGAGACCCATTTAAAGATACTTCAGGCCCATCTATCAATATACTTATAAAACTTATGACTATTGTATCACTTGTATTTGCACCACTTTTCTTAAAACTTGCTGGTGGTTAGTTTTAAATTATAATTAATATAAAAAATTAAAATTGGAGGTATGGCATAAACATTTATGCCAAAAAAAATTATGAAAAAAGTATTTTCATTAACATTAGTTATGTTACTTATTGCAACTACACTTATGTCTTGCGGTGGCAATAAACAAGCAACAACAGCACCTAAGGCTGATGATGCTGCTACAACAGCAGGTCAAACTTATTCAGGAAAAGTAATGCTCTATTCTTCTATGCAAGAAGGACAACTTCAAGCAGTAAAAGAAGCATTTGAAAAGAAATATCCTGGAATAACTATGGATTTTTATTTTGCATCAGGCGGAAAAGTTATCACTAAGATGACTACTGAAGCACAAGCAGGACAAATTGATGCTGATATCATTTGGCTTGGCGACCCTTCTGACTATGAAGGATTTAAGAAACTTGGATATTTACAACAATATTCATCACCAGAAGCAGCAAATATTGCAAGCACATATGTTGATAAAGATGGATACTATACTGCAGCAAGACTTGTTACTATGGGTGTAGCATGGTGTACACTTCCAGGTGTTGGAATTACTGATGAAGAAGCACCAAAGACTTGGGATGATTTAACAGACCCAAAGTGGAAAGACCAAATCGTTATGACTGACCCAACTCAAGCATCTACTACAAAGTATTGGATGGCTGCTATGATGCAATCAAGCAAATATGGTAAAGATTTCTTCCAAAAACTTCGTGATAACGGAGTAAAACTTGAAAGTGGAACAACTGCAACTCATAATAAAGTTGCTGATGGCTCTTATAAAGTTGGTGTTTGCCTTGATTATGTATCAGCAAGTCTTATGAAAGAAGGTTCTCCACTTAACTTCCACTATACAGATAATGATGTTGTAACTATGACAAGTCCAGTTGGTTTAGTAAATAATAATCCAAATGGAGAAAATGGAAAATTATTGTATGATTTTATACTTTCTAAGGAAGGTCAAGAAGTTCTTGTAGCAAATAATCTTGTTTCAGTTAGAACTGATGTAAAGATGGATGTTGATACAAGTAAGATTGCAGCAATTAATATGCCTGTTGACTTTAATGATTTAGCAGAAAACACTTCAAATTATTTAAATGATTTTAATGCTATTTGGGGAAAATAAAATGACATTTAGTATTGCTTATAAATAGATAATAAAAGACACGAATGGGTTTTCGTGTCTTTTTTATAGGAGAAAAGTATGGCAAATGTTAGTTTTCAAAATTTAAAGGCACAGTATGGTAAAAATGTTATCTTTGACAATTTTTCATTAGAAGTGAAGAGTGGTGAAATAATGTGTCTTGTAGGACCATCAGGTTGTGGAAAGACAACCTTAGTTAGGTCGCTTTTAGGTCTTACAAAACCTGAGACAGGAAGAATTGCTATTGGCGATAAGGTTTTATTTGATGCAGAAAAGAGAATAAATGTTCCGGTTGAAAAAAGAAATATTGGTATAGTTTTTCAGGACTATGCAGTATGGCCACATATGACAGTTATTGAAAATGTATCATATCCACTTAAAAAGAGAAAGGTTAAAAAAGAAGAAATACAAAATAGAGCAATGAGAGCACTCGAACAAGTTAGAATGACTCAATATGCTAATCATTTACCAAGTCAACTTTCAGGTGGACAACAACAAAGAGTTGCTATAGCAAGGGCACTTGTTGTAGGTGCAGAAGTTGTAGTTATGGATGAACCAATAACTAATCTTGATGCAAAGTTAAGAGAAGAAATGCTAATTGAGATACGTATGATACAAAAAAATCTTGGTGCTACAATTCTATACATAACGCATGACCAACAATCTGCACTTGAATTATGTGATAGAATGGCAGTAATGGAGTCTGATGGTAAATTATGTCAAGTTGGCACTGATGAAGAGATAATAACTAATCCTATTAATAGGTTTACATTTGAATTTATCGGAAACTCAAATGCTATTCCGTTAGTAGTTGAAAATGGCAATACTTATTTAGATTTAGATGAGAAGATACCTTATGAGGATGGAAAAGGAAAAGATTTGCATAATAAGGAATTACTTGTGAGATTAAATGATGTAGTATTTGATAAAAATTCTAAAATCATAGCAACAGTAACCAGTAGAATATTTTTAGGCAGTGAGTATAATTATTTTTTAAATCTTGGTGGAAAAGAAATAAGGTTACAACAAAGTATGTTAAATGCTAAAAATGATGGCACTGTTGATGTTGGTGAAAAAGTAGGCATAAGTTTTATAAATCCTCACTTTTATGATAAAAAAATAATAAAGGAGGCATTATAGTATGTTTAGTGTAAACAATAATGCGATGGCGGCTATAGATGGTAAAAAAAGATTTAGCATGGATAAATTATTGACTATTGTTTGCTTCTTTATGCTATTTGTAGTAGTTATAGTGCCTATATTTATGATAATATTTAATGCTTTCTTTGATAAAAATGGCTTTAGTTTAAATCTTATAACAGAACAATTTGCTGATAAAAAGAATTTGGATGCGATGTTTAATACTATTAAGATTGCAATATTTGCCACTATATTTGGGACTATTGTCGGTGTATTTTATGCATGGCTTTTAGGTCGTTCTGATATACCAGCAAAAGGTGTTATGAGAGCACTATTTAATATTCCATATATGTTCCCACCATTTCTTGGTGCTATGGCTTGGGAGTTATTGCTAAATGATAGGTCAGGATATTTAAATAGATTTTTTATGGATGTGTTAAAATTAGAGAAACCACCATTAAATATTAATTCTATTTGGGGTATAGTGTTTGTTGAAGTAAGTTACTATTTCCCTTTTGTATTTATGCAAGTTGTATCAGCACTTGAAAGAATGGACCCAACTCTTGAAGAATGTGCAAGAATTGCTGGTGCAAAACAAAGTACAGTTATTGCAAAAATCACATTACCACTTGTAAAACCTGCTATTTCGGCTGGAGCACTCCTTATACTTATATCATCACTTGCCCATTTTGGTGTTCCATCGATTTTAGGATTTAGGCAAGAAATATATACTTTACCTACTCGTATATATGCAGTTATATACAATTCAGGTGGAAGTTTTGAAGGTATAAGACAAGGAGCCGCTTTATCAGTTATGCTTGTTGGAGTAGTTGCTATTGCACTATTCATACAAAACAGGATTTTGTCAGCAGGAAATTATGATATAATAAAAGGAAAAAGTATGAGACCAACACTTATAAAACTTCGTGCTGCAAAATTACCTTTACTATTTTTATCTATATTTACTTTATTTATTATAGTTATAGTTCCACTGGGAATGATTATTCTTATATCATTTGTTAAAGCATATGGATTACCACTTGTACCAGAGAACTTTTCATTTATAAACTATCAAAAAGTTTTTGCTAACAAAGGAACGATTGATTCTATAAGGAATTCGCTAATTCTTTCAGTATCTGCAGGTATAATATCTATGTTCCTTGGAACACTTGTTGCATATGTTGTGCAAAAAATTAAACCTAAAGGAAGTGCAGTATTAGAAATTACATCAATGCTTCCATATTCTATACCTGGAACGGTTTTATCTATCGGAGTTATCCTTGCATGGAGTGGAGCAATATTTGGAATTACTCTTTACAACACTTTATGGATTATATTGGTAGCCTATATAGCAAGATATTTGTCATTCTCAATGAAGACATCATCAGCATCACTTATGCAAGTGTCATCATCCCTTGAAGAAGCATCAAGAGCGTGTGGTGCATCACATTCAGAAAGTCTTGCTGATATTACATTACCACTTATAAGACCAGCAATGGTATCAGGTTTCTTCCTTATATTCCTTCCAGCCATGAGAGAGGTTACAACATCAATTCTACTTTATGGCCCATACACAAGAACATTAGGGGTACATATTTATTCACTTCGTGATGCAGGTTATATTCCACAAGCGGCAGCACTTGCGGTTGTGGCAATAGGTCTTATTATGCTTCTTAATGTAATAGTTACTCAACTTACTAAAGATAGGAAGGGGGTATAGTTATGGCAGATTATATAGTTCTTAGAAATGTTACAAAAAAGTTTAATACAAAAACACTTGGCGACATAGTTGCAGTTGACAATTTTAATATAAATGTTCACGAAGGAGAGTGCTTTTCATTTTTAGGACCTTCAGGTTGTGGCAAGTCAACAACTCTTAGAATGATTGCAGGGTTTGAAGATTTAACTGAAGGTGAAATTGAACTTTGTGGAAAATTAGTTTCAAGTAGTAAGAAAAAATTATATGTGCCACCTGAAGATAGGGGTTTAGGAATGGTGTTTCAGGCATTTGCAGTATGGCCACATATGAATGTATATGAAAATGTTGCATTCCCGCTTCGAATAAAGAAAATGAATAAGACTGACATAGATAAAAAGGTTATGGAAGCACTTAAACATACAAGTTTGACTGGACTTGAAAAAACTTTTCCTGGAGATTTATCTGGAGGACAACAACAAAGAATTGCCCTTGCACGTGCTATAGTTACAAATCCAAAAGTTATGCTTCTTGATGAGCCTCTTTCAAATCTTGACCCAAAACTTCGTGAAAGTATGAGATTTGAAATTAAAGCACTCCAAAAGAAATTTAATTTTACAATCATATTTGTTACACATGACCAGTCTGAAGCAATGGCTATATCAGATAGAATGATGGTATGTGATATGGGTAAAATTATGCAAATTGACACACCTGAAAACTTATACAATAAACCTGTCAATAGATTTGTGCACAATTTCCTTGGCGAAAGTACATTTATAAATGTAGTAGTAAAGGACAATAAAGTATATCCAAAAGGTAACACAAATCAAGCAATAAAAATTGCAATTCCTTCTGATGCTTCAAATGAAATGGTTGTTGCCACGAGACCAAATGAAATAGAAATATCAAAAAATGATACAGATGGATATAAGACCCATATTGAGTCAAGGACATTCTTAACTGATAGAATAGAGTACCTTGTAAGTGTTGGAAATCAATTAGTTAAAGTTCAAACTCCACACAGAATAAAGTTTGATAAAAATGAAGAATGTTATATAAAGTTTGTGTCTCCAATGTGGTATCCTGCTGATGATGAAAAAGAGGCTATGGAGAGAGCAAAGAGACAGGTAATATAGTATTTTATAAAGATATTTAGGAGGTTATATTTTGTCTAATTTTGTTCTAAGTGCATGTTCAACAGCAGATTTAACTGAAGAACAATTTAAGCGAATGAATATTAGTTATATTTGCTTTACATTTGAAGTAGATGGAAAAGAATTCCCTGATGACTTAGGGAAATCTTATCCTTTTGATGAGTTTTATAAAAAAGTTGGAAGTGGAGCAAATGTAAAAACATCCCAAGTCAATGAAACACAATTTGAGGAATATTTTGAAAGATTTTTAAAAGAAGGTAAGGATGTTTTACATATTTGTTTTTCATCTGGTCTTTCTGGAATAATTAATTCTGCATATACTGCAAGAGAAGTGTTGATGGATAAATATCCAGATAGAAAAATCTATATTGTAGATTCACTTGCAGCATCAAGTGGATATGGTCTTCTTGTGGATATGATTAATGATTATCGAAATGAAGGCAAAAGCATTGATGAAACTTACGAATTCGCTGAAAGAATTAAACTAAATATAAATCATTGGTTTTTTACAACAGATTTAACTTGTTTTATTAGAGGTGGCAGAGTATCAAAAACTGCAGGAACATTTGGAAAACTTTTAAATATTTGTCCTCTCCTCAATGTTAATTGTGAAGGTAAACTTATAGTAAGAGAAAAAATAAGAGGCAAAAATGCAGTTATAGAAGAGACATTAAAAAAGATGATAGAGCATGCAGAAGGTGGTTTAGAATATAGTGGCAAATGTTATATAAGTAATTCAAGTTGTATAGAAGATGCAAAAGCATTGGCTGAAAAAATTGAAAATACTTTCACTAAATTAAATGGGAAAGTAATAATCAATAACATAGGAACTGTTATTGGATGTCATACAGGACCTGGAACAGTAGCACTATTTTTTAATGGCGATAAAAGAGTCGACTAAAAATTAATTTTTTAATTTTATCATTGTAAGATATATAATTTGCATTTTATATGAATAATAGTATTGATACAAATAGGTTCTTAAAAAATTTAGATATGTTTTTTAATAAAAATGATTTACCTGGTGCAGGAGATTATTTATCATTTTGGGAAAATGAAGCCCAAAATATAAATGATGAGCATGCCTTATTAACTATACTAAATGAGTATCTTGGATATTGTAGAAGAGTTAATAATGAAGTAAAGGCATTAAAAACTATTGATGAATGTAAGTTATTAATTGAAAAGTTAAATCTATCTAATACAATAAGTGCTGCTACTATATATATAAATGCTGCCACTACATATTATCATTTTGGAAATATAGAATCTGGGCTTATTTTATATGAAAAAGCAAGAAAATGTTATGTGGACTTAAAAAAGACTGATTCTTACGAGTATGCAACTTTATTAAATAATAGTGCAGGAGCACTTACTTCATTAAAAAAATATGATGATGCCGAGAAAAATTATTTAGAAGCAATTGAAATATTAAAACATATTGGAAATCATGAAGGTGAGATAGCATTAAGTCTTGTAATGATAGCACATATAACATTTGATAGAACTGACAATGCAGATGATAGCATATATAATAAAGTTGAGAGTTTGCTTGATGAAGCGTATATGTATTTAAAATCGGATAATATTATAAGAAATGGCAACTTTGCTTTTATTCTTGATAAATGTGCGCCATCGTTTGACTATTTTAAAAGACCGGGACAGGCAAATGCCATGAGAGAATTATCAAAACAAATATACAATAAAACTATTTAATGAAATAAAAAAGTAGGGTTAAGTTCTAACCCTACTTTTTTTATTATTAAACTTTTTGTGTATTTTTTATTGCTAATAGACCACCAATAAGTATTACTAAACCAACTAAAAGTGGAATAATTGGATTCATAGTTATTCCTGCAACAATATAACAAATAAATGATATTACTGCAACATAACCTGCATATAAAAGTTGTGTAGATACATGTAGTAAATGTTCACATTGTGCACCGGCACTTGACATTATAGTAGTGTCTGAAATTGGAGAACAATGGTCCCCAAATACAGAACCAGCCATAGCAGAAGAGATTGATATAATCATTAATTGATAATTATAATCTTTAAGTATAGTAACAACTATAGGAATTAATATTCCAAAAGTTCCCCAAGATGTACCAGTTGCAAATGATATACCAGCACCAAGAAGGAAAATAATTGCTGGAATCATAACTTGGAAATTAGCAAGGTTTCCACTTATTACATCATTTACAAATTGTTTAGCACCAAGTGAATCAGTCATTTCTTTTAAGGTCCAAGCGAATGTGAGTATTAATATAGCTGGAACCATGTTTTTAAATCCTTCAGTTAGTGATGCCATAGTGTCTGTGAAAGATAAAACTCTTTTTACAAGATAATAAATAATAGTAAGAATAAGAGCAAACATAGAGCCCATGGCAAGTCCAACTGATGCATCGGCATTTGAGAATGCTGCTACAAAATTGCCATATGCCTCGCTATCAGCAGCATAAAAACCTCCACTATATATAAGACCTATAACACATAACACAACAAGCATAATTATAGGAATGACTAAATCTATAACTTTACCTGGACCAAGTATTTTTTCTTCGTTGTATGAAGTCTCTCTATTTACAACTTGCTGACCATAGAATAAGTCGCCATTATCAGCAGCATCTTCACACTTTTTCATTTTGCCAAAATTAATACCAAGAAGAGTAGTTACAACAATAAATGCCATTGTCATAAGAGCATAGTAGTTAAATGGTATCGCTTTCATAAAAAGACCAAGACCATCTTCACCTTCTACAAAACCGGTAACTGCGGCTGCCCAAGATGAGATTGGAGCGATAATACATACTGGAGCTGCAGTAGCATCAATTATATATGCAAGTTTTGCTCTTGATATTTTATATTTATCAGTAACTGGTCTCATAACACTTCCTACTGTTAAGCAGTTAAAGTAATCATCAACAAAGATAAGTACTCCAAAGAACCATGTTGCAAGAAGCGCACCTGCTTTAGATTTAATATTTTTTGCAGCCCATTCACCAAATGCCTTTGAACCTCCGCTCTTATTTAAAAGTGAAACCATAGCCCCAAGTACAACAAGGAAAATAAGTATTCCTATATTGTATGAATCAGATAACACTTTGATAAGACCGCCTTGTACAACTTGTTCAAATGCTGCAACTGGATTAAAACTCGTAAAAAATAATGCACCCATAACAATACCAATAAACAAAGAAGAATAGACTTCTTTAGTAATAAGTGCAAGTACTATTGCTACTACTGCTGGAACAAGTGATAAAAAAGTTCCTACAAAATTCATAATACCTCCTTAAATTAGGAAGAGTGCTAAAATAAAAAATGTTAATTGTGGCTTCACAATTAACACATAAAATGCATCATTATGATAGCCCTCCGCGATATTTCGCGACAGTGTAAATGATATTCTCATTTACCCCATAGATATAAAGCGCCCTTATATATCTATTCGGCGGTTTGACCTTTGGCTTTAGATGCCTCTTTTTTTAAGCCTATATTCTCACCGCGCCTCTACCTATATTAATTATGATAGCAAACATTAGAAAAAATGTCAATATATTAGCAAATTCTAGATAGTGTCAAGTTATTATGGGTTAAAATAGCAAAATATATATATATTTATAATTGGCTTTTAGTAAAACTTTCCCAAATGTTTAAGTATTTTACCTTCTTCTGTTAGTTCTGCTTGTATAGCATTATAATATTTAGGA
>JAGBKB010000009.1 GCA_017934175.1 Lachnospiraceae bacterium | reverse complement strand
TTGTTGCCTAGAGTGTTAGCCATAAATGCCGTACACAAATCTGAAGATTGATTATTATAATTATCTTCTACATATTCTCTCAATCTTTCTGTAAAGTTTTTCTTTAACATATACGGCGGATTTGTCACCACCACATCATATTTCTTACTAAGTATTTTAGCAACTCTCATTATATCTTTTAACCCTTCCCATAGTAATCTATTAAATAAATTTGGTGTAGCTTGCTCAAAATATTTAGTTACCTTATCATAATCTTTTTCTTCAACTATGAGAAGTGACCCTATTTCTTTTCCATTTTCAAAAGTATTTATAAGATAATCAACTATTTCGTGAACTTCTTTATCTTTAATGTCATTTGCATATTGTCTAAGTTCAGGACTTGACTCAGGTATTGACAAGATATTTAGTGAATTGAAATCTATTTTATTAAATATTTCGCTATCATATTCTCTTGCTTTAAGCATCACACTTATGATAGCAAATTGGCCAGCTCTATCATCTATATCAAGACCATATAAATTGTTTTTAAGTATTAATTCTGGGATATCTTTTTTATTGTAACCAGCACTTATATACAATTTCATAAATACTTCAAATGCATATACGAGTATATGGCCGCTGCCCATACAAGGGTCTATAAATGTTATATTCTCTGGGAGCATAGGGTTAGCACCTACATTGATTTCAATATTATCTTTAATAAAATATTTAAATTCTGATTCAAGCGATTCATCTCCAGTATTTTCAATCCAAAGTCTTCCGAGTGAGTTTTCAACCATATATTTTACTATCCAGTCAGGAGTAAATATTTGAGTTACATAAGGTATCTCAGATTTCTTATATGCTCTTTTCTCTTTCATTACTCTATCTTTTTCAGATTGGTTGTAATATTGATAAAGCCACCCTATAACTTCAATATCATTAAAATTATCTTCAGGTACTTCTTTTAAAAGTTTATCAAGAAAGCTATCAACATTTAATTGATTTTTTGGCATAAGTAATTCTATATAATCAGTTTCTCCATCAAAAATCTGTGGAAGGACTCTTCCCATCTTTTCGCATACTTTCAAAAGTACTTTTTCATATTTATCATTTATGTCAGTAATCTTCTCAAGCTTATCTATATCTACTTTTATATCTAAGGAATTATTTGTAAGATTATTTCTTTTTAATATTTCAGGCTCTTTATTACCATCTCTACTTGATAGAACTCTTATATCAAGCGATTCATTATTCTTTCCGAGTGGCAAGAAATTGTGAATTTCCATATATCTAAGACATATAAAACGATTAAACCAAGTAAAAGCAGCCTCTTCTATGACGTGCTCTTTTCCATATCTATCTTTCTTTTTTAGAAGCTTTTGTCTATGCTCATATTGCTCTTTAGTAAGGACAAGATTATGTTTTTCATTAGTAAGAGTATAAAGTTCATCCTTCTCAACCTCATCAAACTCATCATCAAGATAATATAAAGCATACCTATCTGCCACCTTATCGTGAAGATGTTTTCTTGATTCAATTGCAAATCTTTTCAATACATTTTTATCCATATCTCACCTTTATTTTTGAACTAGCAAGGATTTCTTGCAAGTTCATTAATATACTTTGCACCTTTCTTGCTGTTTTTACTTAATAATAATTTTCTTGTTATCCTCAAGTTCTTTGTATAACTTACTCTTCAAATCATCTATAAAACTATCTATATCATCCTTTTTATCAATACTTACCGAATGACTTACTAAAGAATCTATGCGAACCACTTTTCTACTTTCTTTTTCAGAATCATTACTATTTGCATCAATGTTTTCTTTAGATCTTTTTGATTCATTTATGAAATTATTAACTGTGATTTCCACAAGCTGCTTCTGTGCAAATATATCCTTACATTCATTTGATTTCTCTAATACACTTTTTGCATTATTTAATATAGATATATATTTATTTTTTATGCCGTCGTCTACACCATTTTCATTAGAATACTTTTCAATGAATTCCACATTTTCATCTATTACTTCAAGTGTAGGCTTGCATATTTCATCATACTTTTTGCCCAATTGATTTATTAAATCCTTTGTGATAAGGTTTAATTTCGGTAAATCTTTATATGGTTCTTCACTTTTCAAAATACTTATAATAAGGTCATAAGTTGAATTTAATTCACTATCATCAGATAAATACATTTTATTATTATCATAAATTTTTATAGCATTTACAGCTCTATCAAAAAATTCCTTTTGTCGCCCCTTATTATCTTCTCCGAAAAACTCTTTGATATATGTTATCTTATCAAATATATTTATTATTTCTGTTTTTTTATTTGATATTTCACCAAAAAGCAAAACATTGTCCGATATATTTCTTAAGTCATTAAGCATAGTTAGAGCACTTTTTATAATATCTTCGCCCGGATATTTATATTTCCCATCACTTTGATATGATACATTGATTACCTTCAACTCTTCTATCGTCTTATTCAAACACTCATTTTTAAATTCCCTAACCATATCATCTTCTTCACTTGAAAGACCTGTGTTATTAAAGGCAACTCTTGCTACTTCTTTTAAATCATTTATAAGTTTATCATCTACTTTCTGTCTTGTCTTAATGGTGGTCTTATCATAATATGCCCTATTTGTAATTTTTGTAAATGTATTATCATCATCTCGTGACAAGTTTTCCCCAGAAAAATACAATGATATTTTTTCATTTTTCAAAAGCGATACTATTTGATAAAGTATTTCCTCGTCGCTCCATCCATAAGGAGCATCGCCAAATCTTTTAAGCATATCTCTTATACTAATTTGTATACTACTTGTAGTTCTCTCTTTTACATATTCATTGATCTCATTAAATGCTAACTTATTTGGTATTACTTCTATTACTGTTTTTTCTTTATTATAAAATAGGTCTTTTATATCTGATGAATTATGATAAACTTCAATATATGATAATTTCATATAGACATTCTGCACAAGTTTTTTAAGTGCCTCATCAACTCTTGATTTAAATGTTGATCCATTTACAACTTGTATATCACCAGCTATTATCATATCTGCAGCACATAAAATATCTATGTATTTATCTCTTATGCTTTTTTCTACCCTATCAGCATCATCTCTTTTGGCCTTTAATATCAAAGCCACTTGTTCATTTTTCGTTATATTAGATTTGTCTGCATAATACTTTTTAATTTGAAGTATATTTTCTATATCTTGATCTATTCTTCCACTTACATCAATATTGACATATAACATATTTGGGTGAAGTGCCGACTCCATCTTGATATCATCAAGTTTTTTACCACTATAAGACGTTATAAAATTAATGCCAATATCATAATCCGCAGTAAATGTATTGTCATCTATTGACTTTTTTAGTGGAAATGGTTTTGACTTATTTAGTGAATATTTTGTATCACTATATAGTGCATCAAGTATATTATTTTTAAAAAATGTTATTTTTTCATTTGAATCTGGTATATATTTTTTTATTTCTCTATTTATCTCTTGTTCATCATCAGTCAAGAATACATAACTATCATTAGTTCTTTGTATAAGGGTTTCCTTCTCAAGTTTCTTAAGAGTATTCTCTACCTTTTGCTTAACATCTGACTTATCGCTCTTAATATCGTCAATACATAAAGTAGTTATATTATCCACATTTGGCTCTACAAAATCTATATTCTTTAATAAAAACAATACTTTTAAAACATTTATATCAAATTCATCAAGTTTATTATCTCTTACCAAATCATTTGCTTTATTGAATACTATAATTATCTGATGTTCTAAAAACTTTTCTATCGTATCAAAAAACTCATAGAATGGCACAAGGAATCCAAGTTCCTTATCACCATTTTTTGCTGCTACTTGCTTAAATGCACCAAGAAGCGATCTCTCACCACTTGATAAATGCTTTCCTGCATATCCTTTTTTTCTTATGCCTTCAAAAACAGACTGTAGCATTTCATATTGATAAGGGACAAATGGGTAATCTTTTGCAAAATCAATTTCATCATTATATAATCGTATAGTAGATGCATTGTTGAAATATAAAAGATTTTTAATGATATCTCCATCTTGTTTGTATTTTTCTTCAAGAGTTGCTTTCGCATCTTCTTTTTTATCTAAGATTCTTTTTTCAATCACTTCCCTTATATCGCTTGAAGACATAGAAAGTCTTGTGTCAAATCTACCTTGTATTTTTGAGAAATCATCACCTTTAATCTTTACAACATCATCTATAGCTTCTTGTGAAGTAACTACTACCCATACTTTACCTTGGCAAAGTACACCGAGTTCTTCAACCACAGACTGTAGATTTAATATAAGGTTTCTATCATCTCCTATGTATTGACCTATTTCATCAACCAAGAATATTAAATGATAATTTTTATCTTTAGTTTTTACATAATCAAGTACTCTATTTGCAAATTTTTCTATGCTAAGCGTGTATTCTTCTTTAGCTGTATCTATCCAATTTTCAGCTTCTTCTTTTGTCTTACTTAAAGTTTTACTATATGCATCTATTATTTCATCTCTATTAAAAATATAGTCTGATCTAAGCACTTTCCAACTTTCACCAGCTGCTTTTTTAAAGTTATCTTTGAACTCTTCATATTTGCCTTGCTTTATAAGATATCTTTCAAGATCTGCTATATGTGGAATATTTGAAAGTCCTTGCGCTTCATTTAAAACCTTTTCAAACACCTGTAATATTTTGTTCTTATCACCACCACTATCAGCTTTAGTATCTATGTTAAATAGGATACATTCATTTTTAAAGCTTCCAACTTTTTTGATATTGGCTAGCAACATCGTATCATCAATTTTATCATCAAAAAAATCAACAGCTCTCTTTGTACCACCATCTTTTAATTTAATCTCTTTATTTTCAAGTAAATATGATAATATTTTTAAGAAATGTGACTTACCACTTCCAAAGAATCCGGATATCCACACACCCATTTTTTCTGTTGGCACATTAATACTTTTAATAAATGCATCATAAAAACTTATAAAGTGTTTATTCAATTCTTTGGTTACAACATACTCTGAAAGTTCTTGTTCTTGATATTCCTCACTATCAACTTTAATTACACCCTGTATATCTCTATCAACTTCTTTACTATAAAAATCCTTTAATTTCATATTCATTATCTCCATTTAATATTATTCAAATCTGAATGCTCTATAATAATTATTACTTTCTAAACCTTCATTATTATTTACAATCTCATTTGCCTTGCCAAAAAGTTTTATTTCTTGTCCCGTATATACTCCTGGATAAAACATGATTAATGGATTCCTTTCTACTACCGACTGTAAATTGTTTAGTATTGTATGGGGTCTCACAACTCCGTACACATCTCCAATTCCAGTTAGTATCACTGTCTTGTCCTCTTCTTGATGTTCTCTAATATACTTAATTATTTTGTCATTATTTGAACTTATCTCCAGCGCATCTCTTATAGCATCATTTGCTTTATCTGTGCCCTTCTTTTTTTCATATTCAATAACTTTTTTCAAATAGCCTTTTTCTTCAAGTATTTCTATAATTATCTTATAAATATTATATACTTGCACATCATATTTATCGTTTATAAAGTCTTTAATGTTTTCTCTTATGTAATACTCTTCTTCAGGGTCATAGTCAAATATCCAAAAGTTTATTTCTCCTCCAAGTCCGTCTAATTTATTTATTGTTTTACTTTCTATCATTTGCCTAAGTTTCTGCATTCGTTCTTTTGTTGTTTTTATTTTGCTCATACAAGCCCTCCTATAGCTTTTGCAAAATTTATATCACCTTTACTATCTAATAAATCTATGAATGTTGATTTGAGTGATGGCTTAATTATTTTAAATCTATTTTTTTCTTTGTTTACTAAATTTGCATCTTGCAATATTTTAAGTATTACCTGTTTTAGTTTGTTTTCAGTTGCTACTGTTACGCTTTTTAATGTCTCGCTCATCGCCATTTTTTCTTGGTACCAGTCATCTATATCTTTCTTCTCAATATATTCTATATCTTCTAACACTTTTTTCTTATAAACTTCAAATACGAAATCTTTAACGAGGTTATCAGTCTTCATTACAGCATATAATAAAATGTACTTACTGGTGCTTATATCCTCATAAAGAAAGTCTTTAATCATATCCTTTTCCATCAAAAATGCTAATCTTCTAAAAATCGGGGCGTTAACTCTTGCGATAGCCTTCTCTTTTTTATACATTATTAGGTTTTCTGTTATATTTCGCCTTTTAAGCACCTCAATATCTTCGCCACCCAATAAATAAGATGCCAAAGTCTTAGTTTCGTTGTATAAAAAGTTTTCGGCTGTTGTTTTTGCACTATAATCAACCATATGCAACATTATATCATAGTATTTTAAAATTTTCAAGCCAAATTTGTAAAATTTCTAAAAATTCTCAATTTTTTTTAACTTTTTTATAGATATTTTCATTGTTTCTGCGGTTTCATCAAAAAAAACGCCATAAATACGGCGTTTCAAAACAAAAAAATGGATCTTATAGCAGACTCTACGGTTCTTATTAGCCCTCTAGATATCTAACTACTTTCCCCTTCTTCTTCGCATACTCAATTTCCGACTTAGTACTATCTCCGATATACCCACCAACATTTATCACAAGTATCTCATCCGCCATATCTATTTTTCTCTTATGCATATCATCGAGCATTTCTTTAGTCTTTGTAATAGTCCCTTCGTCCATATTTTCCCATACTTCACTATCTCCGCTATGCCCAAATAATCCTACACTTATGACAATATTATCTTCAAGTGTAAGCCGTTTTTGAACTTCCATAAACTCTTTCTTAAATCTTGTACTACCACAAAGTGTGATAACTTTATATTTTCCTACCATAGCATTCCCCTAATAAAACTATTATTTAATCATTGAATGAAAAAGGTCGTATCGCAAACACTGCGAACCACCTACATTTCCCCTATGGCAACGCCACATACCCAGCTGGATGTGGTGCTATTACACCTATGAACTTGATGTCTTTGTCAGAATTGTTTGTGATCCCATGACACTGACCTTTCTTATTATAAATAACTGTTCCAGCATTTACATGTACATCCTTTCCAACTTCAGGATGAAAATCTCCCTCGCCCTCTATTATTATCCATATATCATCTGAGTTTGGATGCATATGAGTTTTTACTTCTTGCCCTGGTTTAACTACCCATATAGATGCTGATGATAAATCAGTATTGCAAAACATAGTCTTGAGTGCTTGCTTTGGATCTTCCTTTGCCACTTCTGACATTTTAAAAAAACGTTCTTCCATAATCTCTCCTTTTGTAGGGTGCCCTACTAATAATTATTTTTACATTTCTTCATATAAAGTTACTATATCATAGTTTTTCCTTTTCACAATTACCTCTTTACTATATTATACAAAAACTTATTATATTTTACAATACAGCAATACATTCTGAACAAATATACAAATATTATACTTTTTTAATACATTCAATAATATTAATTAATTTTAATGAATACTATGTATTCAAAATTGAAATCTTTATCAATTGTATAATTAACCTCGTATATAATATTATCTTTATCATCATATTCAAGTATAATATATTCTTTCTCATTTTCTTTTTTATAATATGACTTTTTTGGGTGTCCAATAACCATAACATTTGGTCTATTAATAATTTTGCAATTTTTACTTAATGGTAAATTCTTATCAGTGTAGTGTGGTGCATTAATCCCATTGTCAAAATTATGAGTTCCATCAGCCATATATAATAATAAATTTTCAATATTATCATATGTTGCTGGCACTATATCATCTATACGAACTAATGTTGCACTGTCTACATAATATTTTGTTAAAAGCTCTATGTCATCTACAAAACCACTATTGTCAAGAAAATACTCAAAATAACAAATAATTGAAATATTCAAATCAAAAGGTTCAATTATATCAAATTCCACTTCAACAATATTATGCTTTTCAGGATCATTATATTTCATAACAAATGGATTAGAAAGAACTAAAAAAGTCTTAATTATGCCATATCGATTTTTAAATTTTCTTTTAAAATTGTCTGTAAGGAATAGCTTATTCCAATCATATTCAAATGAAAGAGCTTTTTCAATTTCACTTATCGCATCCATTTCGCGACTATCTTCATTAATAATTTTGACTTTTTCATTTAAATAAATCCTGGTATTTATTCTTATTAATATTAAGAATGCTATAACAACTATAAAACAAATTGAAATAAATATTATAAATATTTTAAACATATTTTTAATAAATTTAAACATATAATCACCCCACATTTTTAACAAAACCCTTCTTTTATAAATCAAATCACTAAAAACTCAATTTTTCAAAATAAATACTAAAATAAATCTATTGTACCCACCATGCTTATTGTCAAAGGCGTAGCAAAAGTAATAATCAAAATTTGCCAATCATTAAAAACTTTCTTTATGTCTTTATAATATGCATAATTAAACAATATATGAAATATAATCGAAAAAACTATAAATACGAATATTTTGATATAAATATAATATTGCATAGAATTATTCTTTAATTTAGCATAAATATATCCTGCAAACAAAAGTGTAAATACAAATCTTAGAATCTTAAAAAAGATACATTTCATTTTATCTTTTCCTAGAATATTTGATATATATATTAGTAACACTATAAACGACCACAAAATAAATATTTCAACAATCATAGGCGTTGATGAACCACATGGACACCAGTAGTAGAAAAAGTTTATTGTATTTGACGAAATGCAATATTTTCATTTATTGCATAACTTGCAGTTCCAACAATATTTATTATTAAATTCTTAATATCACTTATGCACACATTAAATGTAGAGTTTGAAGATATATTAAATATCGATAATATTTTATTTATACAACTATAACAATTATAAAATAGAACAAAATAAATCATACCACTATATACATTTTTACTTAATAAATAAATCATAGTCATAAACATAAATACTACAATAAAACTTTTGTATTGCAACTTATACATAACTTAAATGATATTATGTATTCTGCAATTATACTCATTCCTTTAAATCTAAAAATATATCCTATGATAAAAATAGTAAAACTAATCAGTTCAAAATAAACTATACTATATATTATTATAAGTGATATTAATTCAATATTAAATTCGACTATGGGAAACTTTCTTTTACATTCATATCTATTATTCTGGATATAATTCAAATACAAAATTATTATTCTTGAACAATTGGTATTATTGGGAAAATCATTATTGTAAAAAAATATTTAAAAAATCAAAATATGTATTTTCATTTCCAAATTCAATAAACTTATCAGATAGAATAATTACATAAACGCAGGGCAATATTATAAATATTAAGTCCATAATTGCTAACCCTATTATTACTCTTTTATTATTATGTATTTTAGTTCTTAGCATGTTACTTATTTTATCAATTATATATTTTAAATATTTTTTAGTCATAATGCTTATCTCCTAAGTTTATTTTTTCTATGCTATCAGTTTATCCACAATTGGATGTATCATTTCATTTGTTTCTAAAATGTTTATCGTGCACACCTTTTTACCAGCATCTTTACTTGATGCTCCACATATATAAACTATTTCATATTTAGTATTATAGTCAACTATAATAAATCTATCATGACATTCATTATTTGGTTTCAACACTATACTTGGGAATTCTTCATTGAAATCATCAATTTCACTTTATGTTAAATATCCATCACTTCTTCTTCCTTTGTTATCTGAAAATATAATAGCATCAACATTACTCTTCTTATGGGATAAAAGTTCTAAAGTTTTAATATTTACATAATCATTTATTATAAATATTGTTTTTTTTTAGCATTCTGATATATATCAATATAAGCTTTGTCAGTTTCAAACTTTTGACCTTTATAAATAACAAAGTTTTTTCTACAAGCATTTGTTAAAAAGTTTTGATTGATTTTATCAATATCCTTTTCAATTTTAATGAATCGATTTTCTTGGGAATCGGTAATAGGCTTGATCTCATCTTTAGTAACAAATTGCATATTTTGCTGAATAGAATGCCTCATTCCTTTAAATGCCCGCATTATAAAAATACTCTGTTTCTCAGCAAGTCCACCTTTGAGAACAGTTGCTAGCATATAAATACCTTGTTCAATAAAAGCGTATGGTAAGTATTGTCTACCGCCTCTTGTTTCTTCCTTTTTTTTATTTGAGGTCGCAATTTGTGACTTCAAACTCCCTTCTTCTATCTCCACTACATTATCTCTAGTTTTTGATTTCTTTGAGGTCACAATTTGTGACCTCAAAGTATCTTTAGGATTCGTTAAAGTCACAATTTGTGACTTCACCAAATCTATTTCATCTCTAGTTATTTGAAACATAAAATCTTCAGGGAATCTATTTATATTTCTTTTTACTTGTTGATTTAATGTTTTAGTTTCATACCCATATATTTCAGCCAAATCAAAATCAAACATTACTTGAACATCTCTTATAACGTACACTTTATTCTTTAAATCATTAATTCTTGTCAAATCTGCATCATGTATTTTTAATTTACTATTTTTACTCATTTTCTTTATTCCACCCTTCTATAATAATTATTGGTAGTGGTCTCAACAAAACCATTAAGTTCAAGAGACATAAGTGTATTAAGACATTTACTAACTGGGAATTTTGCCTTTTCAACTATCTGGTCAATGTGTAAAGTCTCATTTGACAATGTATCAAAAATAGTTTTCTCAAAATAATCAAGTTTACTCACATCCTTTTCAACTTTTGGTATAAGCCCATCAACTATTAGCCCAAGATGCTCTAACACATCATCTACAGAAGTTAAAATATAGGCTCCTTGCTTTATGAGATTATTTGTCCCTCTACTCAGACTATCTCCAACTCTTCCAGGGCATGCAAATATTGTTTTCCCTTGTTCAAGTGCAAAATCTGATGTGATAAGTGAACCACTTTTGTCCCTTGCCTCTACAACTATCACTACGTCTGAAAGTCCAGATATAATCCTATTTCTAAGTGGAAAATTATAAGGAAGAGGAGGGGTACCCACTTCAACTTCCGCCATTATTCCTCCACCATAATCAAGTATCCTTTCATATACATTTGAATTGTGAGAAGGGAAACAAATATCTACTCCACATCCCATCACTGCAAATGTGGGCTTTTCAACTTCTATCGCACCTATATGACCTTGTGTATCAATGCCCATAGCAAGTCCCGATATAACTTGCACATCATTTAATGATAAAATCCTTGCTATACTTTTAGCAAGAGTGCTACCATAATCAGTACAATTTCTTGCACCTACTATTGATACTGTTTTCTTATTTGGGTCTGGAAGTTTCCCTCTCACATATAATTTTTCTGGTGCATCTTTTATCATCTGTAATTTTTTTGGATAATCACTATCACCTTTTTTTACTACTCTATAATCTGTGAATTTTTTTGTTTTTATCATATTTCTCCTTTTTATTATTTAACTTAATTATTACTTATTTTTTATCTTTAATGATAAATCTTATCTTCTATGCTTCTATAACTACATGCTTCAACTAAATGTTCAACTTTTATATTTTCAGATTTAGCCATATCGGCTATTGTCCTTGCAACTTTCAATACTTTATGATAAGTTCTCGCCGATAATTTTTTCACGTTAAAAATCTTTCTTAAATATTCTTTTTCTGTTTCTTTAATCTCACAAAACTTTTTAATTTCCTTTGTAGTCATTTGTGCATTGAACTTTATATTTTTGTAATTCTTAAATCTTTCTTTTTGTATCTCTCTACACTCTTCAACTCTTTTCCTTATCACATATGATTTTTCACCACCGCCATTAGCACTGCTTAATTCATTAAACTTTATTGGTGAACTCTCTACGCAAATGTCAATTCTCTCAAGTATTGGTTTGCTTATACTTTTTTGATACCTCTCAATTACCATCTCACTACAGTTACATTTATTTCTATCTGGGAAATGCCCACATGGGCAAAGATTCATAGCCGCTACCAACATAAAATCGGCTGGATAAGAATAAGAGCCATTTAATCTTGAAATACAAATTGATTTTTCTTCAAGTGGCTCTCTCAAAGTTTCAATCGCCATTTTAGAGAAATGTGGAAGTTCATCGAGAAATAATACACCATTAGTTGCAAGCGATATTTCACCAGGTCTTGGATATATTCCCCCACCTATTAGGCTTGTAACTGAAATTGAATGATGAGGATGTCTAAATGGTCTAACAGTTACAAGAGATTTATTCTTAAGTTCTCCTGCAACAGAATAAACTTTAGTTATCTCTATCGCTTCATCTATAGTGAGTTTGGGCATAATAGTCGGTATTCTTTTAGCAATCATTGTCTTCCCAGTGCCTGCTGCTCCAGATATAATTATGTTGTGAAAACCTGCAACCGCTACTTCACACGCTCTCTTCAAAAGTGACTGACCATTGATATCAGAAAAATCAATTGCATAATCTTGCAAATCTTTAATATCATTGAAATGTGGTCTCTTGTAACTATTAAAATTTTCTTCACTATTTAAAATAAACAATAACTCTCTAATATTCTCAACTGATATAATATCAATTCCATCTACTACAAGCGCTTCTTGTTCATTATCTTTTGGAACTACTACTCCTTTAATCTCTTGTTCTTTAAGACTTGAAACCATAGAGAGTATGCCTCTCACTCCTACTATATCTCCATTTAAATTTAATTCACCTATAAATGCATAATCATCAATAATACTCAAAACACTTTTAGGTATCATTTCAAGTGATTTAAGTATTGCGACTGCTATAGGCAAATCAAAAGATGTTCCATCCTTCCTTATGTCGGCTGGAGCAATATTAATAGTTACTTTTTTTGCGGGAATATCTACATTGGAATTTTTTAAGGCAGTGCGGACTCTATCTCCTGCCTCTTTAACTGAACTTGCAAGATTTCCTACCATAAGAAAACTAGGTAGGCCATTACTACTATCTGCTTCGACATAAGTGAGTACTCCATTTATACCCCTTAATGTCTCGCATAAAACTTTAGAATACATAAACAACCTTTCAACTGCTTATGCTACTATACTGGAAACTATATTGTAGCATAAAATTTAAAAAAATGCTATAATAATATATATGAAAAGGTTAGGTATAGACATTGGTAGCACGACTGTAAAAGTCGTTATTACTGATAAAAAAAATCAAATATTATTTGGAGAATATGAAAGGCACCTTGCAAATATACAGTATTGCCTTAGCAACTTGCTAAAAAAAGCAATAGAGGCATTAGGCGACTTTGATGTAAATACTTGTATAACAGGTTCTGGTGGTCTTTCTCTTTCAAATGCATTAGGAGTAAACTTCACTCAAGAAGTTATTGCTGTGTCTACATCACTTAAAACTATGAATGGTAAGTGTGATGTTGCAGTAGAACTTGGTGGGGAAGATGCAAAGATAATATATTTTGATGGCAATTCAGTTGACCAAAGAATGAATGGAATTTGTGCTGGTGGGACTGGCTCTTTTATAGACCAGATGGCTTCACTTCTTAAAACTGATGCAAGTGGTTTAAATGAATATGCTAAAAATTATAAAATGATATATCCTATAGCAGCAAGATGTGGAGTATTTGCTAAATCAGATATTCAGCCTCTTATAAATGAAGGCGCCACTAAAGAAGATTTGGCGGCATCTATTTTTCAAGCAGTAGTTAATCAAACTATCTCGGGTCTTGCCTGTGGCAAACCTATAAAAGGTCATGTGGCATTTCTTGGAGGACCACTCCACTATCTATCTGAACTTAGAAATGCATTTATAAGGACACTTAAACTTACAGATGACACCATTATCAATCCAGATAACTCACATCTTTATGCAGCACTTGGATGTTGCCTATGTGAATTAAAGGAAGAAACCGTTCTTTCTTTATCAGATTTAACTTCTAAACTTGACTACGGCATAAAATTAAATACTGAAATTAAAAGACTTGAACCTCTCTTTAATGATGACAAAGAATACGCTGACTTTAAATATAGACATTCTCTTGCCACAGTTGGAAAGGCAGAATTAAAAGATTATGAGGGGGAATGTTTTTTAGGTATTGATGCAGGTTCTACAACTACAAAGTTTGCTCTAATATCAAAAGATGGAAAACTTTTACATAGTTTTTATGACAACAACAATGGTTCTACTATTGACACTGCAAAAAGAGCAATTAAAAATCTTAAAGATTTACTTCCTAAAAATTGTAAAATAAGTGCAAGTTGCTCTACCGGCTATGGCGAACAACTTTTAAAATCTGCATTTTGTCTTGACTTTGGAGAAGTTGAAACTATAGCACACTACTATGGTGCAACTTTCTTTAATCCAAATGTTGATGCAATTCTTGACATTGGCGGTCAAGATATGAAATACATTAAAATAAAAGATGGCTATGTAGATAATGTTTTATTAAATGAAGCCTGCTCATCAGGCTGTGGTTCTTTTATAGAAACATTTGCAAAAAGTTTAAACTTTGAAGTTAAAGAGTTTGCCAAAGTTGCATTATTTTCTAAAAATCCTATAGACCTTGGAACACGCTGCACAGTATTTATGAATTCAAATGTTAAGCAGGCTCAAAAAGAAGGTGCAGATGTATCAGATATAAGCGCTGGTCTATCATACTCTGTTATAAAAAATGCATTATATAAAGTTATAAAAATTACTGACCCAGAACTTTTAGGTGACAATATAGTTGTGCAAGGTGGAACTTTCTACAATGATTCAGTTCTACGTGCTCTTGAAAAAATAACAGGTAGAAATGTAGTTCGCCCTGATATAGCAGGTATTATGGGAGCATTTGGTGCAGCACTCATAGCAAAAGAAAGATATTATCTCGCACTTGAAAAAGAAGGCAAGTTTACTTCTTCTATGCTTTCACTTGATGAAATAATTAATCTTGAATATAAAACTAATATTGCCAGATGTGGCAAATGTCTAAACAACTGTGTTCTAACTATTAATCTTTTCAAAGATGAAAATGGAGAGTTTAAGAGAAGATTTATATCTGGCAATCGTTGCGAAAGAGGTCTTGGACTTGAGAAAAAATCCGATGCAGTTCCAAACCTATTTGAATATAAGGCAAATAGAATGTTTGATTATGAGCCACTACCACTTGATAAAGCAAAGAGAGGTATAATTGGCATTCCTCGAGTATTAAATATGTATGAAAACTTCCCATTTTGGGCAGTATTTTTCAAGGAACTTGGATACTCTGTGCTTCTATCTCCTATCTCAAGCAGAAAAATATATGAGATGGGAATTGAATCTATACCATCAGAATCAGAATGTTATCCTGCAAAACTTGTTCACGGTCATATAGAGTGGCTAATTGATAACGGTGCTACATTTATATTTATGCCTTGTGTTCCATTTGAAAGAAAAGAAATAGAAGGTGCTCAAAATCACTATAATTGCCCTATGGTCACATCATATGCAGAAAACATTAAAAATAATGTAGAGAACCTTCATTTAAAAAATATAAAATTTTATAATCCATTTTTAGCATTTACAAATAAAGATACATTAAAAGACTCTCTTAATAAAGCAATTAAAAATCATTTATATTTCCCTGATAATATAAGCGTAAATGAAATAAATTCTGCTTGCGATAAGGCTTGGGATGAATTAGTAAAATCAAGAGAAGATATAAAGAAAAAAGGTGAAGAAACTCTAAAATGGATTAAAGAGAATAAATCACATGGAATAATACTTGCTGGTCGCCCTTATCATGTAGATAGCGAAGTGCACCACGGCATACCAGATCTTATCCAAAGTTATGGATTTGCAGTATTGACTGAAGATTCAGTATCCCATCTTGGAAATGTAGAGAGACCTACTATAGTTACTGACCAATGGATGTATCATAGTAGACTTTATGCTTGTGCAAATCTTGTAAAAAATCGCAATGACATAGATTTAATACAACTAAATTCATTTGGCTGCGGTCTTGATGCAGTAACTACTGACCAAGTTGCAGATATTCTTTCTGGTTCTTCAAAAATATATACTCTTCTAAAAATTGATGAAGTAAATAACATTGGTGCAGCCCGCATAAGAATTCGTTCACTTATATCAGCCATAAATATAAGGAAAGATAAAACAAGAGTTATAATGCCATCAAACTATAATCGAGTAATATTCACTGAAGAAATGAGAAAGACTCATACAATATTGGCACCAAATATGAGTCCTATTCACTTTGACTTACTTGAACCAGCAATAAACTCTTGTGGATATAAAGTTAGAATATTACAAAACAACAATAGAAATGTCATAGACATGGGTCTCAAATACGTAAATAATGATGCCTGCTACCCATCTCTTATAGTTGTTGGTCAGATAATGGATGAACTTATAAATGGTGATGTTGATTTAAATCACACTGCTATTATGATGACTCAAACTGGTGGAGGTTGCCGTGCTTCTAACTATGTTGGATTTATAAGAAGAGCACTTCGAAAAGCACATATGGAGCAAATACCAGTTGTGTCTATTAATTATAATGGTATGGAAAAAAATCCAGGTCTTACATATAATCTTTCAATGATTATGAAAATATGTTTTGCTATAATATTTGGCGATATATTTATGAGAGTTGTATATGCAACCAGACCTTATGAAAAAAATACTGGTGAAACGAATAAACTTCATAATGAATGGAAGAAAAAATGTATTGAGTTTTTAACTAATAATAAAGTTTCTTTCTCAAAATTTAAAAGAATATGTAAAGAGATAATTAATGATTTTGATAACATAGAAAGACTTGATATAAAGAAACCAAAAGTTGGTATAGTTGGAGAAATCTTAGTTAAATTTTCAAACCTTGCAAATAATAATATTGTTGACTTACTTGAAAAAGAAGGTGCAGAAGCAGTTATGCCAGACCTTATGGACTTTATGCTCTACTCTCTTTATAATGCAAATTTCAAATCAAAATACCTTGGATTTAAACCTATATCAAGATTAATATCTAATATCGGTATAGCATTTATAGAGCATATAAGACATTCTGCAAGAGTTGCACTAAAAAAATCAAAACATTTTAACGAACAAGCACATATTAAAAATCTTGCCCATATGGCTAAAACTTTTGTGTCTATAGGTAATCAAACTGGAGAAGGATGGTTCTTAACCGGAGAGATGCTTGAACTTATAAACGAAGGTGTACCTAACATTGTCTGCACTCAGCCATTCGGCTGCTTACCTAATCACATAGTAGGTAAGGGTGTTATAAAAGAACTTAAGAAACATTATAAAGATGCAAATATTGTCGCTATAGATTACGACCCAGGAGCATCAGAAGTTAATCAGTTAAATAGAATAAAACTTATGCTCTCAACAGCATTTACCAACCTAAAAAATAATGAATAGGGGCTCGCTATGCGAGCCCTTTTTTATAATTTACTAAGTAGCAACTTATTAATTTTTTCTTCAAGGAAAGGATTTATCCCCTCTTGATTTATAAAGAAGATAAACTTTATACCAAGGTAAGTTGATGCCTCCCTTTCTATCTCTTCAATTTCCTTATCAGTGCTTACACCAAAATATTCTCTTATAAATTTTTTCCAAAACTTATAAAGCAAATCGTGTGAACAATGGAATATATTTTTTGCAGTTTCATCTATAGTGTCTACACATGCAAGATATGTTGTTCCTATATCAAACATAGGATTTCCATACATAAAATCACTCAAATCAATAAACATTATCTCGCCTTTCTCATTATAAATAATGTTTCCAGGACTTAAATCGCCATGTAAGCAAGTCTTCCTATCTTCTATGCTATCAAGTAATTTAGTTATTTTATTCTTCTGATCATTATTTAAGTAATCATTTACTTTAAGTTGTTCTCTAAAATAATCTTTAACATCAGGAAAAATATTTCCGTCTCCTTTTATTGAATGAAGATACTTTGCAGCTTTTGCAAAACTTATAGCATGCTCTTCAACTTTTTCTGGATTTTCACTAATTGCTCTTGCCATTGATTTTTTATTTTTTACAGTTTTAAATGTTACTCCAAGTAGTTTGTCACATCTTACTAAATCTCCTGGCTCTGGAGTAAGTATCCCCATATCTTTTACTGCTTTTGCGACTTTATTTTCTCTTGCTATCATTATAGGGTCAACGAATTCATTGTATATTTTCATCATAATACTGTCGTCATTCTTATTATAAAAACTTCGACCCATGAAACCGCCACCGAACTCTACCCAGTCGTTTAAATCAACCTCTCTTGGATTGTTTTCTTTTATGACTTTTTCATATAATTCTTTTTTATACATATATTGCTACCTTTCGGGCTTTGTAGGCCCCGACACCACACTCGTATATTCACACTTATGATTGTCAAATTTCTCCTATGACTGCAACCACTTTCCGTCTGGACCTACGAGATAACCATCAGGTGTCATCGTATTTATAAGCATAGCGCCATCAATTCCGAAGTAATACCAATCATTTACTATCTTTATCCATCCAATGGCCATAGCTCCTTCATTCATAGTCATTGAATTATCAAAGAAGTATGTCTTATTATCCATAGTAGTAACAATATATCCTGAATACATATAACCTTCAGCATCAAAATAGTATGTGCTCGTAGTTACACTGCCAATTGTATTAGGACTTATATAAACTTTATCTACAAGTCGTTCAATTACATAAAATCCATCTTTTGCATCTACAAGTTGACCATTCGCACTTACACCATTAAGTTTCCATTTATTAGCCACTGGATCATATATCCAAGTGCAATTATCAGCACTAAATGCATCTTTAATTGTCTTTACAGTATTTATGCTAATCTTTGATGGTGCTTGATTAACAAGTGGTCCACCTGTTCCTCTTCCACCTCCTCCTCCGCCTCCACTTCTTTCACCTCCACCAGATGGTGTATAAGGTGGGGTTGGTGTTGGTGGGGTTGGTGGTGTTGGTGGCACAGGTGGTGGTGCATCCTTATAAGTAAAATATCCTGGACTTGTGTCAGTATCTATACAAGCATAAGTTTTGTCATCAACATGGCTTGGATCTATTTCAGTTATTATTGCACGAGTTGTTCCTTTCTCACCTACAAGTCTATCACAATCACTAAACATATCAATATCAAACACAACTGATGCAGTCGCAAATTTTTCTGATACATATATTGTAGTAAGCGTTTCACAATTCGCAAACATACTTGACATATTTGTTACATTTGCCGTGTCAAATGAATTCAATGAAAGTTTGTCTATTCTTTGTACATAGTTAAACATATAACTCATATCAGTTACTCTGCTTGTATTCATATACAATAAATTAACTGATGTAAGATTAAAACAAGAGTCAAACATATGTGACATATCATTTGTCATACTTGTATTCACATATTCAAAATTATTAATCTTTTCAACACTCGAGAACTTAGGGTATGGATTTGTACCAAATAGATTTGAAGCATTTGCTGCAGTATAAATATCCATGTTATTTGGTGCATAAATATATGCAATATCACCTTTTCTATACCCTATTAATCCTCTTGAATTAGGAATATTCCACATACTGCTATAATTTGTAGGTGGGTTTTCACCATATCTAAGTATCGTAATCTCTTTAATACCAGTACTTGGGAATGTTGTATCTTGATACCAATTTTCATCAAATTGATATACCTTATAAGTTAGGTATCCGGGCTCTGCACTTGCAGGTCCATAATCTATGCAAGCATATTTTTTATCTTTTGCATGACTTGGGTCAGTAGTTATAGTATCAATATATTTTGTACCAGATCCACCTTCTAAGACAGCACAATTGTCAAACATATCAGTATCACTAGTTACATTTGTCACATCAAATTTGTCTAACACATATATAGACTTCAGGTTAATACAATTTTTAAAGATTTCTTGCATATTACTTACACTTGATGTATCCCAAGTAGACAAATCAAGCTCTTCTAATAATTCGCAGTCTTTAAACATACCATTTGTTTCTAAGACACCATTTAATTTATCTAATACTTTTATCGCTTTAATCTCTTTTCTGCCAGAAAACATATCTGAAACATATTTAAAACTAGGTCCAAAGTTTATGCCACTTATATCAAACTCATCGATTTGAGTATATGCACTAGTTGATTGTCTGCTAAACATAGCTCTTGCATTTTCTATGTTTTCAAAACTCGCACCATTAAAATCAAATTTTTCTAAATGTGCATCCTTAAACATAGCATATGTGCTAGTTAAATTATTAAATTCAAAATCGCATATACTTACTGTGCTAGCATGCCAATTCTCAAACATATTTTCAGCACTAGTAGATTTGCTTGTATCTAAAAGATCTATATTATTTACCTCTGTCAATGATCCTAGATATGTACCAAACAAATTATTAGCAGAATTGCGAGTATAAATTGGTCTGTTCTTCTTAGCATACAATACCACTTCTGTGCCATTTGTCTTATACATCATAAGGCCATTAAATTCATCTCTCGTTCCACTTGCTTCTATACTTGCAGGTATATCACTATCATTATGTGTAAATGTAAGTTTAGTAATATTACTCGAATCTAATCCTATAACCGTCTGAGACCAATTATTAATGTCTCCAGCAAATGCATAATTGTAGTCAGATAAATAACCATGATGTTCATCTCTGTTTTCTTCTATCACTGCCATACTTATGTCTACTTTTGTAGGATCAAAGTTAGTAATGACATTTCTACTAATAGTTTTGCCACTAAGATTTGTACAACCATTAAACATATCATCAGAATCAGTTACATTACTTACATCAAAATCATCTGATGCTTTTATAGTGATTAGGGATGAACAATTATTGAACATATAGCTCATATTAGTTACAGTTGTAGTTTCAAAATTCATAAGATCAATTTCTTGTAAAGTACTTGCACCATCAAACATGTTACTCATATCTGTCACTTCTCTAGTATCAAGATTCGTAAGGTCTATAGATTGTAGTGAACTTGCACCATCAAACATATGTACAGTACTTGTAGTTAAATATGTTCCTACTTTATCAAAATTTTCTATTGTGGTAAGTGATGTAAACTTTTTATCTGCAGTGTCTCCGCTAAATAGATATTCAGGTTTATAGTAAAGATGAATAGCCTTATTCTCTGGTGCATGTATCTCTATTGCCTCATCAGTTCCATCCATATAGTAGTAAACTTCAAGTCCATAACCATTTTTAGCTTTAACTTTTTCTATATAAGTTGAAGGAGGTGTTTGATCGTGCGTAGTTATAGTTATCTTTTTAATATTATTAAGATTTGCATGCTGTAATTTTTCATACCAATTAGGAGCGAGCACATATCTACTTCTTGTAAAATATCCTGGCATACCGTCCGTTCCATCAATGCGGGCACGCTGACCATCTCCACCTTGTCCTCTAAAACCTTTTTCACCAACAAGGTAATTGGTATAAGCAAACATGTATTCTGAATAAGGATTAACGAAATAGTTTAACCTAAATGCATCTGATGCATAAATTGTTCTGTAACCTGACCACTGGAACATATGATCAAATCTTCTATTTTTTGACACATTGAAACTAGTTAAATCTAGTTCTCTGTTGTCAGTAACTGATGCCGCAAACATAGATTGCATATCTTCTACTTTAGAAGTGTCAAAACTTGTTAGATCTAAATCTTCACCATATATATGAGAATATTCAAACATCTCTGCCATATCTTTTACTTTTGAAGTATTAAATCTATTGAGGCCTATTATATGTGCATAACTTATCTTATTACCAATTGCATAAAACATATTACGCATAGTAATTACATTTGATGTGTCAAAACTACTTAGGTTAAGATATGAAAGATATCTATCTCCATGGAACATGGCGAACATATTGCCAACTTTTGATGTGTCAAATGAACTTAAGTCAAGTGAACTTACGTAATACATATCATAAAACATATGATTCATTCTTGTTACTTTGCGAGTGTCAAAATTAGATAAATCAAGAGTTGCAACTCTTCCAAGGCCTGCAAACATTCCTTCCATGTTTCTTACTTTTGTTGTACTTAATAAATTTAAGTTCTCAATAACTGTTACTTCTCGCATGCCATAATCATCAACCCATATGCTTTCCTGATATCTATCTACATCAGAAAATAAGGCCTTACTATTTTCAGCAGCTCTTATGCCATTATTCTCATATCCATATATCTCTACGTCCCCGCCTTTTCTACGAGCTCTAAGGCCAAATGAATCCGGTAATTCACAATCGTAATCAGGATTACTCATAATGGCTTCACCATAAGGCACAAACTTAATTCGTCTTAAACTTCTTGGGTTATAGTTATGACTTGAATTTAAGTATTTGTACCAACCTGGTTTTAAAACATAATCAGTATCATAGAATAGTCCTGCATAGTCCGCATCCTCTATACCACAGTCTACTCTTGCAAATCTATCTGAATTACTTTCATATTCTGATGTGATCTCAGCTATACTTGCCTTAGTACTTCCTGCATCGCCAGCAAGTTTATTGCATCCAGTAAATACATTATAGCTTACGCCAGATATTTCTTTCCATCTAGAAGATGCATATATTCTTTCAAGGTTTTCACAATTTACAAATAGCCCCTCGTAGCTTCCTATATTGCGTGTATCCATCTTTGATAGATCAAGTTCTACGAGTTTTTTACAACCTAAGAATAAATATTCTATGCCGTTGCCTTCAAGTGATGTAATATCAAAATTTCTTACATCTATGCTGTCAATATTATATGCATAGGCAAACATAGATTTAATACTTCTTGCACTTGAATTAACTAAATTATCATTTAGTTTTATAGATTTAAAGCCAGCATTATTAAACATTGCTATTAGGTTTGATGCACTGCTGGTATTGAAAGATGAAATGTCTAAATCAACATTTTCATTATGGCCAAAAAGTTCCGCACCTGGAGGACTAGGAACATCTCCACTTGAAACAATAAGTGGGCCTTGACCAAACATATTTGAGAAGTTAGTTACTCTTCTTGTATCAAAAGTTTCAAAACTTACAGTTCCTGGCTTAAACTCTACATACTTAAAAGCACCAAAGAAATCTTGAACCTTACTTGTATTTAACATCCATAAGTTTTCAAATTCAACGCCACCACAACTCCAACCAAAACTCTTGCTGAAATTAGGAGACATATAGGTTGAGTTTGCAAATAATCTTAGTGAGTTCTTACTTGCATAAATTGTCCTTGTCGTAGGTGCATATATTGTGACAGTGCTACCTTGTCTATATCCTTTAAGACCATTACCATTATATACATCCCAAGTTTCATCATAAGTAGTAGGCTCTGCAGAACTTGTTGAAGCGAAAATAATTTTACTAATATTTTCTGGAGAATCAGGAGCATCTATTGTGCCGTCAGCATAATACCAACCAGGCTTAAGTCTGTAGTTATAATCAGAAAAGTATCCGTGATGCTCATAATAATTTTCTTCTATGATAGCAAGAGTCTTATCCTTTGGATTAGATTCATTATAACGTGAATATGTGCCATCTCCGTCAAGTCTGTCAATATCCTTTCCCCAAAGACTAGTACAACCATCAAACATATTTTCACTATATAAGACACCAGACATATCAAAATCATCAGTTACTTTTATGGTAGCAAGATTTGTGCATCCTTTAAACATATAACTTGTGTTAATTAAACTTCTTGTATCAAAATTTGTAAAATCAAGTTCAGTTAATAAAAAAGCTTCACTAAACATATAACTCATATCATTTACATTTCTTACATCAAAGTTACTTGTATTGAGACTTGTAAGTGCTGATGTGCCATTAAACATATAACTCATGTTGGTAACGCTTTTTACGTTAAGGGATCTAAGATCAAGGCTCGTAAGTGCTGATGCTCCGTCAAACATGTGGGAAGTAGTAACTAAGTTACCTGAGTATACATGCTCAAAACCTGTTACGCTTGTTAGAGATGTAAACTTATGTATTTCACTACTAAAAAGATATGCTGCACTTGTTCCCAAAGTTATGCCTCTGCCAGATTCTATTGGAAATATAGATATATCTGTTCCGCCATCAACTTTTCTACCTTTAAGACCATTTGAATAAGGTATGTCATATACAGGACCTGAATATCCTGGATCATAACTATGTATAGTTACGCTCGTAATTTGCTCTGGATCAAGACCAGATCCAACATACCATCCTTTAGTTAGCCTACAAACCGGTGCAGTGAAATATCCTAACTTGATAGGATCTCCACCATATTTATCTGGTCGCGCATAGGTTCTATCTTGTTCTCCACGTGCAGCATATGATGTCCCTTCGCCACCAACAAGATTAGGGCAATTGTAAAACATTAATGTGCCAGACTGAGCTGCGCTCCAGTTATATTTACAGTATATAGTTGTAAGCTCTGGGAGATTTATAAACATATATCCAGCGTTTGCACCCCAGTTAGCGCTAAAATAAGTAATATCTATAATTTTAAGCTTATCACAACCTTCAAACATCTTATATGTATTATTAAAGCTAAATGGATCATCTGGAAGTCCGCCTGAAAAAGTTGATAAGTCAAGAAATTCTATTGAGTCCATTTCAGCAAACATACCTTCAAGTTTAGGTCTTTGTGATACAACAAAAGTACTTACATCAATATTCTGTAAGTTTGTCATAGATTTAAACATATAGGACATATCTGTGACATGGCTTGTATCAAGACTGCTTACATCAAGAGCTGTAAGAGAAGAAGCTCCATCAAACATATGTGACATGTCTTCTATAAGACTAGTATTGAATCTACTTAAGTCAAGACTAGTGAGTGAGTTCATACCACAGAATATATATGACATACTAGCAACACGATTGGTATTGAAGTTGCTTAGATCAATACTTGTAAGAGATCTTGCATTGTGGAAAAGTCCTGTCATATCAACTGTTTTTTCTGTTGACACATTATTAAATGAGTCCATCGCCGTAAGAGAAGTAGTATCTTTGAAAATGTTTTTGGCATTTCTTGTAAGATATATTGTCCTTCTTCTATTTCTTGCGTATATTATAAGTTCTGTGCCATTTACAATATATCCCTCTAGCCCATTTCCACCTTTTATAAAATATGTATCATCGTAAGTGCTAGGTGCATCCCCACCTTTCTTAAAAGTTATTTTAGTTACATTTGCTTTATCAATTATTACATTATCATCTGTATCTTTGTTCCAATCCATATTAATGGTATAGTTGCCATCAGTAAGATATCCGTGATTATCTCCATAGTTTTCTTCTATCTTTGCACAAGTTGTATCTTTTGGATTTGATTCACTGTAGCGAGAATAAGTGCCAGTTCCTTCGTTGCCACTCAAGTCTTTTCCTACAAGACTAGTGCATCCATCAAACATATTTTCGCAGCGACTTCCTACTTCGTCTAAGGTAAAGATATTGGATGCCTTTATAGTTTCAAGATTACTACAGCTAGCAAACATGTATCTAGTATTTCTTAAAGTTTCAGTAAAGAAATTTGATAAGTCTATCTCTCTTAAACTACTTGCACCATCAAACATATGATCTGCATCATCTACTACGATAGCGTTAAGTGAAGTTAAGTTTACAATTTTTTCTAGACTTGTAAACTGAAGTGCAGGATCAGGATTACTAAATAGATATCTAATATTTGTAGGTAGATATAGTTCTAGATCATTACTTCTATGTATATAGACTTTAGAGCCTACACGATAAGCAACTAGACCAAAACTTTTTGGCAGTTCCCAAGTTGAGTCATAAGTTATAGGTGTAGGATCTCCTTTATCTAGGAAAGTGATCTCAGTTATGTCACTAGCAGGATAGTTATTCTCTTCTGGTTCATACCAACCTGGTCTAAAAACTAATCTATATTCAGTATAAAATCCAGACCGACCAAAAAGACCATCTATCTGTGCACTCCAAAAGTTAGTTTGAGTTCCCCATGTTAGCCTACTTCCTTGTCCACCAATTAAACTATCGCAACGATTAAACATATTATTACTACTTTGTGCAATGGCTGAAAAATTTCGGTTGTTTATGTAAATAGTTGCTAGGTTTGTGCAAAAATTATACATCTCAGTAGTATCGTATATATGATAATACAGGTTTCCTAAATCCAATTCTTTAAGGCTACTACAGTTTTTAAAAGCAAAAGGGCTAACCCAAACCCAACCTGTGTCCCATTTGCCTATGCCAATAATCTCTTTTAAGTTTGTGCAACCTTCAAACACACCATATAAACTTGTTATGTGGTTTGTAACAAAGCTTGACACATCAATAGTTTCAAGACTTCTTAAACTTGCAAAAGCATATTTAAAAGTGGCAGCATGGCTTGTATCTAGATAATTTAAGTTTTCAAAACTTGTAAGATTATAAAAATCTGCAAAGTATCGTGAATCATCTCCGCCATTCATATAAATAGGTCGATCTTTATCAGGATGGAAAGTAGCAGTTGCATTGTCATAGTATACGGCGAGTCCATATGAATCTGGCAAAATGTATTTTGTGCCAGATGGTATAGGATCATTATACTTATCAAATCTAATAGTTATAACGTCATCTTTATTGCCACATGTGATACCATCAAACCAATTGCCTGTAATCCTATAGTTATTATCGGTAAAGTATCCATTGTTGTTATATTTTCTACGAAGTGAACCACCGTAGTCTATGTCAAAAGCAACCTTGCAAAATGCTCTCTCTTTATCTGTCTTAGTTGCATCGTATACTAATTCATCAAAGTCACCATTCATCTCTTTTGATTTTAAACTTACACAATCTCTAAACATCTCCTCTGAATTTGTTACATTACTTACATTAAAAAGATCGGTTGCATATATGTAACGCAATTTGTTACAAGCATTAAACATGTATGATGTATCAGTTACATTTCTTGTGTCAAAATTTGTAGCATCTATACTTAAAAGACTACTCGCCCCGTCAAACATATGTGACATATTAGTTGTATCACTAGTATAAATATGATCAAGACCATCTATACTAGTAAGTACTGAAAACCTGTCTTCTTCATCACCGCTAAAAGTATATGAAGCATTAGGCGCTAAATAAATATCTTTATCTTCTGATGCCCATATATATATATATATGACGATTTTTTATATGCTCTAAGCCCGTTGCTACCTTCAATATTCCATGAAATATTATACCATTCAGGTGCATCTTTCCCATAGTATAATATCTCAATTTTATCAATACGTTTTTTAGTAATGCCACTTCCTTTTGTCCAATTTGCAGGTAATATATATTTATCAGTGTCACCAAATAAACTGGCTGAACTTTTAGTTGATAAGACATCTTCTAATGCAATTATATCTGATTTGGTAGATTCATTTACTTCTAAAGCTTCACTTGCAGTTGATAATTCCTCTTCTAAAACAGTTTTTACAAATTCCGAATCTGTTGCTATTAAATTATTATTTGCAACTTCACTGACAGTTGATAAATTAATATTCTCTTTATCTTTTTCATCCGCATCACTATTTGTTGCAACATCATTATTTAATTTTTCTTCATCAGTTTCATTTTGATCTTCGCTTGGAGCAATGTCAGAAGTAGTTGCTGCAGGCTCGCGGTGCTTCGCCCCTACAGAGTTACTTGTCTCTACAAAATCGCTTGTCTCCACAGAGTTGCTCGTCTCTACAAAGTTGCTATCATCGTTAGGATCGCTTGAATCTTCATTTGGACTTGTTGAACTATCATCTACTCGTTCGCTTTCATTAATTGAATCAATTGTTCCATCTTCAATGCCTGCACTTGTAGGATCACCCTCTTCTACTTTATTTGTCTCATTACTTTCACTTTTGTCACTTTCGAAAATATCTTCACTATTTTCACTACTATCTATGCTGTCAATACTTTCACTATTTTCCACAGTAGATTCATAAAAATCATTACTATCACTCTCATCATTATTAGAACTTTCAATTGTCGCATCTTCTTCTGGTTCTTCATCATCATGGCTCGCATAACTCGCCCCTACGAAGTCGCTCGCCCCTACATCATCACCTTCAATTTTATCTTTTAATATATTTCCTTCATAATAATTATGAGTATTATTCCCATTAGCAATACTTGCAGCACTCACCACATCATCAACTGATAAAGCAAAAGTCATCATTCCAGCATTTGAAAATACCATTGAAACGACTAATAATATTGCTATTTTTCCTTTAAAAACATTTAACATATAAACCTCCAGAAAAACGAAAGATCTAGCAAAACTAGGCTTTAATACTCAAATTACCTATAACGTTTGCAAACAAAAAGTACTACTTACATATAAATAATACAATAAATTTCTACTTTTTTCAATAAAATGAACTAATTTCGCATTTATTTTGAAAAGTCACCGCTGATTTTATTATCTTAAAATCAAGAGTACTTATACACTTTTTATAACTAATTTATGAGTGATTGTTACACTTTTTTATATCAAAACAGTAGGGTCACTTTTGACCCTACTGTTTTATAATATATCATAGTCATCGTTTTTTTCTATCTATTTCTTTTTCTTACTTCTCTTTTCATAATCGGCTGTTATTGAGCGAAGGCAGCAATTTGATGACTTCATATTTCTAACTGCATTTCTTGTCATACTTACTTTCTTTGATACAGCACCATATACTTTTGATATGTCTTCTTTGTCTGCTAAACAATTAACCAAATATGAATATTATCCAAAAAGAACTATCTTTACCGTTATATCATAGTCATCATTTTTAAAAAAATCTTTTATAGTTTTTACTGCAACATCAAATGCTTCTTCTTTTGGATAACCATATGCACCAGCAGATATTAATGGTAATGCTATAGACTTGAGTTTATATTCTTTTGCTATATTAAGACATGATATATAACAACTTTTTAGCATTTTTTCCTCATTGTGCTTTCCATCAACATATATAGGTCCTACTGTATGGATAACATATTTTGATGGGAGATTATACCCCTTTGTAATTTTTGCTTTTCCTGTTTCACAACCACCAAGAGTTTTGCACTCTTCTAAAAGTTCTGGTCCTGCTGCCCTATGTATGGCTCCATCCACACCTCCTCCTCCAAGCAAAGTATTATTTGCTGCATTCACTATTGCATCAACCTTAATCTTTGTTATATCATTTCTCTCAAATATTAGAATCATTTTCCCTTTTTCATTACTTTTGATCATACTTCTATTCATATTAATTGTTGTTTTATTTCTATTTAACAATATTTATATTTTTAGTATTCTCTTTCCATCCTAAGTATTATAATCTTTTATTTCTATTCTTTCACTTTAACATTCATTAATAATACTCCTCAATATATTTATAGGCTTTTTCAAACACATCAACATCTTTTATTTTGTACTTTATCCATACTATACTTCTTAAAGCTTTTTTTACCTCTTGCTTGCCAGCAGTTGTGTTTTGCCAGCCATCAAATCTTATCACTCTTACTAACTCATCTATATCTTTCACAATTCTCTCAACAATTATAGGCGTTGAAGTATTCTTTACCCCATTAAACAATTCTGTAAGTGCCGCTTTTCCTTTATCCTGCTCTTCTTCAGGCACAACTTCTTTTTCTGCATTTGCAACTTCTTTTGCTAATTCAAGCAACGCCTTTAAAAATTCAATGCTTGTAAGTAATGCCTGCTCATGCTTTTGTCTCAGTTCTTCCAATTTTTCTCCGAGTTTTTTATATTTACCTTCACTATTATGACTCAATATTTTAGCAACTATGCTTATTTCAATTTTTTTTGCAGCCTTTTCAACACTGCCATTTTTTTCAATAAAAGTATCTATCAAATCTGCATCAAGCGTTAAAATATCTTCATCTTCTTTTGCATCTGAGACTGATATATTATTATGTATCAATTCTATAGTTTTTGGTCCCAATGTATTCCAAATTAATGTTCCTGTACCATCAACCGGTTTAACTGACTCATAAACATTAGAAATCCATCTATAATCATCTTTATAATCTATTAAAAAATCGTCAGGCGAAATAGCATTCCAAATTTTATTTAACACCCTATAGTCAGCAGCAAATGCATCCTTTTCTTTGTTAGTAGGCAAACATGTTTGAGCAGCCATAAGTCCATCAAAACCTTCAATACTTCTGTCAACACCGATAAAATAACTTAAACACTTTTTTAATATCGCTGGAAGTTGTTTTTTAACTTCGTTAATATTAGTAATAATTTTTCTCATCGTGTTTTCATCAAAATCTAATGCTTTTGCTACATTATCAAAAATACCTGTGTAATCAACTATCAAACCATAATTCTTACCATTATCATATGTTCTATTAGTTCTACATATCGCCTGCAACAATGTATGATCTTTCATAGGTTTATCAAGATACATTACTTGTAATATCGGTGCATCAAAGCCTGTTAATAATTTTGAAGTTACTATTACTAATTTAAGTGGATTGTTTGAATCTCTAAATTGGTCAAGTACTCTTCCTTCTTCATCCCTATCTCTTCTATATTGCTTAAATCTATCTTCTTTATCATTATTAGTATCTATAACAACTGTAGATTCATTTTTATCCATTAATTTATCTATTTCTTCTTTGTATCTTATACAACACTCTCTATCATAACAAACTATCTGACCTTTATAACCATTTGGCTCAATTTTTGATTTAAAATGTTTTACTATATGTTTACATACTTTTTCTATTCTCTTTGGATCATAAAATATAGCTTTTATATTTACTTTCTTAGACAATTCCTTTTTCTGTTCATTTGACAAGTTCTTTGTCATTTGATCAAACTCTTCGTCTATTGCTTCTTGATTTATATGCATATCAATAGGAACTGGTTCAAACTGAAGTGGTAATGTTGCTTTATCTCTTATAGAATCAGAAAAAGAATACTTACTCATATATCCACTTTTATCTTCTATCGCTCCAAAAGTATTAAAAGTATTCCTGTCTATTCTATTAATTGGTGTTCCCGTTAACCCAAAGAAAAATGCATTTGGAAGAGCTAATCTCATCTTTTCGCCAAGATTTCCTTCTTGCGTTCTATGTGCTTCATCTACCATTACTATTATATTTGCCCTGTCATTAAGCATCTTATCCACTTCACCAAACTTAAAAATAGTAGTAATTAAAATTTTTCTCATATCTCCTTCAAAAAATGATATTAACTCTTCTTTAGTACCCGCACTAGTTAAATTTGGTATATCGGATGCATTAAAAGTTGCTGTTATTTGTGTCTCTAAATCTATTCTATCATCAACTATAACAACAGTAGGATTTTTTAACTCTGGCATCATACGAAGTTTTTCTGCTGCAAATACCATTAAGAGTGACTTTCCCGAACCTTGAAAATGCCATATCAAACCTTTTTTAGGATAACCATTAATAACTCTTTCTACTATTGCATTCGCTCCCTCATATTGTTGGTATCTACTTATTATTTTGTATTTTCTATGCTTTTTGTCTGTAGCAAATAATGTAAAAAATTGAAAAATGTCCATCACTCTTTCTGGTGTTAACATATCTTCAATCATAGCTTTTACATCAGCCAAAGTTCCTTCATTCTTATTTTCTGATGTATGCCATGGTCCCCACAAATTTATAGGAGCATTGATTGCACCATACCTAAAACACTTTCCTTCCGTAGCAAAATTTAGAACATTTGTAACAAACATTTGTGGTATACTTTTCTCATAATCTAAAATATCACTTGCTCCATCAGCCCAAGAAATTGCACTTCTTACTGGTGTTTTTAATTCCCCAATTACCATAGGTATCCCATTTACAAGTAACACAACATCTAGCCTTTTACCGCCATTACTCATAGGATAAATCCATTGTTCAGTAACAACATATTCGTTTAATGCCAATTCTTCTTTTGTTGTGGTTCCAAAAATCTTTATTGGAACCATTCTTCCGTTTTCGCCAAAAGGAAAAGAATTATTCTCAAAAACTAATTTTTTAAACAATTCATTATAAGTCACTAAATCATGTGCCTGGCATGAAAGTATCAAACTTCTTATTTTGTAAATAACCTCATCTGCTCTTGAAGGCTCTTCTTTTATTTCTGGATTTAACCTTATAAGTGCTTCTTTCAGCATTGATTCAACAAGTACTTCGCTTTGCTCTCTTTTTAAGTCTTCTGGTGCAACATATTTCCACCCTTTAGTTCCTAATGTTAAAACTGTCATTTTTTCTATTGTATTATCTTCGTTAAAATTTCCCATAATACCTTCCTATTTAATTCAGTTTATTATTTTTAATAAATTTATCAAAATCCGAGTCAAGTTTTTGAGTTTTATTGAAAATGTTATACTCACTAAATGCTTTTCTGTTAGCTTCTTCACGAGTAACTTTTCCTTTATCCTTTAGCACATCATATTTTCTGAAATTGATAAATTCGTTCACACTTAAAGCAAATTCCTTCATTGTAAAAGTATTTTCTCTCTCAACTATATCCTCTATATAATCAAAATATCCCGATACTAATCTCTCTAACTTTTTTATTTCATCAAACTGCAAGTAGTTTTTTGCTACGATTGTATCAGATTTTAATATTCGTCCATCAGGCGAGTTCTTCCACGTTGTAAGTCCCATATGTTCTTTTCTATGATCTGCATTTTCTACAATAATCTCTGAAGCGGTTTTACCAGTTATAGCATAATGGAACTTATTTTGCACTGTTGCATAAAACTCTTTGGTTATATCAGAATTTTTATCATAATCAATGCTACACTCAGCAAAAATATCTGTTATTTGTTGCCATATTCTTCTTTCACTGGCCCTAATTGATCTAATTCGCTCTAGTAACTCTTTAAAGTAATCTTTTCCAAATATATTAGACCCATTTTTCAGTTTTTCATCATTTAAAATAAATCCTTTTTTTATGTACTCTTTTAATATTGATGTTGCCCATATACGAAATTTGGTGGCTTCTTTAGAATTAACCCTATACCCTACAGCAATTATTGCATCTAAATTGTAAAAACTTTGTGTCCTTTTTATGTTTCTATTACCCTCTTTTTGAACTGTTTCCATTTTGGAAACAGTTGACTCTTCATTAAGTTCTTTTTCATGATAAATATTCTTCAAATGCTTGGAAATTGCTGCTTTTTCTACACCAAATATCTCCCCCATTGCTTTTTGGGTAATCCATATAGTTTCGTCTTTTATCAAAGCATTTATTGATACATCGCTATTATCGGTATGATAAAGTACTATTTCTGCCTGTTTTTCAAAATCATTTTGCATAAATACTCCTTTTTGCGTATTTTTATTTTCAATACATTTTCCATCGCTTCTTTTATAGCAAATTTTGATTTGTCGAGGTGTTT
>JAGBKB010000008.1 GCA_017934175.1 Lachnospiraceae bacterium | reverse complement strand
TTCACTTAGATATGTGCTCTGTTCTATACTATCTCTTAGATTCCAGTATTTTTCTCCTGTCTTTATTAGAAAATATGGAAAGTTAACCCATTGCTTTGCATAATTCTCTCTATTTGCTCCTGTTAAATTGTCAGAGTTTAGTACCCATGTAGGTTTAAATGAAAGTTGCTCTCCGCTTGGCGATTTATAATAATACTCTGACACTATATTATATGTCCTATTCATTATTCTATTATTTACATAAAAGCTCGCTGCTCTATCTATATTAGTTGTATTAGGGTCATAATAGTAATATTCCCCTAAGACCCCTTCATAGCAACTTAGATAATAGAGAACTCCGTATTCAAATAAGTCATAATTTCCTAAATCAGTATTGTTAAATTCTAAACGGACTTCTATATGGTCAAGTAAATTTATTCCTTGAGGATTTAGATATCCGTTCCCACTATATCTCGCAACTAAATCTTCTACAAAGCCATTAGGTAATAACACATAGTTATCATTACTGCTATCAAAGTCAAAGAACTGCACATTGTTTGCAAGGTTTAATAATATAGGACTATTACCACTACTATCCATCATATCTCTTATGACTTTGACATTTGTGTTACCATTATAATAAGTTCCATTGTCATCAGATATACGAACTGTTCCAGCATTTTCACCTGTGTATATCTCGTACCTATCATATGTTGAATGTATAACTACACTTGGGCTTGCTGTTGATGGATGATTGCCGGTGCCAAATAATACCTCATTAAGCAATGGTGTATTTTCAATTTGGAGTTCTGCTATTTCACTAATTGTTGCTATGTCATTAGTATTTAATGTAACTTCTTCTATTGTAGACTCCACTATCAGAGTTTCTTCAGTTGATATTTCTTCTACTACTGATTCACTTTCTTCTATGTTTTTATTTATGACTTCATCAAGTACACTCTCTAAAATATTTGATGTTTCTTCTTCGTTTGTCTCGCTATTTTCTAAGTCACTACTCTCTATAATCTCATTTATTTTCTCAAGCGCCTCTTTCTCATAATCATTTATACTTTGTCCGCTACTTGTCTCTTCAATGAAATCATATTCACTACTTGAAGTATGTGTTTCATCTTCTTCTGGTTCAGTTTCAACTACAACAGTTTCTTCATTTTCAAAACTATCATTGGAGGATTCTAAATTATTAAAGTCACCACTATTTTCTTCAATAGTACTTTCTGCAATATCTGAAGAACCACTTATAGCCGTGCTCTCTGCTGCCGCATTTTCGCTACTTAACTCTTCGGCATATGATACAATTATCAAGCTAATTGTCATAGAAAACACTAAGATAATTGACATTATCTTTCTTAAAACTTTTACCATATCTTTTCCTCCGTTTTTTTTGTAACAAAAATAAACTATAAAGTCTTATAGTCTGCTGAAATTACTATATTCAGTTTTCTTTGTATTATCTATTTCAACAGAACTTTAAGACTGTTGCTTAATTAACTATAATAATACATCAAAACTAACATACTTATCTTATATCAAATATTATATTTTTGTCAATAAAAAATTGTAATTTTGATGAAACTTTTGTTTGCAGAGTAAAAATGGCAATTTCTTTAGAAATATTTAAAACACAAATTGAGTTTTTATGGCTTAAATGCCCTTGCGAAAAAATGCTCTATAATATATAATATATAGATAAAAAGCCTTCTACTATGAAGTGTTTTTTTGTTATGTTTTATATAAAAGGTGGGTTTTTATGGGAAAATCAATTAATTTAAGAGAATTATTCAAAGAAAGTGACAAATATATAGGGAAAAATATAACTGTCACTGGATGGATTAGAACAAATAGAGATTCTAAAACATTTGGGTTCATCGTATTAAGCGATGGAACTATTTTTTCGAATCTACAAATTGTTTACGATGAAAAACTTACTAATTTCGCTGATATTGCCAAACTAAATGTAGGATGTGCTATAACTGTTGAAGGCGAAGTAGTTGCTACACCTGATGCTAAACAGGCATTTGAACTTCACGCTACAAGTGTTTTTGTAAATGGTCCTTGTGATGAAACTTATCCTATACAGCCAAAGAAACACACTTTGGAATTTTTAAGAACTATAAATCATTTAAGACCAAGAACAAATACTTTTCAAGCCGTGTTTAGAGTACGTTCTATGCTTGCTTATGCCATCCACAAATTCTTCCAAGAAAATGATTTCATATATGTTCATACACCAATAATTACTGGCTCTGACTGTGAAGGTGCTGGGGAAATGTTTCAAGTTACTACACTTGACTTAAAAAATGTTCCTAATAAAGATGGAAATGTAGATTTTACCGAGGACTTCTTTGGCAAACCTACTAACTTAACTGTCAGTGGTCAACTTTATGGCGAAACATTTGCACAGGCATTTAAAAATATTTATACTTTTGGTCCTACATTTAGAGCAGAAAACTCAAACACTGCAAGACACGCTGCAGAATTTTGGATGATAGAACCTGAAATGGCATTCACTGACCTTGAAGGCAATATGGATGTTGCCGAGAGAATGCTTAAATATGTAATCAAATATGTTCTTGATAATGCACCTGAAGAAATGCAATTCTTCAACAACTTTTTTGACAAAGGCCTACTTGAAAGATTGAATCATGTAGTAAATTCAGAATTTGGAGTTATTACTTACACTGATGCAGTTAAAGAACTTGAAAAACACAATGATAAATTTGAATATAAAGTTTCTTGGGGAGCAGATTTACAAACTGAACACGAGAGATATTTAACAGAAGTATTATTTAAAAAACCAGTATTTGTCACTCACTACCCAAAAGAAATAAAAGCATTTTATATGAAACTTGATTCAGATGGTAAGACTGTAGCCGCTGTCGATTGTCTTGTACCAGGCATAGGAGAAATAATTGGTGGTTCTCAAAGAGAGGACAACTATGACACACTTATACAAAAGATGAAAGACCAAAATCTAAATCTTGACGACTATGGCTTCTATCTTGATTTAAGAAAATATGGTTCAACTGTTCATTCAGGATTTGGTCTTGGTTTTGAAAGACTTGTTATGTATGTAACTGGTGTTCAAAATATAAGAGATGCTATACCATATCCAAGAACTGTAGGAAATTGCGACATATAGTATGAAGTTTATTCATATGTCAGACATACACATTGGCATGTCTCCTGACACTACTATGTTTTGGTCAGATGATAGAGCACTTGATATAAAAGAGACATTTGCAAATGTTATAAAAAAATGTAAGGAGGAGAAAATTGACTTTCTCCTTATTTCAGGTGATTTATTTAATCATCAGCCTTTAACCGAAGAACTTAATTTTGTAAATGATTTATTTAAGACTATTAGCGACATAAAAGTTATAATCATTGCTGGAAGTTCAGACCACATAAAATCTAATTCGCTTGTGCTAAATTATAAGTTTGCTGATAATGTGTATTATTTTCTTGACAAAACAGAATATTCTTTTAAAGTCAGTAATAAACTTGTAGTAATTCACGGATTCTCATATTATTCCCTTGAAGATACTACTCCTATAATCAACTCTATAACACCTGAAAATGACAATTATATACATATTTTGCTTGCATATGGTGGTGATAAAAATCACACTCCATTTGACATAAATAAACTTGATGATAAAAACTATTCTTATATCGCTCTTGGTTCCAAGCATAACTATGAAGTATTGATTGATGGCAAGGCATATTACTCTGGCAGCATAGAGCCGCTTGATAGTAATGACATAGGTGACCACGGAATAATTATTGGTGAAATAAATCCAAATACAAAAAGAGCCCATAACATTCGATTTGAGAAGATGTCCAAAGTTTCTTATATCCCAGTCAATATAAAGATAAATGGTTCAAATAGCGAAGAAGATATATCAGAAATAGTTATGAATGAAACTATTCGATATGGACTTAATAATATATTCAAAATCAAAATAACTGGATATCGAAATCCTGATATAGAGATTACACGAGATATCTTTGATGAAAAAATTAGAATTGTAGAACTAACTGATAATACAATTCCAAAATATGATTTCATAAAACTATCAAGCGAACATCCACAAGATATGATAGGTGCATTTATACGAAAAATGATTTCAAGAAATGACAATTTATCAGATATTGAAAAAAGGGCACTATATCTTGGAACTCATGCACTAATAAAAACAAGTGAAAATAAAGATTAATAAATGAAAATTAAGAGTATAAATATTAATGGATTTGGCAAGTTTAAAGATAAGTCTATCAGTTTGTCTGATGGACTTAATATTGTGTATGGAAATAATGAGGCTGGAAAAAGTACTACTCACACATTTATTAAATCTATGCTCTTTGGTATGAAAAGAAAAAGGACTAAAGCACAATCTGATACCTTAACTAAATATCTTCCTTGGGGAGATAATATGAACTACGAAGGCACACTTAATTTTTCTTACAATGGTAAAGAGTATCAAATACATAGAATATTTAGCAAAGATGAGCCTTTTTTAAATATACAAAATCTTACTGAAAAGAATAAAAATATCATAAATCCAGAAATGTATTTGCATAGAGTTCTAAATAATTTATCTATAGATTCATTTGATAATACAATAAGTATAGGTCAGTTGAAAACCACTCAAGATAAATCAATAATTGATGAATTACATAAGTTTATTGCAAATCTTAACACATCTGGCAATATGAATATCAATATAATTTCTGCTATCAATTTTCTTAAAAATAAAAGGGATTCCATCTCCTTAAACTTAAAATCGGATGCCAATAAAATATATAACAAACAACTTGGAAACATAAAAATAATAGAAAGAGAATTATCAAATAAAAACTACGAGAATAAATTGCCTGAACTTTTACAAAAAAAAGCAAGTGAATCAAGAAAAATCAATTCAAACAATGATGAAATTGAAGAATTAAAACAACAAAACATTGAAAAAAAACTTATGCTTGAAAGTTATGGCTTTACTTCAAAAGAAGATATAGATACTTTGTCAAAGCAGGCCAACAAAATTTATTTTGAATATAAACCTATAATGAATACTAATAAACTATTTTCTAATTGCATCATCAATGTAGTATTGATAACTATTGGAATAATTTTTATAGTTTTAAGTTTTTTATTTTTAGTGGTAACTTATCCAGATATAGCAACAATTTTAAATGTAAATAATGCAAAATACTCTTTATCCGGCATTACTTCATTTATACTATCTCTTCCATTTCACCCAATAATTCTTATAGGTATATTCATATGTCTAGGAATTATCCTAATAATTGGAGATATATTACTACTATTTAACAACTATCAAAATATAAATAAGTCAAATGAAGTTAGAGATGTACTTGCCGACATATTTAATCAGCACATAAATGATGATGAAGTTAGCGAAGAAAATATGCTTTTATTTAAAAAGCACATAAGTTCTATGAAAAAGATTTCTAAATCAGTTGATGAATCAGAGGCTCGTATAAATCTTCTCACAAATGAGAATAATACATTGCTCAAAAATCAAAGTGATGTTGATGATAATATTAAATCTCAAGAACGTTTACAGTATGATGTAGAGCAAAAATATAATGAATTGTATAATCTTAAAAATGAAAGTGAAAAGATTAAACAAGAAATTAGCAACAACGAGAATATAAATAAAGAAATAGAAAGTATAGATTTAGCGATAGAAACTATCAATAATGTTGCAAATGACATACATGTAATGTTTGGCACACACTTAAATAAATCTACCAGTAGTTATCTATCTGCACTTACTAACAATAAGTATGATAGTTTAAATGTTGATGATAATCTAAATGTAACATTAAACTATGAAGGTAAGAAAATATCTCTTGAAAGTTTGAGTACTGGAACTATAGACCAAGTATATCTTGCCTTAAGACTTGCAATATCAGATATTATATGTTTCAATAAGGAAAAATTGCCACTACTATTTGATGATTGTTTTGCTATGTATGATAATGACAGACTAAAATCAACTTTAGAGTTTTTACATAACAATATAGATACTCAAATAATTATCTTCTCTTGTCACACAAGAGAAAAAGAATTATTATCTGCACTTGGGCTTGACTTTAATTATATTGAAATATAAAAGGGGCGATAAACATACGCCCCTATAATTATCTTATATACTACTTATCATAGTATTAAACTATTTTACTAGTTTTTCTTCTATAAGTTCTCCAGTCTCATATGAAAAGAAATAATAATTCCCTATGTTGTCATATGCTGGTCCTAAAACCATAAGACCATCTTCATCAAAGTAATATGTCTTTCCATCTATTTTATAAAATCCATTTTTAGCCTCAAACTTGCCAACTCCACCTACGATAATTGTTAGTCTCATTCTATCTTTTCTTACATCATTAACTAACTCATATCTATCTTCATCTACATCTGTTATTGATGCCGTATGTCTAATCAAAGTCCATTCATTATTATTTACCCATGACCATTCAGTTGAAGAGTAAATTGTATCTTTTGAAAAAATATTTTTACTTGGCCCTTGATAGTCTTTATACTTCCCTAAAGTATAATCTGTGTCTGCTTTTGGTATATGTCTAACAGCATCTGATATCGTATCAGGATCTATAGTTGATTCAGCAGTTGGTTTTGTAATCTCTGCAACTACTCTTCCCTGTTTATCAATAAGTTCACTTGCATAAAATGTTGCATTAAAAAGAGAAAATATAATTATAAATGTTATTATGAAGTTTAAATATTTTTTATTTTTGTTCGTCATGCTATTATTATAAAATATAATTGTGAATAATGTATGTAGTTATTTAAGCCAAACACCATTTGCATTAACTGTGTAACCATCTGGAGTAATACCGCTGGTAAATAGTGTTCCATCTAAATTAAAATAATAATAATCTGTTCCTATGGCTTTCCAACCTCTTGCCATCTTGCCCATCTCACTATTTACTGCAGTTTCTAAATAATACTTTTTCCCTGACTTGTCTGTTAGCCATCCTGTAAGCATTTCTCCTTTGTCATTAAAATAGTAAAATTCTTTTACCGTTATTGTTTGCCCATTTATTACTGCAGGCATATCAATACATGCCCAAGCATTTTTTACTTCTTCCATTTGTCCAAGTGCATTTACAGTAGTCAAATGCCATTTACCTGTAGTCGCATCTGCTTGCCAAGTCGAAGTTACTGAACTTGTATAATTTACTGCAACTTGTGTCATATCAACACTTAAAGTAGTTGTTTCTACAACCTGATTTGTTGCTGTGCCAGGTAGTTTTCCACCACCTCCACCACCTCCGCCTCCACCACCTCCCCCGCCTCCGCCGCCACCGCCTGGAGGATTAGAATCCTTTGTCCATAATGCTGTAAGAGTTAAATTAGTATTTATAAGTCCAATGTTTGCGCAGTTTCCATATGTAGCACCTAAATTTGACCTCCATCCACTAAACGAATACCCTGATTTATAGAAACCTACTCCATTTAATATAGTTTCAACTTCTTCATAAATAGTTTGAGGTCCCATAGCACCTTCACCACCGCCAGAATCAAATGTGATTGTGTGTGGTGTGCCATATCTTGCATATAATGTGATTGGGTCAGTAGTTACATTATATATATACTCTGGAGGATTATCTGGTATTATCAAAACTCTTGTACCTGAATATGTACCTGTCCCATCATTTGGTCCATCATATCCAGTCCACCATCCTACTATAGGTTTACCATCTTTTACAAAATCGCTTGGAAGATTTTTTGCTGTACCAGATGTATATGTAGTATTTATATCACTACTATCTCCAGCAGTATCTTCTCCACCCAATTTTTTCAAAACTAAATTATAAGTTTTTGGTGTATATTTAGCAAATATTTCTATTGTGTGAGTTGTATCATATATGCTGTCATCCCCTGTATATGATTCTGTAAAATCACTATCTTTGTACCATCTATCAAAATCATAACCTATTCTTGTTGGAGTTGATAATGTCGCTATATCAATGTCATCTCCATATATTTTTGTCCAAGATGATGGTGTAACTGTACCAAGTCCAGGATTATAAGTTACTATATAAATAAGTTTCCATACTGCTTTTAATGTAGTTTCATCATTTGTAACAGTTATATTATCTTCATCTTCATAAGTTGTGCCAGTTGATTCATCAATCCACCCATCAAATACATATCCTGTTTTAGTAAACTCATTTTGCTTTATTTGTGTCGCAACATTTTTTATAAGTGATTGATTTTCCATAGTGCCAGTACCACCATTACCATCAAATATTATCACTGGCGCCTTATTGGTTAAACCTTTTATTCTATAGTTTGTTCCACAGTTTATTCCATCTATTACACTATAATATGGTTGTCCAGAAGAATCATTTGTTGTGTTTATATCTGACCAACTGCCACTACTTGATATATCGCCTGTTCCATAAAAACTTTGATTTAATTCCGCTGCATTCCTAAATTGAATAGTTTCTACACTATCAGACTTATTAGATGTATATACACTAAATCTATTTGCAGTTGTATTGAATGTTCCGGCTGTGCCTTCAATTATAACAGAGTAATATGTATTCTTCTTTAATAATACTTTATCATTTAATTCTATAGTATATACTCCTGATGTATCTTTGGTTGTAGCATTTACAGTTGAAGCAAGAGTTCCATCTGCAGGATGAGACATAGCAGTATCCTTTGTATATACTTTTATATTAAATCTTGAATTTGTTGAATATACCCCCACACTTACAGCATTTAAAACTTGGTCATTGTCATTACTTACTTTATAAATATTTGCAAATCTAAGAGGTGTAGTCTCTGATACGTCAAGACCATATGTTATAGCATCAACCTCCCCAGTAGTATCATAATGATAATTATAATCATAAGTATCCGCTTTTATTACCTCAATAGCATACATAGTACCATCTATTGTTCCATCATAATAAGATAACCAAAAATATCCGCCATTTGCATGACTTTCACCATAACTATTTCTACAAAGCCATGCTCCAGGACCTGGAGGAGAAGATAAAAAGTTACTTGTAGGAACATTATCGTTCCAACCTACTATTATAATAGCATGATTAGCAGAGCCTCCTGTTTGATAAAGATAATATTCACCATTTACTTGTTTATAATTTGAACTTGCCTGATATGCAAACCCAACTGAACCATAATCTATAATGGCTTGTTTAATTAAATCTCTATTATCTTTATTTATAAACTTGACATCTTTAATTACTACAGAATTTTTATTAAATGCATACTTACCTGGAAGGCCTCTACCAGAACTTTGAAAATTAGATACGATAGTTCCCAAACTCTCATACCTTGTATCATCATTCTCCACAGTTGCACCTAAATAACTTGTCATAGCAAGTGCAGCGATATCTTGTCTACCACGGCGCATTGCAAAGTTTGGATTAGTACTTGACAGATATGTTTTATCATATCCTTCAACTCCTGGTTTGTCTATAGATTCATCATAATCTGATTGAGTAGAATCAAGCGCTTGTTTCATACCATCATATACAAAATATGCAACTGCTGCTTCACTAAAGTTTGCATCATTTTCATTGTCAACCAAACCTTTTTTTCTTGCATTAATTTCCATCATTCCTATAGTTGAAAATGCCCAACAAGTTTCATATCCACCTTGGTTTCTAATAGGTGGCACTATTGACATAGCAGTGTTTGAAGGATTTGTTAATGTTCTTGAATCATAAGAAGTAGGAATCGAAGTTCCGAATAATCTATTTCTAAATAATGGCATAACTTTAGGTGCTTCATAATCAAGTTTTAAGAAACCTGTCCCATAATTATCATCACTATCCGAAATCTCACTATTAGTAGCAACATTTATCTCACTTGGAGTTGCATTTGATGTCTCTAGCGGCTCATCTATTATTTCTTTTTCTACTTCACTCTTGGTTGAAACTTTAGTATCGTTATAAACTTCCTCATTGTCGCTATCTAAGTTTTCAGCATCATCCATAGCATCACTACTTGTAGCAATTATTTCTTCTGGCATTATATTATTTGATGAATTGTCATTTACATAATCTACTGAAGCATCAGTTTCTTGCGAAGTAGACGCATCTGTACTTGTTTCTAATGAATCACTTGATGACTCATTATCACTTGATGACTCATTGTCGCTTGATGATTCATTATCATTAGACTCACTTTCTGTGGTAACATTTTCTGTAGTTGTAGTTTCATTTTCACTCTCTACAGTTGATAATATTTCTTCATTTTTTTCTTCTGATGTAGTTGTTGTGTCATCTTCTATTTGCTCCGCAAATAATTCAGATTCATCCTCTTCTGCTTCAATTTCATCAGTTGTTGTAGTTTCAGTAGGCTCAATAGAATCTGCTAAACTCTCACTCTCTGTTCCTAACTCTAAATTATTTTCAGCAAAATAAGGCACAGTACTATTAATTACCATAACCATACATAAAATTGCTGCAATTAGTTTTTTAATACTTTTTTTCATAATCTTTCCTCTTAATTGTATAAATATAGTATACACATAATATACTTATAAAGTATGCCTTACAATAGACTAATGAAACAAGGCACTAAAGTAGTCTTATCTATTTATTAAAATATTACTTCGCCTATATACTTATATTGGCGAACATATTGATCATCGTCAAGACCAAAGCCTGCCACAAATACATTTTCTATTTCAAAACCTACATAATCGGGTTTTACATCACATTCTCTTCTTGATGGTTTATCCAGCAAAGTACATACCTTTACGCTTTTAGGTCCACGTATACTAAACATATCAAGTAATTTATCTATAGTTCTACCTGTATCAACAATATCTTCTACAATTAATACATTTTTGTCTTTTATAGATTCACTCAAATCTTTTAAAATCTTCACATCACCTGATGACTCCGTTCCAGAGCCATAACTTGTCACTTGCATAAAATCAATTGTCATAAGTGGATTGTCTATTTCCCACATAAGAGAAGTTAAGAATGGAACACTACCTTTTAGTATTCCTACAAGCACTATGTCTTTACCTTTATAATCTTCTGTAATCTTTTGTCCAAGTTCTTTAACTCTTTTTTTAATTTGCTCTTCACTTATAAGTTCTCTTATTTCTCTACTCATTTCTTTCTTCTCCTATTCATACTAATATTCTTTTTATTCTTTGTTAGTATTAATTCATTTTGTTTTTTATCTAATGTTATATTATACGGTAAATCAAGATGTCCACCTTTTTCTTTATTGGATAATTCAATAATATCATCCATATTTATTTTCGTTATATCTTTTAATGTATTTATAAGATAATTAAGTGCCTCTCTTATTACCCCTACTTTTATAATCTTATCCCTTAGTCTAAATTTTTTTAAGTTAATAATTACTTTGTCTTCACTAATGTTGAGAGTTAAATCATTAAATGCTTTTTTGCTTTCATTTTCAATATGTTCATTAATATCATTTGCCATATTGGATAATTCAATTATATGCTCTTTTGCTCTACTATTTATTTTTTCAAGTCTCTCAACAATTTCTTTTCTGATATAATTTCTTGTATAATATATATCTTCATTTGTAGAGTCTTCTACATATGGTATGTCATAATAATCAATATATTTTATTATATCTTCTTTTCTTAAGTCTAAAAGTGGTCGTAAAACATATCCACTCCGCTTTTTCATTCCCGTAAGTCCTTTTACGCCAGTTCCTCTTACTATATTATGAATAATGGTTTCAACTTGGTCTCTCATATGATGGGCAACAAGTATATAGACATCATTTTTAGTATTCTTTAAAGATAATTTCTTCCAATTCTTTTCAAATGAATCATATCGCAAATTTCTTGCGGCTTCTTCAAGTGTCAGATTCTTTTTTTTAGCAAGCCCTATAGCATCAACTCTATCAACTATTAACTCTATATCAAAACTTTTACAATAATTTTTTACAAATAGTTCATCTCTTTTGGCTTCTTTTCCTCTTATACCATGATTAACATGTAGTGCCATAAGTTTATAATTACATTCTGATTGCAGTTTATAAAATATATCAAATAAGCACATCGAATCTTGTCCACCACTAAGAGCAACTACTAATATATCACCATCTTTAATTATCTTATTTTCAAATAAATCTTTACTTATGCTATTAAAAATTTTTTTTTCGTCTATCATTTTTTGTAAGTGCCTTCTTCAATACTTAAAATCTTATCCACTCTATTTTTATGTTTTCCACCTTCAAATGTAGCATTTAAAAATGCACTAACCAATTCTTTTGCTGTTTCAATTCCTATAACTCTTTCCCCAAAGCATAAAACATTTGCATCATTGTGCTCACGGCAAAGCCTTGCTGAATAAGTCTCTGAGCACACACATGCTCTTATACCTTTAACCTTATTTGCTGTAAGACTCATTCCAACTCCTGTGCCACAAATAAGCACTCCTAAATCTACTTCTTTATTTTTAATTTTTTCACAAGCAGCGTATGCTATATCTGGATAATCGCAACTACTATAATCATCCGTTCCTACATTTATAACTTCATGTCCCATACTTTCTATGTACTCTTTTATTTTAAATTTCATATCTACAGCCGCATGGTCATTTCCTATAACTATTTTCATATTTTCTCCAACTAAAACAAATGAAAGTTTTATAACCCCCTCAAAACTTTCTAAATTAGTGCCTATAACTTATAGTGTATCCATATTCATACAATACACATTTATAGGTTCTTTATATATATCTATTATATCACATTTAATGCTTGTTTTCCATAAAAACAATTAAAATATTATTAAAAAATGGGGCTTTATAGCCCCATTTATTCATTATACAGCGTATTTAATTGTATTAAGTTTTACTCCAGGTCCCATAGTTGATGCAAGTGTAATGCTCTTAAGATAAGTACCCTTAAGTGATTGTGGTCTTGCCTTAACTATAGCATTCATAAGTGCATCTAAGTTTTGCTCTAATTTATCTTCAGCGAAACTTGCTTTACCTATTGGACAGTGAATAAGGTTTTGTTTATCAAGACGATATTCAACCTTACCTGCTTTTAATTCTTCAATAATTTTCTTTACATCAGGTGTAACTGTTCCAGTTTTTGGGTTTGGCATAAGACCTTTTGGTCCTAAAATCTTTGCAAGTTTACCTACAGTTCCCATCATATCTGGTGTAGCAACTACTGCGTCAAAGTCAAGCCATCCTTCTGATTGGATTTTTTGAACATACTCATCTACACCTACATAATCTGCACCTGCTGCCTTTGCCTCATCGGCTTTAGCATCTTTTGCAAATACTAATATCTTTACTTTCTTACCAGTTCCTGCCGGAAGAACTACTGAACCTCTAATTTGTTGTTCTGCATATTTTGAATCACAGCCTGTTCTTATATGAAGTTCTATAGTTTCATCAAATTTTGATGTAGCATTTTTCTTTACAACTTGTATTGCTTCTTTTGCTTCATAAAGTTTCTTTGGTTCATAATTTTTTAATTTTGCTTCATATTTCTTTGCTAATTTTTTCATCACGATACCTCCCCTATTCCTCTACAGTTACGCCCATAGAACGACAAGTTCCGGCTATCATAGACATAGCAGCCTCAATACTTGCTGCATTTAAATCTTTCATCTTAGTTTCGGCTATCTTTTTAAGGTCTTCCTTTTTGATAGTTGCCACTTTTGTTTTGTTAGGTACTCCTGAACCAGATTTAATTTTGCATGCTTTCTTGATAAGAACTGCTGCAGGTGGTGTCTTTGTGATAAATGTAAAACTCTTATCAGCAAAAACTGTGATTACTACAGGGATAATTACATCCCCTTCATTTGCTGTTCTTGCGTTAAACTCTTTAGTAAATGCAACAATGTTTACACCATGTTGACCAAGTGCTGGTCCTACTGGTGGGGCTGGTGTTGCTTTTCCAGCCGGGATTTGAAGTTTAATGTAGCCTTCAATCTTCTTTGCCATAATTTCCTCCTTGGTAATGTCGGGCAAATGCCCTCCCAAATTTATTTATATAAATTGCTTTATATCTTTTTTATTTCGCCAAATCCTATTTCAAGTTTTCTCTCACCGCCCATGAAGTCAACTCCCACAGTAACACTTTTCTTTGATTCATTTACGGCAAGGACTTTTGCTATAGAATCTTTAAATGCTCCATTTGTGATAACAACCGTATCATCAACATTTACTTCAAGTTTTATTGGTCCTGGTTGTTTCTTTCCTTGAAGCGCCTCTAACTCTGCTTTTGATATAGGAACAGGTTTACTATCAGGTCCTACAAATCCGGTAACCCCTCTTGTATTTCTTACAACATACCAAGTATCATCAGTCATAATCATATGAACAAGAACATAACCTGGATATAGTTTCTTTTCTCTTGTAATCTCTTTACCTTTTTTAAGTTCTGTAACCATCTGTGTAGGAATACTAACTTCAAATATTAGGTCTTCCATATTACGGTTCTTAATTGACTGTTCTATATCAAGTTTAACTTTATTCTCATAACCAGCATAGGTATGTGCTACATACCATTCAGGTTTTCCTGATCTCTCTTCTGCCACGTAAATTATCTCCTATATAAATTATTTTCCGAATAAATTAAATAAAAATCCATATCCTGACCCAATCACTGAATCAAGGAAAAATATTATAAGTCCAATAATAAATGAACTTATAAGTACTGTAATTGAATCATTAATTATTTGCTCATTACTTGGAAATATAATCTTCATCCATTCAGATTTTAATCCTTTAATGATATTTGCAAACACATTATCTTTTTTTTCAACTGTTGTAGCCATTACTTGGTCTCCTTATGTGTAGTGTGCTTTTTACAGAATCTACAATATTTGCTTGTTTCAATACGGTCTGGATGTTTTTTCTTATCTTTAGTTGTGTCATAATTTCTTTGTTTACACTCTGTACACTCTAAAGTTATCTTAGTACGTTTTGTAGCCATAATAATCTCTCCTTAAAAACAATACTTAAAAAAGGGCTCGCTGCCCTTTTATTAACCTATAAATAATACTACTTTTCAAGTATTTTGTCAATAGTAAAAAGTAGATAAAAAGCCTATAGGTAAGGCTTATTTTGCCTATAAATAATAGAAAATCCCTTATTTTATAACCAATTCACCATTTTTCTCATCAATTATGACCTCATCGCCCTCTTTTGCCTTATCTTCAAGTACTGCCTTTGCAACTAAATTTTCAACAGAAGCCTGTATAAACCTCTTTAGAGGTCTTGCACCAAATGAAGGGTCATAGCCATTATCAATGACATATTTTTTAGCATTATCTGTTAATTTTATAGTTATTCTCTTATCTGATAATCTATTATTTAAATCACTTATAATCAAATCAGCAATCTTTGAAATATTTTCTTCTGAAAGTGGTCTAAACATAATTATCTCATCAAGTCTATTTAAAAACTCTGGTCTAAAATGCTCTTTTAATTCATCCATTACTTTTTGTTCAACAAATGAATATTCAGAGTTTTTACTTTTGCCACCTACCTTTAGATTTAAATCTTCATTTTCGCTTAATTTTGTCTTAATTTCATTTCCTGTTGAGAATCCGACTGGATTATCAGCACCTTCTAAAAGAAGTTGAGAACCTATATTTGATGTAAGTATTATGATAGTATTTTTAAAATCTACAGTTACACCTTTTGAATCTGTTATTCTACCATCATCAAGTATTTGCAACAATATATTGTAAACATCAGGATGTGCTTTTTCTATCTCATCAAATAATATTACTGAATAAGGTTTTCTTCTTACTTTCTCAGTAAGTTGTCCGCCTTCATCATAACCTACATACCCTGGAGGAGCACCAATGAGTCTTGCTACTGTATGTTTCTCCATATATTCAGACATATCAATTCTTATAACCATATTCTCATCATCAAACAAGTTATAAGCAAGAGTTTTAGCGAGTTCAGTCTTACCAACTCCAGTAGGTCCGAGGAACAAGAATGAACCTATAGGTTTCTTTGGGTCTTTTATTCCCGCTTTACTTCTTAATATACAATTAGCAACTTTTTCGATAGCATTGTCTTGACCTATAACTCTCTTATGAAGGTCAGATGCAAGATTAAGTATTTTTTCTTTTTCTGTGCTTGTAAGTTTAGAGATAGGTATTCCAGTCCATTTACTTATAACATTTGCAATTTCATTTTCAGTTACCTTGTTATGAACAAGTGATAATTCTTTTTCTTTTGCGGCATTTTCTTTTTCTTCTATCTCTTTTTCAAGTTGTGGTTTATCTTGATATTTAAGTTTTGATGCAAGTTCAAGATTTGCTTCATTTTCAGCCTTTTCAATTTCTTTATTGATGGCTTCAAGTTTTTCTTTTATTACTTTTACACTATCTACTGATTCTTTTTCAACTTTCCATTTACTTACTTTAGAGTTATATTCATCTCGAAGTTCTGATAAATCTTTTTGTATCTCAGATAATCTTTCTTTAGAAGCGACATCTTCCTCTTTTTTTAGTGCCAATTCTTCTATCTCAAGTTGCATAATTTTTCTTCTTTTAGCATCTAAATCTTGAGGCATAGAATCAAGTTCTGTCTTAATCATAGCACAGGCTTCATCAACTAAGTCTATTGCTTTATCAGGTAAAAATCTGTCACTAATATATCTATGTGAGAGTTCTGCTGCTGCTACAAGTGCTCCATCTGTGATTTTTACACCATGGAAAGTTTCATATCTCTCTTTTATACCCCTGAGGATAGAAATTGTATCTTCAACAGTAGGTTCATTTATTTGAATAGGCTGAAATCTTCTTGCAAGTGCCTTATCTTTTTCAAGATACTTTCTATATTCATCAAGTGTAGTGGCTCCTATACAGTGAAGTTCACCTCTTGCGAGCATAGGTTTTAATATATTGCTTGCATCTATAGCGCCTTCACTTCCTCCAGCACCTACAATAGTATGTATTTCATCAATGAATAATATAATTTGTCCTTCTGATTTTTTTACTTCGGCAAGAACAGACTTAAGTCTTTCTTCAAATTCACCTCTATACTTTGCTCCGGCAACAAGTGATGACATATCAAGCGAAAATAATTTTTTATTTTTAAGTTGAGTAGGAACATCTCCTCTAACTATTCTTTCAGCCAGTCCTTCTACTACTGCTGTCTTACCTACTCCTGGTTCTCCAATTAATACTGGGTTATTTTTTGTCTTTCGTGACAATATCATTATCGCATTTCTAATTTCTGAATCTCTTCCTATGACTGGGTCAAGTTTTCTCTCTCTTGCTCTTTCTACTAAATCGTAACCATATTTATTTAGCACATCATAAGTTGCTTCGGGGTTATCAGATGTCACATTTTGATTTCCCCTAACTTCTGACAATGCCTTTAAAAAGCCTTCCTTTGTAATATTGTATTCTCTAAATATTCTTGATATAGTACTATCTGCATATTGCATCATACATAAAAATAAATGTTCAACAGACACATACTCATCTTTCATACTTTTAGCAAAATCTTCTGCATTTATCATAACTTGGTTTAAATCATTTGAGTAACGATACTGAATATTACCTTGTGCTTTTGGAAGTCTATCAAGTTCATCATCAATAGTTTTTGTAATTTGAGCAATGTTTATGCCCATCTTATCAAGTAGGTTTTTAATCAAACTGTCATCAATGTCAATTAAAGATTTAAGCAAATGAATTTGTCTAAACTCAGAGTTGCCATTATTCATAGCAAGTTTCTCTACATTTTGAATTGCTTCCATTGATTTTTTTGTAAATTTATTTATATTCATAGTCTTACCTCCTATATATGTATTTTATATGCGAATATTATACCAAATTCTGTTAGCACTGTCAAGTAGTGAGTGCTAAATAATAATACCAATTCTTAAAAATTATTTTAATTATGTAAATTATTTATTTGCTTTTTTATAGTATTATACTTATAATTAACGCTATGAGATTACGCCACAAAAAAAATGCAGAAAATGATGTATTAAACAACCCTTTCTGCATAAATACAAGTAAAGATAATAATAATTTAGTAAGTAATAATTATCTTGATTTAAAAGAAATCTTTAAGAACGAAAACCCAATTTGCCTTGAACTTGGTATGGGCAAAGGTCAGTTTGTTATTGAAATGTCTAAAAAATATAAAGATTTTAATTTCATAGGAGTTGAAAAGTCTGCCACTATAGTTTTAAAAGCCATTGATAAGTTAAGTTCTTTAAATGAAGATATTAATGACACTTCTCTATCTTCTGCTTACCCCAATTTAAGATTTATGTGTGAAAACATAGAAAACTTAAAATATGTTTTTAGTCCTCATAGTATACATAAAATATTTTTAAACTTTTCTGACCCTTGGCCTAAAAAGCGACACGAAAACAGGCGTCTAACTCATCACAATTTTTTATCTCTATATGAAGAACTATTACAAAAAGATTCTATTTTAGAATTCAAAACTGATAATAAACTCTTATTTGATTATTCACTTGAAGAAATTAATAATTCTAACTTTAAGTTGCTTCAATATACTTATGACCTTCATAATGATTCTACAATGAATAAAGATAATATTATGACAGAATATGAGTATAAGTTTAGTTCACTTGGCAATAAAATCTGTAAACTTATAGCCAAGATATAATAAGATTTTAGTCAATTAATATTAAAATATAATTTCTATACAAGCATTATTCCTGTGAGCGTAACTTTAGTTTTATCATTTGAAAGTCTTCTTGAGTAAAATATATTATCGTGGTAAGTACATATATCTGTTTTTGAAATATTTTCTTCTTTTATTCCATATCTCAAAAGTGACATTTTAATACTCTCTGATACATCAAGTAAATATTTTTCTGGCTTATCAATTATCGGTCTAAAGACTTTATGGATTTCATCACACTCTAATATCTTTTTAAACTCATCAATTAATTCAATTCCTACCTCATAACAATTTCCACAAATAGATGGTCCAAAATGTATAAGAATATCATCAACAGAACTTCCATAATTTTCCTTCATAAGGCTAATTGCTTTTTCGGTAATTTTTTTTACTGTCCCTCTCCAACCACTATGGACCATTCCTATTGCACGATTTACTGGGTCAAGAATATATACAGGAACACAATCTGCTTCAACAGTAAGTAACACTATGTTTTTTTCATTGGTTATGATGCCATCAAATATACCATCAGCCTCCATCCTTGTAACTCCACTACCAGCATCAGATTTTTTCGCAACCAATATATTATCACTATGATTCTGCATAACTCTAATCATATTATTAATATCAGTATTAAATATATTCCCTACATCTTTATAATACTTTAAGTCTTCCATATCTGCTTCTTTATTATAACTATATATTCTCCACCGACCTTGCTCTTTTGGAATCATAAAGGCTTTTACAAAATCAAATTTATCAAATTGTTCTACACTAAAATATTTCATACATATATCATATCACATTTTTATCTTCTTATCAACTATTAATTATAAAAAAGGATGGTTTTACCCATCCTTACATTTTCTAATAATTCATATACTAACTATCATATTCTTTATTTGATATTAATATTTTTGCATTAACATTTTTTATCTTCCCAAGTTTTCCTGTTATACTATTCAAATCATCAAGACTTGCACAAAGTGCTATACTTATAATATTAACATCATGAACCTTATCAGGCACACCCATCCGCCCCAATATATGCTCACTATAAGCATGCAGAATATTATTAATTTTTGTTATATTATCGTCATCTGCTTCTTCAACAATGATACTTAGATTTGCAATTCTTTTCATAACATTTACCCAATTTCTTATTTTATTAATATAGGGCAATCTATACTTTTACTCTATAATTTTTATATATTCAATCACTGGTTGATTACTTTTTGCAACTGTTCCATTTCCATCTTGAACAGGTGTGTTCTCACAAATCTTATCAACCACTTCTATTCCACTTGTCACATGTCCAAAAGCTGCATATTGTCCATCAAGATGTGGTGCATCTTGGTGCATAATAAAAAACTGTGAACTTGCAGAATCAGGGTCCATACTTCTTGCCATCGATATTACACCTCTTAAGTGTTTTATGTTGTTTTCAACGCCATTACTAAAAAACTCACCTTTTATGTTGTTATCAGAGCCACCTGTACCATTTCCAAGTGGGTCACCGCCTTGAATCATGAAGCCATCTATAATTCTGTGAAATGTAAGCCCATTATAAAAACCATTATTTACTAAATTAACAAAATTTTCAACTGTAATAGGTGCTTCTTTTGGGTCTAACTCTAATTGAATAACTCCATAATCCTTTATACTTATTTCAATTTTAGGATTTGCCATATTCTCTCCTTTATTTATTTCTTCATTTTTTGTTTCATTCACAACTTCAGTAGTTTCAATTGGTATAGTTGTTTCTACTACTATCGTTGATGCTACTGTAGTTTCCATTGAAGTTTCAGTTTCTGATTGAGTTAGTTCTACTCTTTTACTACACGATACTAAAATAGTTAATAAAAAAATACTAAAAATAATATATAATATTTTTTTCATAAAATACCTCCATATTTACATTTTAAGACATCATCTAAATATCTTACACTATTATATCATATTTTTTTACTTTTTTGTCAAATTTTAGTTTAATCTAATTCATTTATCTTTATTACATCTTGTTTATTTTTATAATTAAGAGGCACTATATACTCATAAATAGTATTTCCAGCACCATCTTTTTTAGTTTCATTAAAACCAAGTAAATTATAAAAATCTTTGACCATTGCATTTTTTTCAGTAGGATAATAATATCCAATAATTTTTTTTATCCCCTGTTCTTGTGCTTTTATAACAAGTTCATCCATCATAGCATATTCCATATCTCTCTTTAGCACCCTACAACTCATCAGCCAAAGATTAATATGTAAAACATCTCTGTTTTCACTATCAATTTTCCCTATTATTAAACTTACTACACCATTATCTCCATACTTATCTACGAGTTTACCATATAATGTTATGTAGTTTTTATCATTTGATATATCTTCTATTTCTTTTAGTGAATACCTTTTAGTTGTTAAATTAAATTGATTACTTTTATTTGTAAGTTGTGCTATTCTTGACATATATAGAGATGAAAACTGTTTTATTTCTGCTTTCATTGAAAGAGATATTAAATAGTCTTTATAATTATTAAAATCTTTTTTACTTTCCTCTCTCTTTATATTCTCAATATACATCTCATTTCTTTTTATATCATCATTTGATAAACTGGTCACTTCAAAGAAACCTGATTTATCTATCACATTAATATAGTCACTTACGTTACCAATCTCTGGAACGGCTATATTTCTATTCAAATCTCTTACTATTTGTCTCTCTGCAGGATTGTCATCAATAAACACAAAACTTTCAGGTAACAAGTTTAATTCATTTGCAGTATTTACAATATTTTGATTTTTTGGTTCCCAATTTATTTTTAAATTTACAAAATCATCTTTCTTAAGTATGCTGTCAGGTCTTTTAAGTCCTTCCAAAGCAATTTGTTCATCATTTTTTGAATTTAATGTAAGTAACACTCCCATATCTTTATGAAGTTTTATATAATCTTGAAAGTCACTATAGTTTTCTCCTATAGCAGTTTCTTTACCTATCTCTATATTATCAACGCCATCATCACCTATTACTCCACCCCACAAAGTATTATCCATATCTAGATTTAAAACTTTTTTGTTCTTTCCATAAATTGATTTAATAATATTAGCAACATTAAATGATAAATATGGTATAACATTTATATCCAAAGCATACTTATATAAATACCACAGTGAATTATTATACCACTTATCAAGCCCAATACTTGATGATAAATAATTAATATCTGAAATATAAAAATTGTCATTACTATTTGCATAGTTAACTAATAACTGATTTAGTTTTATCACATAATTTACTCTGCCGTGTATATCACTTACATCAGCATTTCCCATCAATCTAAACATAGGATATTCAAAATTATTTTGTATTATGATGGCTTTATACTCTTTACTTATGTTAGTCCACAAACTAACATACTTTTTATAAAATAAGTCTGCCATTTCATCAATATGCTCTTTTGTGTCAGTTATCTTTGGGAATTCCAATATATTCTTTATAGTTGTGCATATATAAACTATATCAGGGTTAAATGCAATTAATTTTTCATTTTTAAAGGCACCTTCTTCATAAAACTTATTATATTCAGATTCATAAAAGTCAGCCTTTATACCATAATTTAGCAAAAATATTTCCAAAATGTCTTTTATCTCGTTAGTTGTGGAGCCACCAAGTATTGCAACTTTTTTGCATATAAAATTGTTACTTTTATCCTCTAAAAGTTGCTTTTTAATACTTTTTTTCTTTTTAATTATCCACTTGGGGTCAAATGGATACTCGAGTTCTTTCATATTAAACTATACTATATCATAAATAATAACTTTATTCAATAAACAATAAATTATAAAATATCTCGATTTTGCATTGCAAATAATTGTCAAATTAAAAACTCGCCTAAAAATACAAGCGAGTTTTTCCATTTTTATAAATAATACTAAATTATTGTTGTATCCACTTACCATCTGCACCTATCATAAAGCCATCTGGAGTAATTCCAGAAACCATCATAGAGCCGTCAGGTGTAAAATAATACCAAGAACCTTGTACTTCTTTCCAACCAGTAATCATAGATCCTTCATTTGCATTTTTTGCATTTTCAAAGAAATACCATTTACTGTCAGCTGTCTTAACCCATCCAGTAACCATACTACCTTGAGAATCAAAATAATATGTACTATTT
>JAGBKB010000086.1 GCA_017934175.1 Lachnospiraceae bacterium | reverse complement strand
ATCACAATATTTATCAGTGCTTGTTATGCAAGGTCAAAATAAAAAGAAGACAGTAAATGGTGTTGAAGAAGAACCTGACCAGATGCAACAAACAATGAAGTCAATGAATATAATGATGCCACTTATGTCTGCATTTTTCTGTTGGTCTTTTGCATCAGGAATAGGTATATATTGGATAGCATCATCTATATTTATGATGATTACTTATATGATAGTAAATAAGCAATTTGAGAATATTGATGTAGATGAAATGATAAAAAATAATATTGAAAAAGCAAATAAGAAAAGAGCAAAAAAAGGTCTTCCACCTATAAATGAAGTAAAAGCCACAGAAAACATAAGAAAAATAGAAGAGAATAAAGAGAAGAAAATAAAAGAGAGAGAAGATAAATTAAGCGAACAAGTTAAGAAAACAGAAGAAGCAAACAAGTTTTATTTTGATAATGAGAACCCAGATTCACTTTTTGCAAAGGCAAATATGGTTCAAAAGTATAATGAAAAACATAACAAATAAAAGTGTGAACTTAACTTGAAAGGAGAAGTATGAGAATAGAAATAAAGGGTGAAACTTTAGATGAAGCAATAAATAATGCAATGATTGAACTTGCAACTACAAGTGATAATGTTGCTTATGAACTTATACAAGAGGGAAGTTCTGGATTTTTAGGAATAGGAGCCAAACCATTTATAATTGAAGCATATAAAAAAGACGATAAAGAAGAAAATTATAAAAAGACAAGCGAGAATAAAAAAGAGAAATTGGTAGAAAATGAAAAGGGAGTATATGAGTTTAAAACTGAAAAAGTATCTACCAATAAAGGACTTGCGAAGAAAAATGAAAAGATGACAAGAGACCCTGAAACAGTATTTAATGAAGTAAAAACATTTTTAACTCCTATATTTAATGAGTTCAACACAAAAATAGATATGAGTTATGAAGTAAATGCAGATGCTAATTTATTTATTTTAAATATCAGTGGAGAAAAAATGGGTGTTATAATAGGTAAGCACGGTCAAACTCTTGATGCTATACAACACCTTACTAATATAGTTGTAAACAATGGTAAAACAAGTAGAGTTCGTATAAGAATAGATAGTGAAAACTATCGAGATAAGAGAAATAAAACTCTTGAATCTCTTGCTAAATCAGTTGCTAATATAGTTAGAAAGACACACAAAGATTATGAACTAGAACCTATGTCATCATTTGAAAGAAGAATTATACATTCAGTTTTACAAAAAGAAAGAAATATTGAAACAACATCTATAGGAACTGATAAAGAAAGACATGTAGTAGTTAAATATAGAAGATAAAAAAATGGGAGATATCAAGTCTCCCATTTTTTATAAGAATAATTTATAAAAAGTTTTTATTGAATATTGATTCTTCCTTCCCCATAAGGGTCTTTATAAGTATCGGGAATTTTACCACCCAAGTTATTTTTTATATAATCTACTACAAGAGTATAATCTTCTGCTGCACCTTCTTCAAGAATAGTACATCCATCAAACGCTGTATAGCCATCTCCATTACTAAGAGCAGTATATGAAAGGGTAGAAAGTTTATATTTTTTAGTTGGATTTACTGGTTCACCATTTATTTTTAAATTCTTAACTCTTCTTTCGCCTTCTATTCCTGCACACATACCATTATTATCTACTTTACAAGGGTCTTTAATAGAGGTATCTAAATCAAAAGTGATTCCAGAAACATGTGGGAATCCACCACTTTCCTTTGGTGTCACATGGCAACCCCATTCCATAGCATCAAGTATTTGTTGGCCTGTTACTTCTATGAGACAAAGAATATTTCCAAAAGGTAGAACATCTATGACTTCAGATAGAGTAATATCTCCTTTCTCAATATTCACTCTTATGCCTCCACCATTTATAAAGGAACATTCAGCACCTGTTTTGTTTTTAAATGCATCAGCAATAAGGTCGCCTAAATTGGTTCCCATTCTTCTTACTATTCTAATAGGTTTTCCTGCACTGTCTTTTGCTTCTGGGTCGTAAATATAAAGTGGGAAGTCAGTTGTGCCTATTACTTTTGATATAGCATCGTTAATGTCTGAACTTTTTTGATTAACTAATAAACTAACAGAATTATTATATTTTATAGGTTCTGTTCCATCTGCAGGTTTTTCATAAGTTAATAATTCATGCTCAATAGTTCCTGCAGGAGTAAAAGTAACAACACCTATACAAGATAATTTTGTACCTACTCCCATCCTAAATACAGTATTTCCATCTTTATCTTTCATATTTACTTGGTCAGTATCGTGACCATGTCCATCTAAAAAAACATCAAAGCCACTTGTATGAGAGATAATATCACTGTATTTATATGGTCCTGAAGTTTCCTTTTGCCCTATGTGTGCTACAGCAATAATATAATCAGCACCTTCGCTTTTTGCACTATTTATTGTTTCTTGAATTTTAGTATATAGTGTTTCCCCATTATTTCCTTGGAAAAAACTATAAATGAAATTTCCATTTTCATCTTGGAAATATTTTGGTTTAGAAGTAGATAAAGTTTCAGGAGTATTTATTCCTATAAAAGCAAATTTAACTCCATCAAATTCTTTAATAACATATGGTTTAAAAATTAATTCACCATTTTTATTAAAGTTACAAGAAATATAAGGATTTTTTAGCAATTTAGCATTGGCCATAAATTGCTCCATTCCATAGTCAAATTCGTGATTGCCAAATGTCATAATGTCAAAACCTGCCTCGTTTGCTATTTCCATAAGGGCAACACCTTTAGTTGTGCTTGATAAAAGATTACCTTGAAGCAAATCACCATCATCAATTAAAAGAGTATAATCACCTTTTGCTTCATATTCTTTTCTTTTTTCATATACACCAGCAAGTGTCCAGTTATCTTCTACACCAGAGTGGATATCACTTGTGACAAGAAGAGTAAGATTTTTTGTTAAGGCTGCTTTTTTTACTTCGTTAGATTTTGAAGTATTAGTTGGTGTATTTGAACAAGCAGTAAACAAAACAAGAATAATAACTGTAAAAAAACTCAATATATATTTTTTCATATTTCCTCCTAAAACTAATTTTTAATATATAAAATTAAAAATAGCATTATTATTATACAATATAATAAAACAGAATTAAAGGGAAAATGATTAAAGAAACTTTATAAATACTTATTTTCCAATACAAAACTTTGAAAATATTTCATCTACCAAATCATCATTAATTTCTATCCCAAGAACTTGAGAAAGATAATTATAAGCATCTGTTAGGTCAATGGTCAGTAAGTCTTCAGGCATATTATTTTTTATAGAAGAGATGACATTTGTTAAAGAACCCTTTGCTTTTTTAATAAGTGCAAGTTGTCTTTCGTTTGAGATAAAAATCTCACTGTTGAAATCAAGTTCTTTATTTACAAACATTTGCTCAATAGAAGAGATAAGTGTAGAAAGACCAAATTTAGTTTTGGTTGAGAAGTTGATAACTGGCTTTTGAAGTTCGATTTTTTGAGGGTATAATTCTTCTTTTACCAAATCTATTTTATTTAGAAGGGTTATAGTTTTTTTATTAAGTGCTTTACAAAAAGATATTAAAGTCAAATCATCTTCATCAAGTTGTTTAGTGGCATCAAGAATAAGTATTATGAGGTCAGCAAGTTCTGCTTCTTTTTTCGCTCTTTCGATTCCTATTTTTTCTACGGAATCTATATCTTTTTCTTCTCTTATACCAGCGGTATCAATTATATTTAATGTGATACCATTTAGATTTATAGATTCTTTTATGGTGTCTCTTGTTGTGCCCGCTATGTCTGTGACTATGGCTCTCTCTTCATTTAAAAGAGTGTTGAGAAGAGAAGATTTTCCTACATTAGGTTTACCAAGTATAACAGTGTTGATACCTTCTTTAATTATTTTTCCATTGTCATAATTTTTAATAATTGTAGTAAGTTCAGAAATTATATTACTAATATTATTTTCTAATTTTTCTTTGTAGCCGATAAGAGACATATGTTCTGGGTCATCAAGGCATGCCTCTATATATGCAGTTGATTCTAAAATATTATTTCTAAAACCATTAATCTTATCTGTTAAGTTTCCTTTTAGTTGATTAAAACTTGCTTTAAGGGCATACTCATTTTTTGAAGAAATAATATCTGCTACAGATTCGGCTTTAGATAAGTCGAGCCTACCATTTAAAAAGGCTCTTTTTGTGAACTCACCAGGTTCTGCAAGTCTTGCGCCGTTGTCATTTAAAAGATTTAAAATGTTTTTTAATACGACAGCATTTCCATGAGACTGTATCTCAACTACATTTTCTGCTGTGTAAGAGTGAGGAGTAAAAAAAGGGATGACCAAAACTTCATCTATAAAATTATCATTTGCTTTGTTATAAATGTACCCATATTTAACTTTATGAGATTCATTTAAATTTATTTTTTCTTTTTTTGAATTAACAAAAATATTTGAGACTATATCTATTGCCTCATTTCCAGATACTCTTATAATCCCTATTCCAGATGGAGTTAGAGAAGTGGCTATCGCACAAATTGTATCATCATTATTTAACATATATTCATTATAACATAATAGCATCATAAAAAAAAGATGGAGCACAAGCCCCATCTTATGTTAAGACCGTACAAAGAAATTAAATTGTTTGTGGTCCGGCTGCAAGTACTTCATTGTACTTGTCGATAATTGTTTTTTGAATCATTTCTCTTGTCTCAGAATTGATTGGGTGAGCAATGTCTTTAAACTCTCCATCTTTTCTTTTTACTGATGGCATAGCGATGAATAAACCATTATCACCTTCTATAACTTTGATATCGTGAACTACGAATACTCCATCAATAGTTATAGCAGCAATAGCCTTCATCTTGCCTTCTTTTTCCATTGTTCTGATTCTTACATCTGTAATGTTCATGCTTAACGCCTCCTTAAAAATTACACATATATCATAACATAAAATAATAAAAAATCAAGTAGAAAAAGTAAAAAAACCTATTTATTTGAAAAAGTGATAAAAAAAGGTAAAAAAACTATGAAAATCAACATAAAATTAGACATAACTTTCGGTGTTGTCAAAATTATAAAATGTCTATATGGCATGATTTCATAACGGCAAGAGCAGAATTATGATTTTCTATGGTTACTCCTGCACAGCAATCTTTTTTTACCATAATATTCTTTTCGGGATAAAATGCTTTTGTAAGCATAATATTTGAAATTACACATATGTCAGTGCAAAGACCTATAAAAGTTATATTGTCATAATTTTCTAAATATTTTGGTAAATCTTTATAGCCAAAAGTTTCTTTTATAAAAATGTTTTTGGCATTTTTTTCAAAAGGTTTAATTTCATCGCAAATGTCATGACCCCAAGTTCCTTTTATACAGTGCTTCACAGGAAGTTTTTTACCTTCCATGGTTTCAAGATAGTTTTCATAGTGAGTATCTTTAGTAAAGAAAATATCAACACCATTAGAGATGGCATTTTCAATTTCTGATTTTACATGTGGCACAATGGCTTTTGCCTCTTCAGTGCCAAGAGTTCCCGAAATAAAATCATTTTGCATATCAATAATTACTAAACAGTTTTTCATAATTTTTTAAATAGAATTAAAATTTATACTTTTGGTAAGTTAGGAATATATGAGCCAAGAGTAATTAAACTTACACCATTGAAAATAATTGTCCAAGAAATAAGTACACCAAGAATTACTGACATAATGCCTGGTTGCAACATACAGATGACAGCAAATATAATCATAAGGATACCTACTAATATTAAACTTATCCATCTGCTATTTTTAAATGCATTAGGCAAAAGGTCATTAAACTTTTTAATTTTCAATGCAAGCATAATACGAGTAGCCGCAAGCATTATAATCCAAGCACATACTATATAGACAATAGCCATATCAACTGCAAATTGCATTCTTACATTTACTATTACCAAAATGCCAAAAATTGCTGATACAATAGCACCAAACAAATACCATCCACTTATGTTTACATATTTTTTAATACTAAACCAAGCAGAAATATTTGCTATTGCATCACAAAGAATAAACACGCCTACAATATATCCTGTTGTTAAAAATGTTGTAATAGGTGTGAATAAACAATAAATACCTCCAATTACAAGTACAACACCAAGTAGTATAACTAAAAATTTTCTTAAGTTCATAAAAACCCCCTATATATTAAACTGTTAAATATTATATCATAAATTTATAAATAAATATATATTTAGATTAAACTAATTGATTTAAATAACTCGTAGGTGGTTAGTTTTCCAATGCCACCGGGATTTTTTGTTATAGTGATATTTTCAAATGTAGATAATTTATCTATGCACCAATCTCCACACACTTTGCCGTTTACTACATTTATCCCTGCATCTACTATTAATTGTTTTTTTATGTTGTTGTTAAGAGAAAAAGTGTTTGCTCTTCCTGCTGCAGTTATTATACAATCTGATTCATTGAAGCATCTTTCTCTTATATAGGCATTTGTTTTAGTGTGAATCCAATTAATGGTTGCATTTAAATTAATAAGTTTATCAACTAAAGGCTTGCCAATTAACTCACTTCTATTGGATACTGTAAATACAAGACCTGATAAATCATTTGTTTTATAATAATATTTGATGGTATCAACTATAGCATCAGGCGTAGGAGTGATTTTGTTACACTTCATTATTTCACTATAACAAATGTGAGAATTGGAATTAACAAAATCTTTTATAACATCAGAATTAACAATAGAATTCATTATAAAAACTTTGTATCCTTTAGTATATTTTTGTAAAGATTGTTCTTTAGTTATATCTACAATTTCTACATCTTTTATATAATGTTCTCTATCATTGATTTTTTTTATTCCTTTGCAGTAAGATAAATTGTCAAGATTAGAATCAGTAAAAACAACTAAACTTAAAGCATTATTTTTATTTATAGAACTTTTTACTTTTTCTACAATAGGTTCTTGGTCTAAATATTTCATAATTATCTCCATTTATTATATCGGACACCTCAAAAAAGTATCAAAAATATACTTTTTCAAGTTGAGGTTCCCTAAAATCATTTCTACATTATATCATATTTTCATAAAGGAAACATAAAAAAATTACAAAAAAAAGAAGCACTGAGAAGATATTTTTTGAATAATTTCCAGCGCCCCCTTTTATAAGGCAAATCTAAACCTAATTCAGGAACTTTATGAAGTTCTCGCCTCATATTAACAAGGTCTTGTTGGAGCCCTTTACATTTATTAAACATTTTTACCTCCTTCAAAGACTTATTTTATATTCTTTGTTTCCGTTACATAGAATATTCTTGCGATAGCAACAGTTCCAATATTGCTGTTCCTATAAATGCAGTAAGAGGAGATGGTTGAAGGAGTGTTGACAAATGTGTCACGATAGAGTACAATTTAGAAAACAATTATAAGGGGCGAGTTAATTATGAATTTTTGTACAATTAGAGATTTAAGAACAAATAGTAAGAAAATTTGGGGCAAAGATGATGTAATAATAACAAATAACGGTAAACCAAAGGCAGTATTAATAAAAACCGATGAAGAGAGTTTTATTAATACATTATCGCTTATAGCATCTGCGAGAGCCGAGCAAGCCGTAAAAGAAATAAGGAGAGAAAGTAAAAACAAAGGTTACTTTACAGATGAAGAGATAGATGAAGAAATAAAGGCTGTAAGGAAAAAGAAATAATGAAAATTGTATTAGATACAAATGTGTTATTGTCTGCACTTCTTACACCAAATAGAAAAGCAAGTATAATACTTGATAAAATTTTAGATGGAGATTTAGAGATTTATTACAATGAAAAAATAATTAATGAATATAAAGAGGTTTTATCAAGAAAAAAATTTGGTATTGCGAAAGCAAAAGTAAAAGAATTAATATCGTTTATAAGGCTAAAAGGTATTTTTGTATTTGAATATAATGAAAGTAAAAAAGAGTTTGTAGATGAAATGGATAAAATATTTTATGATATAGCATTGTCAAAAGATTCAGTAGTTGTTACTGGCAATTTAAAACATTTCCCAAAACATAAAAAAGTAATGGGGGTGGATGAGTTTTATAAAAAAATGTTATAAGAGAATATTGTAAAAAAAAATGTGGATTTATAAAATCCACATTTTTTTGAAATCTTTAATAATTTATAATTCTTCGTCTTCCTCAAGTTCTTCAATATCATTTACAGGTTTTTCAAGTCCTTCAATTTTGATATTGTGTTTTTCTGCATAATCCCAAAGTGCTGCATGAATTGCTTGTTCAGCAAGAAGAGAGCAGTGAACTTTAATTGGTGGAAGACCATCAAGAGCCTCCATAACGGCCTTATTAGTTACTTTCATTGCTTCTTCTATGGTTTTACCTTTTACAAGTTCAGTTGCCATACTACTTGTGGCAACTGCTGCACCGCAACCAAAAGTTTTAAATTTACAATCTTTAATGATATGAGTGTTGTCATCTATATCAAGATACATTCTCATTATATCGCCACATTTTGCATTGCCAACTGTGCCGACACCAGAAGCATTTTCTATTTCTCCAACATTTCTTGGATTTTTGTAATGGTCTTTTACTTTTTCACTATATGCCATAATTATTTCCTCCTACTTTTTATTTTTAATGAAGTCTTCATATAATGGTGACATAGAACGTAGTCTCTCAACTATAGGTGGTAAGTTGTCACAAACATATTTTGCATCATCCATAGAAGTTTCGTGACTTATAGTAAGGCGAAGAGAACCATGTGCTTTTTCATGTGGAAGACCAATAGCAAGCAATACATGTGATGGGTCAAGCGAGCCAGAAGTACAAGCAGAACCAGATGAAGCACACACCCCTATATCATTAAGAGAAAGAAGAAGTGACTCGCCTTCAACAAATTCAAATCCTATGTTGATATTATTTGGTAATCTTTTAACTCTATCACCATTTAATTTTGAATAAGGAATCTCTTTTAAGATTCTATCTATTATGTAGTCTCTGATTTTAGTTTCTTCCTCTATTCTTTTATTCATTTCATTGTGTGCTATCTCTGTGGCTTTTGCCATACCGATGATGCCAGCGACATTTTCAGTACCTGCTCTTTTCTTAAATTCTTGAGCACCACCATCCATATAATTTATAATTTTAGTGCCTTTCTTTATGTATAAGAAACCAGTGCCTTTCATAGCATTGAACTTATGTCCTGAAACTGAAAGTAAATCAATATTTAAATCTTTAACATTTATAGGTATATGTGCATAGGCCTGTACTGCATCAACATGGAAATAAACATTATGCTTATGACAAATTTCTCCAATTTCCTTTATAGGTTCAATAGTTCCTATTTCGTTATTTGCAAACATAATAGACACGAGAATGGTATCAGGTCTGATTGCTTCTTCAAGTTTTTTAATGTCTACTAATCCATTTTCATCTACATCAAGAAAAGTAATATCATAACCTTCTTTCTTTAATGCATCCATACTATGAAGAACTGCATGGTGTTCAATTTTTGAAGTGATTAAATGTTTTCCTTTTTCTGCATTTGCATGTGCGATACCTTTGATTGCCCAGTTGTCAGATTCTGTACCACATGATGTGAAAAATATTTCTTTTGAAGTAGCGCCAATGGTTTTTGCAATGGTGTCCCTTGCATTGTCAAGGTCGGCGTGCACATCTTGTGCGCCATCATAAATGCTACTTGGATTAAAACATCTATCTGTAAGATAAGGAGTCATAGCATCAAAAACTCTTTTATCTACAAATGTTGTAGCAGCATTGTCCATGTAAATAAGTTTACTCATATTGTTCTCCTTGTAAATGTAGGCAGCAACCCCACATACCACCTATACATATTTATTTAAGATTTATTAAGGGCACCTCGAAAAAGTATCAAAAATCCTCTTTTTCGAGTTGAGGTGCCCGCTGGAATCTCTAAAGTTCGCACTTTTGAAAAACAAGTTTTTCAAGTGCTCACTTTTTAGAGGTTCCCTTAAAACACTTTACAAATTGTAGTTTTTATAGTATACTACTAATTACCTACTAAGTCAATAGGTAATTGGAGGTCTTATGATTTCAACAAAAGGCAGATATGCACTTGCTCTTATGATAGATATAGCAGAGCAAGATACCAAAAATTATATAGCACTTAAAGACATAGCAAAAAGACAAGGTATCTCTAAAAAATATCTTGAAGCAATAGTCAAAAAATTGGTTGATGCAGGTTTACTTGAAGGAATAAGTGGGAAAAATGGAGGCTATCGACTTACTAAAAAGCCAAATAAATATAATATATATGAGATATTAAAACTTACAGAAATATCACTTTCTACAGTTTCGTGTGTAGGTGAAAAAGCAACTGCCTGTGAAAGAAAAAATACTTGTAAGACTTGCTCCACTTGGGCGGAGTTAAATGACATAATAAAAAAATATTTGCAAAAGAAAAAACTTAGTGAGTTTATATAAATAAAAAGGGGTAAAACACGATTATTTGACTTTAAAATCCATTCCTTCAGTAAATAGTTTTTCATATTTTTCACCTTCAGTTCCCAACATTCCAATGGTGGTTTCTATTAATACATCTGTTATTTTATTTTTTCTAATTAATTTAGAGAGATTATAAGGAGTGTATCTATAATCAGTGACAAATATTTCATCAAAAGAATAAAACAAATTTGGTGCTATACAATTACCATTACTATCTTTAAGTATTAATAATTTTCTATTAGATTGATTGTCAGTTTTTATAATAGTCGTGTAATTGTCTCCACCAATAAAGACTCTATAACTATTTTTGCTTTCATCAAAATAATTTTTAGATGGATACTCTTTTGTATAACTATATTCATCACTATGATAAATATGGTTTAGGAAAGTAATATCATACTTTTTTCTTGGAACATAATAATAAAAAGTTTCTGGGTTGGTTAAAAGTCTTGCATCTTCAGTGTATCTATAATAAGAGCCGACAAAGTTTTTAATAGTTTTTTCTTCGTAATATTCATTTGTAAGAGGTTTGAAGTCTACATTTGCAATTTCTGCAAATTTTTTACAAGCATAAAATGCACCGCGCTGTGCCCAATGTGTATCGCTATATAAATAGAGTCTTTCATTTTTATGTTCATTGAGAATATTATATATGTTAACAGTTTTTACCTTTCGTAGTGCATTATACACTTTGTTAATAACTTCTAATTGCCTTTGACCTCTGTTTGACAATTCATTAGGAAGATAAAAAGCACTTGATGAAGGGACAATCATAGTATATAAGTTTATATTATCGCCAAGTATTCTTTTTATGTTGTTAATAGCATTTATATAAATATTTGTATTTACTCCAGAAAAAATAGTAGTGCATTGTATACCATCATCTTTTTCCGTTATAATTACAGTATTATTTGGTAAAACAATTTCATTAAATTTCTCTTTTGTATTTTTATTATAATTATCTTCATTTTGCTCATCTTTATTTATGGAACTTTTTGTTGCAACACTTTTATTAAAATCATTTTTTTCATCAACAATATTATTATCGTTAGTAGTTACAGCAAGAAATTCATCATCTATTCCCATATCTTTATTCATATTAGTTTTGCCTGATACATCTATTATAGTAATATTTGTAGATATTCCTTTATTTTTCTTAATAAGTAGTGCTAAATCTATTAATTTGTCTCTTGATGGAACTGTATCTATGAGAAAATTATCTAAATCATTAAAAAAATTAAAACTCAAACTTGGAAATGGCATAGTATTTCTATTTTCAGCAACTGAAAAAGTAGTTCTTTTTTGGAAATTAAAAAAGAACACAAGTAAAAAATAGAATGTGCCGATAATTATTACATATTTTTTAAAATGTTTATCTTTCATATGCCTAAAACCTCATATAAAGAAACGGAGAATTAGTTGTGCTTATAATGAACAAAGTAGATATAATTAAAAGAATTATACAAACACTGCATAAAAGGAAGTTTTTTACTTTGTCTATATAAAAAGAGGATATAATTTTATTATCAGAGATATTTTTAAATATTTTTTCTATATTATTACAAATAGGAAATAAGAAAAATAAAGATACAATAATTAAAAACACATTATTTTTAACATATTGATTAACCATCAGGTTAGATAGTGGTATATTGTGATTTAGTAAATTCAAAAAAAACATTTTTAAATCATTTATATTTTCAAAATAGAATATAGTAAAACTGAAAAAAATTATTACGAAAAAATACAATCTATTTATGATTTTAACAAAGGGAGATATCAATATCTTTTTTCTTATCTTTATACAAGTCATAAATATATGTTCTACACTCATAATAATGCCTAAATATAATCCCCATAAGAAATAATTTAAACTTGCACCATGCCAAACACCAGTGGTAAACCAAACAATGAATAATGCTATTATATCTACGATTAAAGTAGAAAACTTTTTATTTATTTTGTTTAATTTGTTTCTTATCTTTTTTATTTGTTTAGATAAAAGAATAGGATAGAATAAATAATCTTTGAACCAAGTAGATAAACTTATATGCCAATGCCTCCAAAACTCACTTAAGTTTTTTGACATAAAAGGATAGGAAAAGTTTTCTTCAAAATCAAAACCTATTATTTTTCCAAGTCCTATGGCTATATCAGAGTATCCAGAAAAGTCATAATAAAGTTGTATGGCATAAAATATTACACCAAGGATTCCACCTAATTTTGTAAAAGATTGACTATTTACTTGTAAAAAGTATTGAACTAAATATGATAAATTGTCAGCAATTATAACTTTTTTTGATAGTCCAATTATGGCTCTCACGGAACCTTCAAATATTTTTTCATAAGAGGATTCTCTGTTATCAATTTCGGTTGCAATTTGATTATAGCGAACAATAGGTCCTGCTATAAGTTGTGGAAACATAGAAATATATAATAAAGTTTTGTAATAATATTTCTGGCAGTTGACTTTCTTCATATATACATCAACAAGATATGAAATGCTTTGAAAAGTATAAAAACTAATCCCTATAGGTAGGGGTATGGAAGATTTTAAAGTAATATTTGTTGAGAAAGTCGTGTTTAAGAAAGTAACTAAAGAATTGAAAAATAAATTAAAATATTTGAATGTAAAAAGAATTAAAACATTGAAAACTATAGATATAATAAAGAGTTTTTTATTGTTTGTAATATGTAAACCAAATAAATGATTTATAAAAGTGCTTATGAGTAATAAGAAAATATATCTTGGTTCCCCAACAGCATAAAATAAAATGCTAAATATAACTAAAACAAAGTTTTTATTAAATAAAAAATAACATATAAAAAAAATTGGCAAAAAAATAAATAAAAAAGAGTAACTTGAAAAAACCATAAAAACCTCGTGTTTAAATGTTATAAATAAAAATTAGTAAAATAGATAGGTAAAGTTTAAATTGTTAATTATAGGTGGCTTATAGTTTTTTAAAATCTCCCCTATCAATAACCAACTCATATCCGATTCGGCTCATTCTTGCACTCATACAATTTCTACACTCTGCTGCTTCATCACCAGTGCAGATTTTGTTGTCGTAAAGTAAGTATTTACTTCTAACTTCAGTTGGAGATAAGTTTGGCATCACAACATTTGCACCATGTTGAACTCCCATCTCTCTACCAAGCGGATGAATAGTTCCAAGTGCTGTAGTTGCAGGAAGAAGAACTCGAGGAAGAATAATACGAGTTATAGAAAGAAGAAGAAGAGTTTTTTCAAGAGTGCCTGCTTTTTCATTTCTATAATCAGTATCCTTATGAGGAATAAAAGGACCGATGCCACACATTTCAGGTTTAAATTCTTCTATAAATTTTAAATCAAGTGCTAAATCATGATTAGTTTGATATGGACATTCAACCATATATCCAGCACCTACTTGAAAACCTATGTCACGCAAATCTTGTAAGCATTTCATTCTATGTTCAAATGACATTTCTTTTGGATGAATTTTTTCGTAGAGTTCTTTATTTGCCGTTTCGTGTCTTAACAAATATCTATTAGCACCAGCATCAAAATATTTTTGATAAGTAGATTTTTCTTTTTCACCTATAGATATAGTGATGGCACAGTCAGGAAATTTTTTTCTTATGTGCGAAATAATCTCTACCATCACATCATCATTAAAATATAAATCTTCTCCGCTTTGAAGCACAAAAGTTCTATAACCAAACTCGTATCCTAAATCACAACATTCAAATATTTGCTCTTTTGTAAGTCTATATCTCTCGCAGTTTTTATTTCCATTTCTTATGCCACAGTAATAACAATTATTTTTGCAATAGTTTGAAAACTCAATCAAGCCTCTTGCAAATATTTTTTTGCCATAAACAGATGTTGCAAGGCTTACTGCTTCTTTTTTTAAGACCTCTTTCTCATCTTCTTGTATGTTGTTAAGTAATGATTCATACTCTTCAACAGATAAACTGTGGGTGTCAATAAATTTGCTAATTACTTTGTTCATAAAATTACCTCCTGTCTTTATTATTTACTCTTACTAAAAACTTGAAATGAATCTTGCCAAGCACGGCAGAAAAGATTTAGGTTGTATTCTTTTGCAAGCGCCACTGCATCAACGGTAGGAACAGCCTTTGATACGAGTGCACCAAGTTTTGCATAAATTGCTTTTCTAACCATATCAACTGGAACTCTACCGGTAGTGAAAACAATACATTCTTCAGGATTTATATCATTTAAATATATATATCCGATAACTTTATCCATAGCATTGTGTCTGCCGATATCTTCAAATGAAATGATAACCTTACCATCTTTATATAAATATGCTGCGTGTGTGCCAGATGTCATTTTATGAATTTTTGAGTCAACGGCAAAAGCATTTGCCAAATTGAAAATGTCTTCATCTTTAATTTGAATATTGCTTTTTAATTTATCTGGTAAAATATTACTTTTGAAATATGATTTATTATCTTGGCAGCAACTTGCTACATCAGTGCTTTTATTTACATTGTTTATAAATGTTGCACCTTCTTTTAGATATACTCTTGCTCTTGATGCTTTTTCACATATGTAAATGTTATCAATTAAGTTAATATCAGTTAACATTCCTTCACTTACAATTCTACCGATAGCGAGTTCAACTATACTTGTGCCAGTGCAGACAAGAGTTGCAACCTCTATGTCATTTATGTATAGAGTAGTGTAGTGCTCAACCAGTAATTCAGTTTCAACTTCACTTATTTCACCATCAGCCTTGTGAAGAAGATTTTTTTCAAATTCAGTGTTAGATTTTTCTTTGTATAAACTTTTAATTTTCATAAGTCGCTCCAATATGTAATATTTTGTTTGATAGAGTTTCTGCTATTTTTTTATGATGTAATTATTCTGATATATCTATGTCAGGGGTTATAACAAATTGGTATTCAGGGAAAGCCTCTTTTAAATCAGTCATAAGTATATTGACACCTTCATCTGCTGCAATATCAAAACTCATAACGGCATCAAATCTCATTTCTTTGGTTTCTTTATTTATGTAAAAACCGTGCATTTGAATAACAAAATCGTGATTAAAAATGATATTGTGTATTTTGTTTCGTATTTGAGAAACTTCATCATCTTTTGTATTGTATGAGTATGCACTTATACCAGTAAGAATAACTCCAGTTTTGTGATATACTTCTTGCTCAATTTGTCTAACTAAAACATCATATTCCGCTATAGTCATAGTGTCAGGCACTTCTATATGAATGGATGCATAGTCTTTATTTGGACCATAGTTGTAAATGAATAAGTCATAGGCTCCTCGAACTTGTTCAAAAGATGAAACAATTTTTTTAATTTTAAGAGTTAGTTCTTTATCTGCTCTACGACCTAAAATCTCATCAAGAGTATCTTTTAACATTTCTATACCTGCTCTTATGATAAATATAGAAATGATAACGGCGACATAAGACTCAAGTGAAATATTTGTAAGTTTAAATATTATTGCACTTGCAAGAACTGAGAAAGATAATACTGCATCAAACATAGCATCACTGCCAGATGCAACTAAAGCATCAGAATTATACTTTTCTCCTTGCTTCTTAACAAATCGACCAAGAAAAATTTTAACAAGAACAGCCACAGCAATGATTACAAGCATTATATTAGTGTAATGTGGAGTGGTTTTTTCTATAATGCTTTTGATAGATTCAATAAGTGAAGTGATACCAGCATATAAAACGATGCCTGATATAATTACGGCAGTAAGATATTCTATTCTACCATGACCTAAAGGATGTTTCTTGTCTGGTTTTCTATTTGCAAGTTTAGTTCCTATGATAGTTATAATAGAAGACATTGCATCAGATAAGTTGTTTATAGCATCAAGAATTATGGCTATAGAGTTAGATAAAAAGCCTATAGTCATTTTAAATGCAACAAGTAAAACATTTGATAAAATTGCTATAATACTTGTTTTAACTATCGCATTATCTCTTTCATTTGACATACTTAAATTACTCCTTAATACTTATTAATTTATTTTCAAATTCTTGTCTATTGCTTTTATTTATTAATTCCAGTGTTAATCCTGTAAAAAAACATTGTAAGGTTGCTATATACAAAAAGCCACTAACTATAAGAGTTGGAAATCTTGGGACTAAATGAGTGCTTTGATATTCTATTAGAATTGGCACAAGTAAAATGGTTGATAAAATAAATAGAAACAAAGCAATTATGTTAAAAAATATAAATGGCTTATATAAAGCGAAATATTTAATAAAGGTTAGTATTACTTTTATTCCATCTGAAATGGTATTAAGTTTTGAAGGTGTATCTAACGGTCTATCTTTATAATCTATGATTACATTTTTTATATTTAAGTTTTTGTCAATAGCATGAATAGTCATTTCAGTTTCAATTTCAAAACCTTTCGATAAACAAGGGTATGTCTTAGCAAAACTTCTATTAAATGCTCTATAACCTGTCATGATGTCAGAAACATTTGCATTAAAGAAAAAATTAATTAAGTTTTTCATTAAAACATTGCCAAAACTGTGAAACTTTCTTTTATTTTCAGTAAAGTATGAATTTGAGAGTCTATCTCCAATTACCATATCAGCACCATAGTTTATGATTGGTTCTATTAATTTATTAACATCATTGGCATTATATGTATCATCAGCATCAACCATGACATATATTTTAGCATCTATTTCTCTAAACATTCTTCTAACTACATTGCCTTTACCTTGTAAGAACTCTCTACGAAGTATTGCTTTACCATTTTTTTTAACTATTCCATAAGAATCATCTGTTGAATTATTATCATATACATATATATTTGAGTTTTCAGGCAAGATTGCATAAAAATCATCAATAACTTTGGCTATTGTTTTTGATTCATTAAACATAGGAATTAAAATGGCAACATTATCCATAAATTACTCCATAATTTAAAATAATTAATTTATTTAATTAGTATTATAACATATTTATATCTATTTTTAAACAAAAAATTGCAAAAGATTATAAAATTTGGTATAATATGAAGATTATCGTATATAAGAAAGAAGAGAAAAAGGAGAATGATATGACAAAGGAACAAATGTTAGAAAAGACAAAAATTATAGTAAATGCACCAAGTTGTTATGCTGAATTAAAAACTGCTGGAAATGATTGGATTAATTCAATAGGCAAAAATGATGAAAATGAAAAGTATGATAAGTATATTGCTATGCTTAAAGACTGTGTGTCATCAATAGATGATTGCCTCGCATTTTCAGAAACAGATATGTGTAAACAAATCTACGGCGAAGAAGGTGCAAAACAGTTACATGAAAATTCAATTAAGTCAAAAGAGGCAGGAGTAAAATATTGTCTCTGTGATGCATGTAAAAATGGTGGAGAAATATTAGATAGTTTAAAATAAAGAGAGAATGTTTTAAACCTTTAAATAATGATAGTGTAAGAAAGGGGAATAGTAAAGTAAAATTTACTATGGAAGAAAATGGTTATTGACAAAGAACAATTAAAAAAGTTTTTAACAATTGCATTATTTACAATTGTGATATGTTTTATAAGTGTAATGGTTTCTCTTGGAGATTTTGGTCTTGGAGGAGTGCTTATAACATTATTTGTTATTTTTGTTATTGTAAATTTGGTGTTTTATTTGATATCGGAAAGTAATGAGAAATTTAAAGATGCATACTCTCTTTCACTTATAGGGACAGTTGCAATTCCTTCAATAACTGTAGTAGCATATTTAATTGTTAAGAATTTAAAATAGAAAGTATTTCATTTAGGCTTTGAATATTATAATCAATAAGGTATCCAGAAGGGATGCCTTTTTTCTTTGGATTATACCAGCAAGTTTTTATTCCTGCATTGTTGCCACCCTTTATGTCACTTGAGAGAGAGTCACCAATGATTATGATTTCAGATTTGTCAGTTGCTTTTATTTTTTCAAAGACGTGATTAAAAAATTCTATACTTGGTTTTTCTGCACCTACAATATCTGAAATGAATGTGCCATCAACAATTTTATCAAAGTTAGATTTTTTCATACGAACTGTTTGAACATTTTTTGCACCATTTGAAACGATATACTGTTTATATTTGCCTTTAAGTGATGACACAAGTTCAAAACTATTTTCAACATATTCTATTGTGTTACCAAGTGCTTTTGTATACTCATCATTAAAATCTTTTGCTATTTTTTTGTCTATACCATACTCTATAAAAAAATCTTCATATCTTTTGACAAGTGCAGTTTGTTTATTAATCTTTTTATCTTCTATCATATGCCAATATTCTTTATTAATCTTTTCATATCTTCTAAGCATTTGATTGGTGCAAGTGCCAAGATTAAATTTTTCAAATGTAGAAACAATAGCGGCCTTTTCAGCCACATCAAAATTGAGTAATGTGTTGTCAAAATCCCAAAGAATAGTTTTAATCATTTGATGCTCCTACACAAACGGACACCTTTTTCCGATGCATTGGTTGTTTTTACTTTTGAAATTACATTTGATTTCTGATTTTTCTAATTCTATATTTAATTTTTCTTTTACAAAATCTATTGCAGTTAAAATGGACAAATAAGAATCTCTTTTACAACATCTTGGACCACCAACCTCTGCTATTTTATGAAGTGCTCTTGATGTCATCTCATTTGAAAGGGCAAATGGTTCTAAAGCAAGAGGATTTGATTTTGTTATAATTGACATAAAAATGCCAGTGCTGATTGCTGCACCACATGCTCCCCAAAATCCACAAGTGCCACCAGGCACAAGGTTACCACGAGAAAACATTTCGTATAGTGCATTATCAAAATCTATATTACAACCTTTATTTTTATAAGCAGTGAGAAGTGCAACACCGACCATAGTGTGATGTTCTGGACCGTGCATATGACAAAAACTCATATTCATCATTTTGTCTAATATTTTGATTGGATTAATACTTGTTTCATTTAGTGCAACGCTTATGATGCTATCAAGTCCTTTTTTGTGACAAGTATCACAAACAAAATGATTATTAATACATCTCGTTTTACTTTTTGCTGTCTTATGGCATATCTCACACTCCATATCAATATCTTTTTCTAAATATTCAAGCGGAGCACTGCAAATTAGGCATTCGTCGTTATTCATTTTGATGACCTCTATTTTTAAAATATATATGTAAATGAAAATCCCTTTTCATACTAAATGTTTAATGTAAATGCGGTTTGAAATTATTATACAAAAACTAATTATATTTAGCAATAATAAGAGACATATTCTATGTAAAATTACCACTTGACTTTTTTAAAAAATATGATAATATATAATCATAACAACGAGTTTTCTAATTCTCTAAAAATTAGAAATTAAAATTTTCTGTTTTGTATAAACAGGTTTAACAGCGAGTTTTCTGTTTCTCTAAAAAACAGGTTTAACAATAGTGCAGGCAACTGCACTTTTTTTATAAATATGAAATTATATGAGATATCGGACAACTATATAAATTATTTGAAGCGAGACCCCAAACTTTTACATGTTTATGTAAATAAGGATGAACAACATAAAAAAAGAAAGTATATAGGTTTAGTTGTTTCAAATATAGCAAATAATAAAAATAAATTTTTTATTCCTTTTTGCTCTCCTAAAAATAAAGATTTTATTGTAATTAATGGTGAAAAGGTAATTCGTAATGATAGTCCAATAGTAGTACGAATAAAGGTTTTTAGTAAAAAGACACATAAATATATTTTAAAAGGTTCTTTGCAACTAGGAACAATGATTCCTTGCCCAGATAGTGAACTTAAAGAATATCGTATAAAAAATGAACAAGATATAAAATATAGAAATTTAGTTTCGCTACAAATGAAGTTTATAAAAAAGAATATTAAAACGATATTGAAAAAGGCTAGTTTAGTATATAATCAAAAAATTAATGAACGGAATTTTAAAACTATGCCGAAATATTTGCCTTATATTATAGATTTCGCATATGCGATAGAAAGATGTAATGAGTATATAAGTAAAAAAGATTAAAAAGTGTTAAAAAACATTTAAAAACTCTATAAGTTTTTCTTGCTGTTTCTTAGTTAAATGCCTAAATGTTTCTATAAACTTAATTTCATTATTGTTAAGTTTTGGAGCTTCCAAATTGTCATCAAAGATTTGTGAAAGTGTGATGCCGAAAGCATCGCATATTTTTTTGAGTGTGGGAAATGAAATTATTTTGAAAATCATGTTGTAGGGAGGATATTATGAAAATCACAAAGATAAAACTAAATTTAATAGCAATTATATTTGTAATGGGGTTACTAATCAGTTCGTGTAATAATGAAAAGACTTCAAAATATTCTGGAATTTTTGAATTGTCTTATGCAGACATTAACATTAAATATAATAATAAAAAGAAATATATTATACAAGTATATGATTATTTAGATTCAGATAAAACCAAGAATGGAGCTTTAAAACAAGATGAACACACAGCAGTGTTGTATGATATGAATGATTATATACTAAGTATATATGATAATTGGAAAGGTGATGGTAGTTTAGAAACACATTTAGAAGGTACATTAACTGTAACTTGTATAGCAGAAAATGAAAATGGAAGATGCAATGTAAAAAATGTAAAGTTTGAACTATCTAAAAGTAAAGATGGTCGAGTAATAGGGAGTGTTAGTGAATTTGGAGAACCTGGTAAAGATGTGCTGAGAAAAGGCGAAACATGCGATATTAATTATAATATTGATGTGCCAGAAGATTGGGTAGAAGATGATGAAACTAATTGGAGATTAGATATATATTTTGATGACAACCCTTCACTTTAGTAAGACCAATTGCCTATATATTGTGTATTATATTCCCAAGCACCTGACTGGCACGATATGTATTCCATCTTTTTTTGTAAATGCTATCTCACCACTTGTTAAAATTATTTTGAAAGTAGTTTTTTGACCGTTATTATTACATTAAATTTACTTGCATAAACATTTAAATCTCTTATATAAAGATTTTCAAGTATAAATCAAAAAATATTTAATTTTTTTAAATTTCTTTGACTTAAGTTCATACTTACAACTGCAAAGGAAGGTTGGTAAAAACCTTCTTTTTTGATGAAGTCATAGATGTTTTTGAACGAATATTTGTATTCCATGCATCTATATTTTCTATCACATAAAGTTTTTCTAATGCATTTAAATATGATTCAAGATTATAATTTTTATCTTCAAACATTTTTATTAAAGACACTTTGCCGTTTGAATCTTTTGATTCAAATAAACTCATAGGAGACATTTTAATTCTTGAAATGCGACCTATACCTGTATGCATATTATCATTTTCATCGGTTGAATTAGAACCAGTTAAAATATACATTCCTTTTTGTTTTTCTATATCTACTTTTATACGAACAGCATCCCAAATTTTAGGAATTATTTGCCATTCATCAATAAGAAGTGGTGGGTTGCCATGAAGTGGTATAATATATTATTATAGAAACATTTTATAAAATGATAATATGGGAGGCAAAAATGAATAATAAGAAAAAGATTTTATGTGGTTTATTTATTGTTGTTTTATTATTGGTGTTTGTAGTAAGGTATAAAAAACCAAGTGAGATAAGAGCATCTTATATGCCTAATGCATATGAAAGACAAACTTGTGTTAAAATTATAATGGAAAAGAATTATAAAGATTTGGAGTATGAAGTAAATAAATTTATTGTAAATAAGATAGTGATAGATATAGATTATGGTGTAGGTTCTGACAGTTATGAAAATTGTTATTCTTGTTGCATACATTATATTCAATGATTTATATTGAATAATAACACAAAAACTTTTATTTTTAGTTATTATAATTTGTATTGGGTTTATCAGATATAAGTTTTTGTGTAAAATTAACAAGATATGGTTATATTAAAAATTACAATAGAAATAAATAAATTAAGTAAGCCTTAAAGTTAATAAAAAAAATCAAGTTTTTAAAGCACACTTTAAAAACTTGACAAATAAGTAAAATGTGCTAAAATGTAAATATGACTGATATCATTAGAAAAAACTATATTGAATGTTTAAATAAATATAAAAATATGGATTTAATAAAGGTGCTTACTGGAGTTAGAAGGTCTGGTAAAAGCACTATTTTATTGCAATATATTGAAGAGTTAAAAAAAGATGGTTTAAATGAAAATCAAATAGTATATTATAATTTTGAAAAGATTCAGGATGAAGAAATTTATGATTACAAAAATTTATATAACATTATAATAAAGAAAAAGATTGCTGGTAAAAAATTATATGTTTTCCTTGATGAAATTCAAGAAGTAAAAAGTTTTGAAAAAGCAATTAATTCATTATACCTTGATAAAGAAATTGATATTTATATTACTGGGTCAAATGCAAATCTCCTTTCAAGCGAACTTGCTACATATTTAACAGGCAGATATATTGAAATAAAAGTTTACCCATTTTCATTTAAAGAATATATTGAAGCAAGTAATAAAAATATAGATGAAGGGTTTAATGACTATATGGTATATGGCGCTATGCCATATATTACTAAAATTAATGATAAGGAGATTATTGTTGAGTATTTACAAACACTTTATAATACAATTTTATTAAAAGATATTGTTAAGAGAAAAGCAATAAAGGAAATAGGAATATTAGAAGATTTGACTAAATTTTTATGTGATAGTATAGGTTCAATCATATCCTCTAAAAGCATTTCAGATACAATGACTTCTAAAGGCAGAAAGGTTTCTTCTATTACTGTTGATAATTACATAAAGTTTTTGTGTGAAAGCCTTATGTTTTATGAGTGTAAGAGGTTTGATGTTAAAGGAAAACAAAATCTGGAAACATTAAATAAAATATATCTTGTGGACCAAGGATTTAAGTCATTTTTGACAAATGCAAAAACAGATTTTGGGCATACTTTAGAGAATATAATTTACATAGAACTTCTTAGAAGAAATTATAAAGTGCAAATCGGTAAGGTTAATGATATGGAAGTAGACTTTGTTTGTACGAAAAATGGAGATGTAAAATATATACAGGTTGCATTGTCAGTACTTGATGAAAAGGCATTTGAAAGAGAATTAAAACCACTTAAATCAATAAAAGATAATTATGAAAAAACTATTATCACTCTTGATACATTACCGATAGAAAAAGATGGGATTAAAGTTTTAAATGCTAAAGATTTTTTATTGAATACATAGAAGTATATTGAGTATTAAAGGAGGTAATAGTTAGTGAAAAAGAAATATGCTATAATTATATGTGTACTTTTAATTCTAATAATTTTATGTTATATATTATTTGTTAATACAAAAGATGTTGGGAAGCCAATTTCAGAACAAATAAAAAATGCTAAAATTGCCAGTACACATGATTATAGCCTAATGGGAAATAGTTATTCTGATAAAATATATGAAAAGTATGATACAGTAGTTTTTGGTAAGTATGGCGATAAAGAATTAGGCTTATTTTTAAAGCCAATAGAATGGATAGTATTGGATAAAAATGATAAAAGTGCTTTATTAATATCTAAGTATATATTAGATTGTAAAGCATTTGATTATGTAAATATTGAAATGCTTGATGGTGTTGATGAGAAAACAAAGGCAAATTATAAAAATTGTGATTGGGGCAAATCATCACTTAGAAGATGGTTAAATAATGATTTTATAAATTCTGCTTTTACAAAAAATGAGAAAAAAAAGGTGTTGTTGACACATTTGCAAGATGTTGATACTGATGATAAGATTTTTTGTTTAAGTGAAGAAGAATATAAAAAATACTTTGATAATGGACAGTATTATGACAAAATTAGAGGAATGATTAATCATCATATTTATTATAATGGAGCTACAGTTCGTAATAAGTTAGCACAAGGATATGATACATTACACCTTATTCAACCGAATGAGACCTATGAGTATTGGTTAAGAGATAAAACGATAAATGGTGAAGAGCAAGGAATAGAGTTTGGTTCAACAAAGGTTGTAGAATCACATGGAAGTATTAGTTTTGTATTAAATACAAATATATTTATAGGTGTTCGTCCTGCTATGTGGGTTTCATTAGAGTAATAATATTTTTTAGTGTGAATATATTATTATGGCAGTAAGTAATAAAAAAGTTAATAGAATACTTGCATTTGCAGCAGTTGTGGTGCTCACTTTTATTGTGATTTTTTCCGAATACTTTATTCATAATGAAGCAAACCATGAGTGTCACGAAGAGCAGTGTCCTATATGTATAGTAATAAATCAAACTAATAACATATTATCAAGTATATTAAGAAATAGTTTTTTAAAGACAGCATTATTAATTTTTTTATGCTTAATTGTTGACATAAAATTATGTAGTCAAAAAGTTGTAAATTTTTCTTTGGTAAATAATAATGTTAGGTTAAATGAATAGAATTCTCTGACAAGATTTATTTAATGCTACTCGTAAATTTAATGGATGTGATTTGGTGAGTGCATTAGCACTTATTGTTATAAGTGGAAGTATAAAGAATGAGGAGAATTTTATGAAGGTGTTGAAAAAGATATTAGCATTAGTTTGTTTTAGTTTCATATTATGTAATGTTTTTTCTTGCAGCAGTAAAGAAGTAAAAAATGATATAAGTAGCGTCGCTAAAAATGAGAGTGAAAGTGTAAATCAAAATAAAAAAACAATAAAAGTGGTATCAACTATTTTCCCAATATATGATATAGTAAGAAATGTGGTGCCAAATGAAAACTATGAATTAACTTTACTTCTTGATAGTGGTATAGACATTCACAATTTTTCGCCTACAGCAAAAGATATACTAAAAATCGGTGAGGCAGATTTATTTATACATATAGGTGGTGAGTCAGATAAATGGGTAGATAGAACCATTGAAAGTTCACAGAATAAACAAATAAAAACAGTAAATTTAATGAATGAACTTGCTGCATTTGTAAAAGAAGAAGAAATAGTTGAGGGCATGCAACACGAACACGAAGAACATGAGGATGAGACACATGATGAGCATGAAGGAGAAACTCATGAAGAAGGTGAAGAACACGACCACGAAGAGCATGAGAATGATGAACATATATGGCTTTCAATTAGAAATACAAAAGAGATGACAAGAGCGATAGCAAAAAAACTTATAGAAACAGATAGTGAGAACCAAAGCAGGATACAAGAAAATGCAAATGCATTTATAGAAAAGTTAGATGCACTTGATAAAAAGTATGTTGAAGTTTCGCAAAATAAGAAATATGATACGATTTTATTTGGAGATAGATTTCCATTTAGATATTTAGTTGATGATTATGGATTAAAGTATTTTGCAGCATTTTCAGGTTGCTCTGCCGAGGCGGAGGCAAGTTTTGAGATAGTTGCATTTCTTGCAAATAAACTTGATGAACTTAATTTAAAACATATATGTGCACTTAAAGGTGCAGAGCCTCGTATTGCTAAAACTATCGTAACTACAAGTAAGAATAAAGATAGAGATATAGTGCTTTTTAATTCTATGGAAGGTATAACTAATGTAAATGATGCAGAGAATACTAACTATATAAAGATTATGGAAGAAAATTTGGAGGCATTAAAGAGTGCGATAAATTAGGGTGTAATATGTGCCCATGTAGCGGGCGGATGATGTCCGCCCTTACATGGGTTTGTAACACATTATATAAATAAGGACATAAATATGGAATTATTAGAGATAAAAAATTTAACAGTGAAAAATGAAAACAACATTTTGTTTTCAGGTTTGAATTTTAAAATAAATCGTGGTGACTATCTTGCAATAGTTGGTGAAAATGGTTCAGGCAAAACAACACTTATGAATACTATACTTGGGCTTAGAAAAAATTATGAAGGAGAAATCATTTTCAAATCAGGACTTACAAAAAAAGATATGGGGTATCTTCCACAAGTTACTATTCTTAAAAATGATTTTCCTGCATCATGTGAAGAAATTGTTTTATCTGGGCTCGTGAGTAAGATGCAACACTTCTTTTATACAAAGGAAGATAAAAATGCATGTGATAAGATAATGGATAAACTTGATATAACACATTTGAAAAATAAATCTTATGCTGAAATCTCTGGTGGACAAAGGCAAAGGGTGCTTCTTGCAAGAGCATTACTTGCTACGAAGGATGTAATATTTTTAGATGAACCAGTAACAGGACTTGACCCCCATGTGACACAAGACTTATATCAGATAATAAAAAAGTTAAATGATGAAGGCATAGCGATAGTTATGATTTCACATGATATAAAAGAAGTATTTAAGTATGCAACACATATACTTCATATAGGCAATAATATTTTTTATGGCACAAAGGAAGAATATATAAAGAATGATGAATACGGAAGGGGGTTATAATGACTTTTTTTGATTATTTGAAAATGGATTTTGTACAGTATGCTATAATCACTACAATTTTTATATCACTCTCTTCTGCTCTACTTGGTGTGCCTTTGGTTCTTAGAAGATTTTCATTTATAGGTGATGGACTATCTCATGTGGCATTTTTTGCGATGGCCATCGCGACAGCATTAAAAGTATTATTTAGAAGATTTAATTTTAATTTGACAAATGATATGATAGTAATTATGCCAATAACTATAATTAGTGCTATAATGCTTTTAAGAACAAGTAACAATTCAAAAATAAAAGGTGACCAAGCAATAGCACTCATATCTGTTGGGGCATTGTCATTTGGATATCTTATAATGAATATGTTTCCAGCATCTGGAAATGTGTCGCAAGATGTCTGTACAACCCTTTTTGGTGCGAGTTCTATACTTACTTTAAGTCTTTCAGATGTGATTATAAGCATAGCGCTATCTATTATGGTAATAATTATTTTTATAATATTTTATAATAAAATCTTTATTGTGACATTTGATGAATCATTTGCAGTGGCAACAGGTGTAAATGCAAATTTTTATAATTTGTTTTTGGCGGTTGTCACAGCAATCGTAATAGTTCTCGCGATGAATTTAGTGGGCTCACTTCTTATATCAGCCTTAATTATATTTCCAGTAATTTCATCAATGAGAATATTTAAAAATTTCAAAATGGTAACTATTTCATCAAGTATTATATCTGCCGTGTGTGCAACTCTTGGGCTTATAATTTCTATAATTCAAGGCACACCAGTTGGCTCAACTATTGTAGCAGTAAATGTTGTAGTATTTATTATTTTTTATATAATTGGATTAAAGGCTTAAGGGCACCTCGCCTCGAAAAAGTAGTTTTTTGATACTTTTTCGAGGTACCCAAATTGGATTAATGAAACATTGATTAAATAAAAGAATAAATCAATTAGTATTTCTATAAAGGTATAGTGGTAAATTGTGAGAACTCGTATTGTAGGGGTGGATAATATCTGCCCAAAGGAGGAATTATGAAAAAGTATTTATTAATAGTAATAATGATATTTACAAGTTTGATTTTATTTTCATGTGGAGATTCAAGTACAAGTAGGACTTCAAATGTAAAAAAGGTTCTTGAGTCAAGGGCAGCACAAGATGGAAACAACATACCTAAAAGTGCACCAAATGTAATTTCAAATGGTAGTGATATGAAGAGAAGTGCAGTAAATCCAAATGCCTCAAATGCAAAAGTGATGAGAGTTGATTTAGATTTATCGCAATTTAATTCAACACTTTGTGATACATTCCTTAAGCGACTACAAGAAAATAAGGAACAATGTAGAGGTATGGTTGTAAAAGCCACAGGAGAATATAATTACTATAAAGATGAAATAACTAATAAAGAGTATTATAATTGTGTTTTTGCATCTACTTGTTGTCCAAATGGTCTTGAGTTTATACTTGCAGACCCAACTAAATACCCAAAACAAAATGGTGGAAATATAACGGTAATAGGACAATTTGATTATTATGATGAGGATGGAAAAATATATTATAATCTTGTAAATGCAACTATAGTGTAGAAAAGGCTATTAAGGAGAAATAAGATGTTAAATCTAAATGAATTAAAGAAGTTTTACAGTAATAAAAAAGTTTTGATTACTGGACACACAGGTTTTAAGGGTTCATATATGTGTGTGCTCTTAAAGTATCTTGGTGCAAAAGTATATGGCTACTCACTTAAACCTGAAAAGGGAAGTCTCTATGAACTTATGAGTAGAGATGTAAAAAAATCAAATTCATTTAAAAACAACAAAAAAATAGTTGAAGGTGAAGAGTTTTGTGATATAAGAGATTATAATAAACTTAAATCATTTGTAAAAAAAGTAGAGCCAGATTTTGTTTTGCATATGGCAGCACAACCCCTTGTTCTTCTTGGATATGATAAACCACAATATACTTATGATGTAAATGTGATGGGGACTGTAAATCTTCTTGAAGCCATAAGGGAAACATTTGCAAATAAAAAGAAATTAGTTTCTATATTAAATGTGACTACGGACAAGGTTTATGAAAATAATGATTTGTCAAACTATGTATTTAAAGAAAATGATAAACTCTGTGGCAAGGACCCATATGCCAATTCAAAATCTTGTTCAGAACTTGTAACTTATTCGTATGAAAAATCATTTTTTTATGACAAAAAATATTTTAGAGTTTCAACAGCAAGGGCTGGAAATGTCATAGGTGGAGGTGATTTTAATAAAGATAGAATTATACCTGACTGTTATCGTGCTATAAAAAACAAAAAAGATATGATTGTTAGAAATCCTGTCAGCATTCGCCCTTATCAATATGTGCTTGAGCCACTTCTTTTATATTTAAACATTATGGCATATCAACTTAAAGATAAAAAATATGAAGGACATTATAATATAGGACCTGATAAAAAAGATTGTTTAACTACAAAAGAGTTGGTAGAAAAGTTTTATAAGGCTTATGAGTTAGAACAAAAATTAGATAATATATATTATGAATCAGTTAATAATGGTGAAGAATTAACAAAAGAAGATATAGGTAAAAAATTAAAGCAAAAAGATAATATAAAATTACAGCAGACAAAAGTTATATATGGCAAAGTAAAACCTACATCAAAAAAGGAGGCTACATTTTTAAGACTTGACAATTCGCTTGTAAAAAAAGTATTTGATTATAAAAAGATATATGATATAAATGAAACTATGAGGTTCACTGCATTTGGATATTTTGATATTTTAGGTGCAGGGAAAAGTGAGATGTGCTATAAAAATGTTTACGATAATGTTCTTGGAAAGGTTGAGGAGACATTTGCACATAATTATAAGGTGTAAAAAATATTTTTAGTATATAACAACTTGATACAAATTTTAATAAAGAAATATTGTGTGGCTATTGACAAAAAGAATAAAAATGATAAAATATAGATTGTGAGTTTTAGACTTATTAATGTTAGCGAGTTATTTTGGACCACTGGCCCGACTTAACCGATGAGTGTAGATGGCAACATCTACGCTTGCCTATTGTGAAGCAAAACATTATGGATAATAGATACTTTTAGGTGTCATTTGGTGTGTTTAGTTGCTTATAATATAATAGTTTAGGTTGTAAGTTAGCATTAAATAGTTTAATCACTAAATTATTTAGTGCTTTTTTATTTGTTTTAAAAATATTATATAAAAGGAGAAAAATTATGAAACTTAGTGCAAGAAATCAATTCAAAGGAAAGGTAGTAGAAATTAAAGAAGGAGCAGTTAATGGAACTGTAAAAATTGACATTGGAGGAGGGAATATAGTAAGTTCTGTTATTACTATGGCTTCTATCAAAGAACTTGGACTTGCAGTTGGCAAAGAAGCATATGCAGTAGTAAAGGCATCTTCAGTTATGGTGGCAGTTGATTAAGAGAAACAATTATTAAATGCAACATTAAGATGTAAAGATAAAAGTTTATAGTTTTAGAAATGTTAAAGAAGTTAAAAGAAGAAGTAATAAGTTTTAGTAGTAATAATACTCATAGTGATTATTTTGAAGTAGATTTATCTGAAAGTGAAAAACTAAAAGATAAAAATACAGAAAAATATTTAAAAGAAATTAAAGAAAATGATAAAAAAAGTATGGTGGCTGGAGCAATCGTTACCATACTTTTAATTTTCACAATACTTATTTCATTTAATGTAGGAAGATATGCAGTAGACATAAAAAATGTTGTAAGGATATTATTTAAAGATATTTTCCATTTTGAAAAAACTTGGGAAGATGTGTATGAGACTATAGTTTGGAATGTGAGAATGCCAAGAATTATAGCGGCACTTCTTGTTGGTTCATCTCTTTCTGTGGCTGGAGCAACTTATCAAGGTTTATTTAAAAACCCTATGGTGTCTCCAGATATTTTGGGAGCATCGGCTGGTGCAAGTGTAGGTGCATGTTTTATGATGCTACTTAATCAAAATGGAATGATAATACAACTTGCAGCATTTGCATTTGGACTTTTTGCAGTAACTCTTACTTATAGTTTAAGTAAGGCAATAAGCAAAAGTGCTGATATGGTATTGATGCTTGTTCTCTGCGGACTTATAGTTTCTACTCTT
>JAGBKB010000007.1 GCA_017934175.1 Lachnospiraceae bacterium | reverse complement strand
GTCTTTTCCACATTTGAAAATGACGATATTACTGTTATCTATCATTTCAAAAACTTCTCCAAAACTATCTTCTAATAATTTTTCACCAACTCCTGTGCTACTCATGATATCACTAAATTCGCATTTGCAGTTTACTTCAAACGTAGTTAAATTAACTCCATCAGGGGTACAACCTGTTTCACATAAAGAAATATTGGGAAAATAAGTATTTAGTCTATCATTGGGGGTTGCATCTTTTCCATTTGGTGAATCATACATGAAACATATATCAGTATAAAAAGGACTATCTGCGTCAAAAATATCAACACCTTGGGCGGCTATTAATTCAGCTTCATCGTCAACTTGTTCTAAATCTACTTGCTTTGTTACTTGAACCGTTACATCACTGCAAATTTGCGAAATATTCACATAGGTACCATCTTTATAAAAGTATGAAAATGAAGATTTTATATTTTTTGAAGTTGATTCACCACCTACCAAAGCAATAATTATATCGGTACTTTCATCAAAATCTGCATGTTTTGATTTTAAATCATTTTTTATTTTCTCTTCGCATGAATCATCAAGGTCAATTTTAGGAACTTTTAATCCTAGTTCAGTAATGCAAGTAGGATCTTTATATATTATTAAAATAGCATCACTATTATTATAATAATCGATATGTGTAAGAGTATTTGCGAATTCTTTAGCATATGTTTGAGCTTTAGTCCTTATCCCCTCAGAAGTTATGAAATCATCAGAATTTATTGAACTATAAGTAGCAACACATCTAGGAGCATCAACACCTGTTTTATCCCTACATGTATTAACTTCAGCATCTATACTAGTATCATTTTCTGCTTTTGCAGCTTCACAACTAGCATAACAATTACCAGCGTATCTAAATGTATAACCTTCTTCATTTAAACAGTTAGGTACACATTTTTTTATAGCAGGAACTAAATAAGGTGCTTCATCTGGGCAACTATTAGTTTCAGTGCATTCATAATACTCAAGAGGAATAGTATAATAATAGGCATAGGAGCATTCAGCTTCACATAATTTTTTACCACTTTCAGAATCAGTAAAAAATTTATATCTTAAAGCACAAGTCTCACACTTATGATCATATGCATCTCCTGTTGTATTGCAAGTTTCACATGTTTCATAACAAGGTTTATATACCCATTTTGTTTTATCACTTCCACTTTCAGATTTATCCAAATAAAAATTTTTTTTTGTACTTTCATTAAAACATTGAACAAAACCTTTGCCATTATCATATATTGTTTTATTAGGATCATATACTCTATAATAGCCTTTATCATTATCACATAATAAGCATAAATTAAAAGAGATACTTTCATCACTATATCCATCAGTTGAATCTTGTTTGCATTTTTCTGGAACAGTGACTGCACTACTAGCTAAACTTCTTTTTTGTCTAACTAATATTTTATTATTATTTAAACTATCTACATTCAATGAGTATTGATTCTCTTTGAAAAAATTTGAATAAGATAATAAATTAGCACATTTATTATCGTGGCTTATAAAGCCTTTATTAACTAAAGAGAAATTGGAGTTCAAAAATATCAAATATGATTTACAATTAGTCCAATAAAGTCTTGAAGAAAAAATTGACTCTTTTGATTCTTTCATTATTTCTGATTCTAATTTCCAATATTCATCAGGTAAATTAACATCTATTGTGACAGCACTTTGAGATGAAAGGCCTTTAACGAAGTCGAAATCAATTTTAGTTAAAATTTTGTTTTTATAAAAATATATTATAGCAG
>JAGBKB010000085.1 GCA_017934175.1 Lachnospiraceae bacterium | reverse complement strand
CTGGGGAGCACCCTCTTAACCACAGGGGGTATCGTAGGAGCGTTATTTTAATTAATTCTGGCTTGTACCTTGCTTGAGAAAATAGTTGGAGTAAGGTATAAGCCAGAATAGCAAGTTAAAATAAGGGTCGTGAGTAATAAATTATGAGAAAGAGCACAAGAATAGTTAAAAGAGTTTTGGCACTATTTTTAGTTGTGCTTATGAGTATAAATTCATTTGGAGCAGTGGTGAGTGACAATGATGGTTCAGCCTTTATCACAAAAGCAGAATTTGATAGTTTGAAAAATAACTTTCAAAGTCAGATAGACCAGTATAACACATCAATAGATAGTAAGATTGATGGAGCCATTGCTTCATATCTTGCTGGTATTAGTGTTGCAAAAAAAACTACTGAACAATTTTTTGATGGAAAAGGAGCTAAAGTTTTAGTTGCTGATATGTGTAAGATTAATGATTTGAGTTGGGGGAAGATAGGACTAAAAGCAGATATAAGTTCGACAAATTTCCCTGCTTGGGAGACAGGTGGCCCAAATAATTCTTCTTGTGCTACTATAAGTTTTCAATTAAATAGATCTCCCAGTGGAGCTTTTGAAATTTTTAGATACAATAAAACAAATAATCAACTAGTTAATTATGCTAATGATTTTAACGGTAAATTTATAACCACGAATATAAGAATAAATGTTGCAGCCTGGACAATAAGCACACCCTTTCCTAATCCTTTAAAGTTTCGTTGGCACGCCACAGGCTCGGGAAAAGGCACAAAGGTGACAGAATATAAGGATACTTTTGATAATCGACCAAATTATAATGTATGGTTAGCATCTCCAAATTGGTTATTTATGTATGCTTCAGGTGCAAATATTAGTGCAGCTTGGACATTAGACGGTCCTGGAAGTTGGAATGATTTTTGGTGTCAAAGTATTTCTTCTTGGGAAACAACATCTGAAAATCCAATTAAAATTATTTTTGCTGATGATAGTGGAGATATACAAAATAAACTTTGGACAAATGCAGGAGCAGAAGATGCTGGTATAGATATAAAATATTTAAAAGCGGATTATAATAGTGATAGTTCACAATTTGCTATTAATTATAATAAAGTTGGTAGGACTTTACAATATGACTTACCAAGTGATGCAGGGGTTATAATGAGTCAAGTTAGAACTGCAGGCACAAATATTAGAACAGAAGCAAATCAATCAATTCCATTTGCTGCTAATGTACTTGTTGATGGTGGTTGGACCGATAGAGGGACAACAAACCCAGTTGACACATATGGTGGTACGGCTGACAAATGGTGGGAACCATATTTTGAAAATGATTCTCGTTATTCTAAGAATATTATAAATAATATTGATGACTCAAAAATAAGTGAGTTTTCATCTTATGGTTTCACTGGTGCTTTGACAGAAGGAATTCCAATTGATTTATTTAAAGAAGATGACGAATGCGAATTTGAATTAAACTTGCCTTATGCTATGAGTGTAGGACTTAGAACAAATGTATTTACAGCGGGTACAGTTGTTTTAAATACATCAAATGATGCAAATCTTGAAGTGACCATTGATAATGTAAAGAAAACAAACTCAAATAATGAAGTTGCTGCAGGCAATCATAAATTTAAAATTAAGTATGTAGGTAGTGGCAGTAAACCTATATTTATAAAAATAGGAAGAGCAAATGCAGATTTAAGTACAACATAT
>JAGBKB010000084.1 GCA_017934175.1 Lachnospiraceae bacterium | reverse complement strand
TTTATGCCACTACTTGGCGAAGCAGAGCCAGTGCTTGCATAGAAAACGTGGGTTCTGCGACGTGTTTTCGGAGTGAGGTATAAGCCTAACTATTACTATTCAGTAATATGCCCTCTTTATGTTAGAGGGGCCTCCCCAGTACTAAATGCCAAATTTTAGAAAATACTGGAGGTGGCTATAGGGGGTGAGTTTTTGTGGTATTTATGTTGACAAATAGAAAGAATAGTTGTAAAATATAAAATATAATTTTAAATTTTACAAAAATATAATATAGTTTTAGAATGTCAGAGGAAAATATGGATTATATAAAAAGACATATAAAAGATTTTATTTTAAAGGCAAGCAATTCATTTCCAGTTGTTATCTTAACTGGTGCAAGACAAATTGGGAAAACTACTTTATTTGAACATATAAAAGATACCGATAGAAAAATTGTTTCTCTTGACAATCCAATTCTTCGAAAAAATGCAAAGGAAGACCCTGAAAAATTCTTGCAAGTTTATTCACCACCGGTTTTAATAGATGAAGTACAATATGCACCTGAACTTTTTCCATATATAAAAATACTTGTAGATAAGAACAAAAGGAATGGTGACTTTTGGCTAACTGGTTCACAGAGTTTTACAATGATGAAAAATGTGTCTGAATCACTTGCCGGTCGTGTAGCCATTATTCCTATGTGCAATTTGTCTTATGCCGAAATAGAAAACTATGACTTAATACCATTTGATTTTGATATTAAAAACTTAATAAAGAATAAAGATAAACGAAAAGATATAAATGTTGCCGAAATTTTTAATTACATTTATAGAGGATTTTTTCCAAGAGTGTTGGTAGAAAAAGATATTGATGTTAATTTGTTTTACAGTTCATATATTGATACATATATTTCAAGAGATTTGAGATTTCTAAATAAAATAGAAAATGAAACATCATTTATAAATTTTCTAAAAATTGTTGCATGTAGAACTGCAACAAATGTAAATTATGAAGCAATGGCAAATGAATGTAATATCACATCTCCAACTGCTAAAGCCTGGTTGTCACTTCTTGTTAGTTCAGGCATAGTACTTCTTATTGAGCCATATCTATCAAATATGTTAAAACGAGTTGTTAAATCACCACGAATGTATATGGCTGACACTGGGCTCCTTTGCAATTTAATGGGATGGGATAATCCTATCGTAACTGAAAATAGTTATATGTCAGGTGCAATCTTTGAGACTTATGTTGTCAACGAAATATATAAAAACTTTATAAACCGTGGCATAAGACCCAATTTATACTTTTATCGAAATAATTCAAAGGAAGAAATTGATTTAATAATTGAAAAAAATCAAATAATTCATCCTATAGAAATAAAAAAATCAGCAAATCCAAAAAATCCTTTAAAAAACTTCAAATCAATAGAAGGAAATATTGGTGAAGGTTTTGTGATTTGCCTATGTAATGAAATAGTCCCTATATCAAAAAAGGACTATCTAATTCCTGTTAATCTAATATAATATTTGTTTGTAAACTCTCATTAACTAACATTGTCTATATACCTGCAAAAAAAATAGGACTTTTGACAAGCCCCATCAAACTCATATATTCTTTAAGCCTTCCCCTGCATCTTTGCAATAAACAATTCCATATCATCATTTGTAATATCCAAAAACCTAAAGTAACTAACTGGGTTTTTTAATATATCAAGTGTGTTATAACTGAACCCTCTTATAGATGCAATATCTTCCTGTATCTCCCCTTTTACGATTTTATAATATTGCTCACTTCCTTTTTTCACTCTATAAAAGTTTTCATAAGTTTTCATAAAATCTTCTATCAATTCATTTTTACTTGCAGAAAGCAAAGATTCAAATAATGCACATATAGCACCTGTCCTATCTTGCCCTTCCATACAATGAACAAGATAAGGTCCCTCATGACAATTAATAAATCTCATCGCTTTTAAGACAGATTTCCCAAAATTATATGAAGTTACATCCGCATTTGTATTTAAAAACAATATGTTTTGTTTGCTATAATATGTATCTAAATAATTTTCAAAGTGTCGTGTATCTTCCATATGATTATTTAAATTAACTATAGTTTTAATTCCATATTTTTTAAGGCAGTCATCAGCATACTTATTTCTTTTCATAAATGGGTCTATAGGAGATGATGACCTATAAAGTATTCCCTCTTTTATTCTTCCACCTTTTACAGTTCTAAAATTGCAATACTCTTCATCACTCAAATCACTATAATCTTCTCTATTATTAGTTCTGATTAAATTATATATTTTAAACTCTTCACTATAACCTTTTTTCTCATATAATTCTAAATCAAATCTAATTGGAAATGTTATATCTTTAGATACCATTATATCAATGTCTCTATCTTCATTTTCAAGGAAAACTGCAATTCGATTATTTTTTACAAAGTTAGAGTGGAATGCCACTATAGGTATGGTCTTAAACATCTTACTTCCGACTAATACATTTCCACCTGAATGAGTGCATCTATAACTTGGAACATAAGGTATAATTAATTCTTTATTTAAAAATGTAACTTTAATAGTATCCTCGTACTCAAAACCAGCATTCTTAAAGTCATCCATAGTAAAAGGTGTTCTTATCTCACCATATTTACCAATATCTTCATATTTAGCAAAAAATGTTAAACTATTCATAATCATATTCTATTTTTGAGTAAAACAAAAAATATGTATACATTTACTACACTACATATTATTGCAACTCTATCTGGAAGTCCTGATGAAATAAATATAAGTGCATATACAGCCAACTCAAAGTAAGCAAAATATTTTGCCTTTATAGGAATTAAAAAGTAAATATAAAATGTAGCATCTGGAAATGTCAGTGCACATGCCATAATGATTGAAAAGAAAGTATAAGTTGGATACATTATTATACTTCTTTTCATAATAAAATATACAATAAATGCTCCAATGATTTGACTAATATACCCTATGAACATATATAAGTTAAACTTAAATGGTCTCCAAATCAAAGTAAGCGTCTTTGTAATTGAATAATAAACGTAAATCATAAGAAGCGAAAGTAATATTGAAATGCTTGAAGTAGGTGGGTAAAAAACAAAAGTAAATAGTCTCCATATTTCACCTTTTAAAATCATCTGTGGATTGAGGCTCAAATAATAATAGTAAAACATAGGATTAAATAAGTTCATAATTAGCCCAATCAAGAATATAACTGTCATATACATATAGAGATTTGGGAAACTCAAAAACCCATATTTTCTTTCTAATTTATCTAAAATATTCATAGTAATAATATAGCAAAAAATCAAAAAATATGCTATACTTATTTATAGTTTTATTATAAATTATAAGTACTTAATAGGAGGTATATAATGGGAAAAGGTAAAGGATTGACATTTACAGTATTTGCTACACTTGGAGCACTTGTTGGTTATGCCAGTTATATGGCAAGTAAAAATGAATTTTCAGAAGAAACTAAAGATAAATATGATAGTTTTCTAAACAAAGCGAAAAATGTAGGAACTGACATTAAAAGGACCTATACTTCTATTGGCGACAAATCAAGATTTACATCTAATACTAAAAATCTTGGTGAGAGTACTAAAAAACTTGCAACAAAAGCAAGTGACCTTGTGATAAGTGCAACAAGCGATATGTATAATAATGTTAAATCATATGTAAGTGAAGCAATAAACAGTGCGAAAAGTGATTTTGGTGAAGATGTCAAAAAAAAAGTAGTTAAGAAGTCAAGTAGTGCTAAAAAAGCATCTAAAAAAACAACAAAAAAGCCAACTAAAAAATCAACAAAATAACAACTAATATAAAAGGGGTTCTATATAAAGAACCCCTTTTTTTATTTTGTTTCTACTTCTACTTTTCTTATTGTCTTTTCATTTATCTCTTTCTTGATAGCATTTATAAAATCTTGAATAGTACTTGTTCCCTCATCACCCTTAAATCTACTTCTTATAGCAATCTTATTTTCTTCTGCCTCTTTAGGTCCTACAACAAGCATATATGGAATCTTACGCATCTGTGCTTCTCTTATCTTATATCCCATCTTTTCTGCTCTGTCATCTATCTTTGCTCTTATTCCAGCATCTAATAATTCATTTAAAACTTTTTTTCCATAATCAAGTGTTTTGTCTGATACTGGTATAACTTCTACTTGAGTTGGTGTAAGCCAAGTTGGGAATGCTCCTGCAAAATGTTCTATAAGTATTCCCATAAATCTTTCTATAGAACCAAAGCAAACTCTATGAATCATTATAGGTTGATGCTTTTCACCATCAGCCCCAATATATTCAAGATTAAATCTTTGTGGAAGTTGAATATCAAGTTGAATAGTTCCACATTGCCAAGTTCTTCCAAGCGAGTCACGAAGATGGAAATCTATCTTTGGTCCATAAAATGCGCCATCACCTTCATTTAATATGTAGTCCATATTATTATTTTTAAGTGCATTTATAAGTCCGCCTTCAGCCCTATCCCACTCTTCATCTGTTCCCATTCTATCTTCAGGTCTTGTTGATAATTCTACGAAATAGTCAAACTCAAATAGTTTATAAAATCCATCAATAATTTTTATAATTCTTGTAACTTCTTCTTCTATTTGTTCCTGTGTAATATATATATGTGCATCATCTTGTGTAAAGCAACGAACTCTCATAAGTCCATGTAGTTCGCCAGATTTTTCATGTCTATGAACAATTCCTGGCTCTGCAAGTCGAAGTGGTAAGTCTCTATAACTTCTTGGTTCACTCATATATACAATTATTGAACCAGGGCAGTTCATTGGTTTTAAGCAATAATTTTCATCATCAATACTTGTAGAATACATATTTGCACCATAGTGTTCCCAATGACCAGATGTTTCCCACAACTGTCTATTTAACATAATTGGTGTCATTATTTGGTCATAATTATTTTTATAATGTATCTCTTTCCAGAAATTAAGTAGTGTATCTCTAACTATCATACCATTTGGTAAAAAGAAAGGAAATCCTGGTCCATAGTCACTTAACATAAATAATCCAAGTTCTCTACCAAGTTTTCTATGGTCTCTCTTCTTTGCTTCCTCTACCATAGTTATATAGTTATCTAATTCTTCTTTTTTAAAAAATGCTGTGGCATACACTCTTGTAAGCATTTTATTGTGTTCATCTCCTCTCCAGTATGCTCCAGCGATATTCATTAGTTTGAAATGCTTAAAATCAGATGTGTGAAGTAAATGAGTTCCTCCACATAAATCAATAAAATCATCTTGCTTGGCAAAATAAACTTTTTCATTTTCTGGCAAATCTTCTACAAGTTCAACTTTATAGTCTTCATTTCTATCTTTGAAAAACTTAATCGCATCAGCCCTTTCCATAGTATATCTTTCCATAGTAGCATTTTCTTTAATGATTTTTTTCATCTCTTCTTCAATCTTAGGAAAGTCTTCATCTGATATTTTATCATCTCCAAAATCAATATCATAATAGAAACCATTTTCAATAAATGGTCCTATGGCAAGTTTTGCATTTGGATAAAGTCTTTTTATAGCATTTGCCATTATATGGCTTCCAGTATGTCTTAATGTTTGTAATGCGTAAATATCACTTTGCTCATAATCTTTTGTACTGCCGTCTTTTTCAATAATTCTAATCATAACTACCTCTCATAATATAATTTAAGGGCGCCTCTAAATGAGCCCATTATACTTAATGTACTATCTATTTTAATATATCTTGTTAGAAATATCAATATTATAAAAACAAGTAAATAAATATAGGTAATATAATCTATTCTTTTATATTTTAAAGGTCTAAGTTTTGTTCTTTTAGAATCACCCACATAACACCTTGACTCCATAGCATAGGCAAGGTCATTTGCTCTTTTAAATGCCGAAACAAAAAGAGGAACGAGAAGCGGTATAAGAGCCTTAGCCTTTTCAATCAAATTACCTTTCTCAAAATTTGCACCACGCGACATCTGAGCATTCATTATCTTGTCTACTTCTTCTATAAGTGTTGGTATAAATCTTAATGCAATAGACATCATAAGTGCTATTTCTGCAACAGGAACTTTAATGACATTTAAAAATGACAAACCTTTTTCAAGCCCATCTGTAAGTTTACTTGGAGTAGTTGTCAGTGTAAGAATTGATGAACCTATAACTAAATATACAAGTCTGATTGCCATCTTTAGTGCCAGTATTATTCCTTCTTTTGTGATGTTTATAGCATAAAAACTAAAAACTACTTTCCCAGGTGTGAGAAATAAATTAAATGCTATAGATATAAAAAGTAATAGCAATAATGATTTAAGTCCTCTTATAATAAATCCAAATGGAACTTTGCAAAGAATTATTGCAGTTATCAAATATGCTGTCGCTAAAATATATGCAAATATATTTGTTGATATAAATAATGAAATTAAAAATATAAGAGTAGCCACTAACTTTACTCTTGGGTCAAGAGAGTGCACTATACTATCTTTTTTATAATATTGTCCAAGTGTTATATCTCTTATCATAATTTCTTCAATGAATCAAGTAAATCGCTAAAGGTCAATTTTGTATTGTCTATATCATATCCCATAGACTTAACTTTATTACATATACTTATTGAATACGGCAATTCCAAATCTGCTTCCTTCATAACTTTTTCATCAGATAAAACTTCATATGGTTTTCCCATTTTAATTAATTTCCCATCACTCATAACTATAACTTTATTTGCATACTCAACTACATCATCTAAATTATGAGTGATATAAATAACAGTTGTGCCATAATCATTATTTAAAGATTTTATAAAATTATAAAAATTTATTTTTGACATAGTATCAAGCCCAGCATCTGGTTCATCAAAGATTAACACTTCAGGCTCCATAACAAATACTCCTGCAAATGCTACCTTTCGTTTTTCTCCACCAGATAAATTAAATGGTGACTCATCTTTTAAATACTCAATATTTAAAAATTTTAATACTTCAAGAGATTTTTTATATGCTTCATCTTTGCTCATTCCCTTTTTTATAGCACCGAATGCTACATCATCTATCACAGTTTCAGAAAACAACTGATAATCTGGGTATTGAAAAACTATTCCAACTTTAAACCTTAAACTATTCAAATCATAATCTTTACTATATATGCTATTGCCACTATATAAAATATCTCCACTATCAGCCTTATATAAACCATTCAAGTGACTAATCAATGTACTTTTGCCACTTCCTGATTTTCCAATGAGTGCTACAAAATCTTTTTTTTCTATATTAAAAGAAATATCATTAAGAGCATATTTTAATGAGTTCTCATACTTATCATAAGTGTATTTTATATTTTTTACTTCAAAAATTGGCATAATTCCTCTACGCTAAACTCATTCCCATTCAATTTCTTTCCAAAACTTTTTAATTCTTTTGCCATTCTTGTTATATATGGTAATTCTATACCAGCATTATTTAGTAGTTCATCTTTTAACACCACATTTTTAGGAGTATCATCCAGTATAATTTTTCCTTGATTCATCACTATCACTCTATCTGCAAATGATATTTCTTCTATGTAGTGAGAAATTAAAATAACTGTTATCTTTTCCTTTTTGTTTAGTTCATACACTTTATTTAGTAAATCTAATCTTCCATTTTTATCTATCATACTTGTAGGCTCATCTAAAACAAGTATTTTAGACTTCATACATAAGATTCCTGCAAGTGAAACTTTTTGCTTTTGACCACCAGATATTTTTGATGTCTGTGCAAATCTCAATTCTTGTATGCCAAGAATTTTCAGCGACTCATCTATTCGCTTGTCCATCTCTTCAGGTGAGAAGCCCAAGTTTTCCATTCCAAATGCAACATCTTCCTCTACTATACTTGCAACTATTTGATTGTCAGGATTTTGAAATGCCATACCAATATTTTTTCTTATGTCAATAAGTTGCTCTTCGTTTTTAGTGTTCATTCCATAAATTAAAACATCTCCGCCAGTAGGAATGATAAGACCATTTAAACACTTTGCCAATGTTGATTTGCCACTTCCATTTTTTCCAATAATACAAACAAAATCACCTTCATTAACTGAAAATGATATATCATCAATAACTCTTTTCTTTGACACAACTTCATTGTCAGCATTAAAGATGTCAAACTCAACTATTAAATTTTTTACATCAATATTTCCCATAAATAAAGGCGGCAATTCGCCGCCCTAATGTTTTTATTTAGCCTTGAATCCATCTTCCATCACTACCAATGTTAAATCCATTTATTGTCGTGTTTGTTGCCATAAAACCATATAAGCCTTGAGTTGTCCCTTTCGGATAGAAATAGTAGAATGATACGTTTCCATTTCTATCGGCTATTTGCTTCCAGCCAGTAACCATTACACCGACATCATCAAAATAGAAATATTTATTTTCATATTTCACCCAAGAGTTTTTGAGCATTGCTCCGAAGTTGTCTCCTGATTGAGTGTCAAAGTAATAATAAGTGTCATTTATATTAACCCATCCAGATATCATAGTGCCGTCTGAACCAAGATAATATGACCTATTGTTGATATTCTGCAAACCAACTCTCATCTCACCACGTTCATCGAGATAATACCATTTATTTTGCCACTGTATCCAATTATTTCTAACCATTGAGCCATCTGGCTTATAGAAATACCAAATATTATTTAATTGAACCCAACCAACATTAGTTCTTCCACTATTGTATGAACTTGCATATCCACCTTCAGCAATTAATGATAACATGGTTGAATCTATATGAATAGAACCTGACTCCACATATTCTGAACTTTTTCCATAAGTAGATTGCTGGTCTGTTCCTGCAACTGTTCTAACTTTGAAGGAGTAATCTCCTTCTCTATTAAAGTATCCAACAAAATTATAACTATTGCCATAATATCTATCAACTCTTGCAACCAATGAATTATTTCTATATAAAACAATCTCATAATATCCTGAATCTCTAATTGTTGGTGAATCCCATCTCGCTGTTCCACGGTCATCTTCCCAATACACATTTTCTGGAGCATCAAATGTTCCTCTCAAACCTTTAAGTGCAAACACAACTTTTAAATCAGAAGTAGATAATCTTTGTGCTGACACAAAAGTAGCATTGGATATATGACAAGAAGATGATGAATAAGAACTTAAAAATCTATAATAGTATTCATTTACATCAGATGCATTATATCCTTCATATTCTTTTGTTCTTAAATAAACTGCAACTTTTGGATTTCCACCAATCTCAAATTCACGGTCTCCATATGAATACCACTCTGCTGATTCAATCTCATATGAATTAGAAACTACCCACACTGCTGCATTAGAACTTCCATCATCTCCTATATCTATTGAATCCGGAACTCCATTTTCGTTTATTTCTTCATAGTCAAAATTAAATCTTGTCCTTATGCTTATAGAATTAATATCTTTATATATAACCCTCGCTTGAGTAGCAAAAGCAAATACAACTGCCAAGAAAGCACTTATTAGGATAGCAATAATCTTTTTATTTAACGTTTTTCTCATCTATACTCCCTTCTACTTTTTAGATGTCAAATATTAAATCGCAATAAAAAAGCAATAAGATATTGCCCCCCCTCATTATATATACGCTTAATTTTACTATATTTTTACATTAAAGTCAATGTTTTTCACAAATTATTCACAAGATTTTAACAATCGACTAATAATACATATTTGCCTTTAATTCTTCTCGTGGCAAAAATGGTGCCATATCTTCAAGTGGTGGGCTAATTACTTTTCCATCTTTAGTCTTTCTCCCTGAACTTTTTGGCTCCCACACTTGCTCCTTATCAGTAAACACTTCTATCATAGCGGCACCTGTAAATGATAAGACTTTTTTTATGCCACTATTTAAATCACTATTTTTCTTTATGCTAAAATATTTTATTCCAAATGCATTTGCAATTTTTTCATAACTTGGGAATGATAAATCTTTTGACTCTGGACCTATACCTACATGTGAATGGTTGCTAAATAAATTATTTTGTGTAATTCGAAGAGAGTGATAACCTTCGTTATTAATGATAAATAATTTTATGTTGAGTTTGTTGGTAATGATAGTTTGAATCTCTTGCATATTCATCATAAATCCGCCATCACCTTCAAATGCTATAACTTCTTTTTTGCCATTTGCAAAGTAGGCACCTATAGAAGCAGGAAGTCCATATCCCATAGATGCAATAACATTATTATTTATAAATCTTGTTTTTTTCTTTATAACATATGCCTGATGACCAGCAACACAACTTGCTCCACTCGTTGCTATAGATACCGAGCCATCTTTTAAATTTTTTGATAATGCATCAAAAAATGCATATACATTAACGTTCAAGCCACTGTATTTATTTTTATCTACTACAGGATATTTATTTTTCCACAACAAGCATTGTTCATTCCAACATTTATCAGTCCATAACTTGGTAATTTTTTTGTTATCCAAATACTTTTCAAATGCAACAAAAAAATCTTTAGCATCAGCATGAATCTTATAATCAACATGTATAGTATGCTTTTTAAATTCTTCCTTATCTATATCAACCATCACAACTTTTGCATGTCTTGCCCAATCTTTATAGTTATATCCTGTTTGTCGTATAGATATTCTTGTCCCAATGGCAATTACTAAATCAGAGTTTTGTATTGCAAAATTGCCTGCCCTATCTCCCATATTGCCTGCACGACCGCAATATAAATCATTATTTGTTTCAATTAAATCTATAGAGTCCCAATACGTAACAACTGGAATATTTAATTTTTTTATAACATTTTGAAATTCTTTTAAACCACCTGATAACCTTATTCCATATCCTGCATAAATAACTGGTCTTTTAGATTTCTTTATATATGAAATAACTTTATCAATATCTTTTGCTAATATTTTTGATGGCAATATTTTGTCATCTTTCTTTTGCTCATTTGTATTATAATATGGTTTTAAATTATTACTATCAACAATTTCCCCTTGAATATTCACTGGAATATCTAACCACACAGGTCCCATTCTTCCACTTGTTGCAAGGTGATATGCTTTTTCTAAATGATATCTTATATCCTTTGCTTTATCTATAGTAACTGCATACTTTGTCATATTTTTAACAGATGTAACTATATCAAACTCTTGGTCACCCATAGAGCGAAGATTTGCACCAGTGATTTTTTTCTCATACATAGATGATGTGTCATATCTCACTTGACCGCTAACAACTATCATAGGAATTGAATCAAGATAAGCAGAACAAACACCATTTAAAGCATTTATTCCACCAGGACCAGTTGTTACACAAAGTAGAGCAGGCACATTATTTATCCTTGCATAACAATCAGCCGCCATACTTGATGCTTGCTCATGATGGTTATAAATCATCTTAAGCCCAGCCTTATGTCCAAAGGCATCATTCAAATGCATAGCGCCGCCACCAATTACTGTAAAGCCATGATGGATGCCGTGCTCAACCAAAAAATTTGCTATATAATCTGCTACTCTTATTTTCATATTACATTTTTTCACTTAATGCTACAGCAACTGCTACAGTCATACCTACCATAGGATTGTTGCCTGCACCAATAAATCCCATCATATCAACATGCGCTGGAACAGATGATGAACCTGCAAATTGAGCATCAGCATGCATTCTACCCATTGTATCGGTCATGCCATAAGATGCTGGTCCTGCAGCCATATTATCTGGATGAAGTGTCCTACCAGTTCCGCCACCAGATGCTACAGAGAAATATTTTTTATTTTGTTCTATTCTTTCCTTCTTATAAGTGCCAGCAACTGGATGTTGAAAACGAGTTGGATTAGTTGAGTTACCCGTTATAGATATATCTACATTTTCACGATGCATAATTGCTACACCTTCCATAACATCATCAGCACCATAACATTTAACTTTTGCTCTTTCACCATTTGAATATGCTTTTGAATTAATTTCTTTTAATTCATTTTTGAAATGGTCAAACTGTGTTTCAACATAAGTGAAACCATTAATTCTTGAAATTATTTTTGCAGCATCTTTTCCAAGACCATTTAAAATAACTCTAAGTGGTTTCTTTCTCACCTTATTTGCATTGTTCGCTATACCTATAGCACCTTCGGCGGCCGCAAAACTTTCATGTCCAGCAAGAAATGCAAAACACTCTGTCTCTTCTGATAAAAGCATAGATGCAAGATTTCCATGCCCTATACCAACTTTTCTATTTTCAGCAACAGAGCCTTCTATACAAAATGCTTGAAGCCCAAGTCCAATATTTTTTGCTATCTTATATGCTTCCTTCTCACCTTTTTTTATAGCGATTGCAGCACCTGCTATATACGCGTAACATGCATTTTCAAAACAAATGCCCTGTATTCCTTTTACGATATTATAAACATCAACGCCTTTATCATCACATATTTTTTTTGCTTCATCTATATCTTTTATGCCATACTCATTTAGCACTTTATTAATCTTACTAATTCTTCTATCATATCCTTCAAATGTTATACTCATAACTACTCCTTTCTTGGGTCAATTATTTTTTTTGCATCTTTAACACGACCATATTCACCTTTAGATTTTTCCCAAGCATCATTTGGGCTGTCACCTTTTTTTATAAAATCTGTCATCTTTCCAAGTGATACATATTGATAACCTATAATCTCATCATTTTCATCAAGAGCAATTCCAGTTACATATCCTTCTGCCATCTCAAGATATCTTGAACCTTTTTCTTTAGTTCCATACATAGTTCCAACTTGAGACCTTCTTCCTTTACCAAGGTCTTCAAGACCTGCACCTACTGCAAGCCCATCATCTGAAAATGCTGATTGAGTTCTACCATATACTATCTGAAGAAATATTTCTCTCATAGCAGTATTAATTGCATCGCAAACTAAATCAGTATTAAGCGCTTCAAGAATTGTTTTACCAGGAAGAATTTCAGATGCCATAGCGGCTGAATGTGTCATACCAGAGCAACCTATAGTTTCAACCAATGCTTCTTCAATGATACCATTTTTTACATTGAGTGAAAGTTTACAAGCGCCTTGTTGTGGTGCACACCAACCTATACCATGACTAAAGCCACTTATGTCTTTTATTTCTTTTGCATGAACCCATTTACCTTCTTCTGGTATAGGTGCATTTTCGTGGTTCGCACCTTTCATCACCTTACACATACATTCTACATCTTTAGTATAAACCATATGAACCTCCTACATTTTATAACTATAAGTTTTAAAATTTTATACTATAAAATTATCATACTTATTTTATCATAAAAAAGGTCGTCCGTAAAGACGACCATAAATTACTTTCTTAAATTTAATTTTTTGATTAAGTCTCTGTATGATTCAAGATTTGTAGTCTCTAAATACTTAAGTAATTGTTTTCTCTTACCTACCATCATGAGAAGTCCACGATTGCTATGAAAATCTTTTGGATTTTTTGCAAGGTGTGCATTTAACTCTGATATTCTTTCAGTAAGAAGTGCAACTTGAACTTCAGTTGAGCCTGTGTCATTTGCACCTTTTCCAAATTTAGAAACTATTTCTGCTTTTTTTTCTTTTGTAAGCATAGTTACCTCCTATAAATGTTTTATCCGTAACCCACAGCAACCGTATATAGGATTTTGTCAGTAGCCATAGGTAACGCAATATATATTTTATCATAAAATAAATAAATGTCAATAAACATCATAATTTTTTTTCAAAAAAAACTGGCTACCACCTATCTTACCACGCCGTTACCAGCGTAGAATTGTCGGCCGAATGAGGCTTAACCATCGTGTTCGGAATGGGAACGGGTGTTTCCCTCAAACGTATCGTAACCAGAATGGAACCAAGTGGACTCGAACCACCGACCTCACGCTTATCAGGCGTGTGCTCTAACCAGCTGAGCTATAGTTCCTAACAATAACAACAAAATATTCAGACAAACCTTACTTATACCTTTAGAAAGGAGGTGATCCAG
>JAGBKB010000083.1 GCA_017934175.1 Lachnospiraceae bacterium | reverse complement strand
TTTATGAAAAAACAAATCCACAGTGTAATAAATTTATTATATAAAATTTTAAATAATATATAAAAGATATTTAGAAAGGAGATGTAATACAAAATTAAATAATATGATTTATATATTAATTTAATAATTGTATTATACGTAAATATGAAAAAGAAATTATTAGTACTATTGTCTATTATTGCAGTGATATTATGCTTTTGCTCTTGTAAAAAGGAAGAAAAAAAGATTTATGCTGGCTCAGTTATGGTATATACGACTTTTGATGAGAATACTATTAAAACTATAAAAAATGATTTTGAGAGTTTATATAGTGGCGTAGTTTTAGACTATTTTTATGGTGATATTGATGCCATAGTTGAAAAAGTCAATATGTCTTTTATGCTTGAGATTCCAGAAGCGGATATTATACTTATTGATAGTGAAAAAGCATTACAAGATTTAAAGAATAATTCTTATTTAAGTTCTTATGTCTCAAAAGAAGATAATAAGATAAAAGATGAGTATAAGTCATCAAAAAATGGGGCTTATACTGCAGTTGTAGATGGGAATAATAATCAATATTATGTAGCAGTAGTTTCAAATGGTCTAAACATTGAAAATGGCAATTTGTTTATTGATTATATATTGTCTAAAAATGCGCAGGAAATGTTAACACCATTGGGCTTTAAGACTGTGAGGGATGATATAAAAGAATAACAGTAGATGCATTTTTAGAGTAAGTAGAATAGAATTTAATAATAAGTGATAAAAAGAACTATTAACAATGATAGTTCTTTTTTGATGTGAATAAAATGTTGATAAGTGAAAAACTTATTCCCTGTAAGTAAGTATAATAACAGGGAATAAGTCAAGATGCTTCGCATCTTGACTCGAACCTAAAAGTAATAGTCTAAGGACTTAAAAAGGAGGTAAAAATGAAAACAATTAAAAGAATAGCTTCGATCTTATTATTTATTTCTTTTTGTTTTGCATTAACTTTTGGAACTTATGCATGGAATGATTTGTTTATGAGAGGAGTAAAGTCTTCTAATGACAAAGCTCCTTCAGGTGCTCTTTTTTATCAATTTAATACAAAAGGTGATACTGCAAAGATTAGTGGTATTGATGAAAAACATAATTATTTCATGATATATTATAAAAATTGGAATAACAAAAAAGCAAAAATTATTATTACAAGAACTGATAGAACTAAAAAAAATTCCAAACCGAAAACTGTGAAAACTATTACTATACCTGCAAAAACTTATAAAACTTACGACTTAAAAGTAGGGGATAATCAGCAAAATTATGATTATGAAATAAAACTTTCTGAAGGACCTAGTATTGAATTAGCTATTTCATCTTATGAAAAGCGAGGTGGTTTTAGAGGTATAGCTGAAGCTTTGACAAGAAGTTTTCCGCCTACAAAATAGCATCCGTATTTATTGTGTGTATTAAATGACTAAATTTTTGCAATATGAGAGATGAAAAAAAGATAGATATAAATCAATAAAGTAGACCGATAAAATGAATGTGATAGTCATAATGATACATTGAAATTTATAGATAAATATTGGGCATTTAATTGTGGTTAGTAAAATTGGAGGTATAGTTTTGATTAAAAAAGTTTTAACAACACTATTTGTTATTTTGTTATGTATGACGACAAATGCTTTTGCAAAGGTATATGATATTTCACAAATATCGCAAGTAAAAGTAGTAACAGATTATAGTAGTAATACTACTGTAGACCAAATGGACACAGTAACTTTTGGTTCATATCCACAATCAGATGTAAGTGGTAGCACAAAAGAACCTATAGAGTGGATAGTGATTGAAAAGCAGAATGGTAAAGCATTGCTTTTTTCAAGATATATTCTTGATTGCAAATATTATAATGATTCATTTGAAAAAAGCACATGGGAAACATGCTCATTGAGAAATTGGCTAAATACAACATTTTTAAATACTGCATTTAATAACGATGAACAAAATATTATTTTATTTAGTGAACTAATAAATGATGAAGATAATGGGAAAAGTGCTATTACAAATAACACAAATGATAAAGTGTTTTTACTAGGTTTTTATGAAATATTTAAAATGCCACATAATAATGGGCGAAGAGTATGGCTGGAAAATGCTAAAACAACAAATTTTGTTAAACAAATTAATAATTCATTAAACTTTTGGTGGTTGAGAGATAAAATTAGTGGAGCTAGTGAATATGCATGGTGTTTAGATAAGGATGGTGCAAGTGCAGATGTGTTAGTAGTTAAAATATTTAATTATGCTGGTTCTGGTAAAGATATAGAACCCAAATCGTTTGGCGTTCGTCCCGCCATTTGGGTTAACACTACTACACTTGGTGTAGGTGGAAATAATGGTGGTGTAGGTAATAATAGTGGGAGCTCTGGTGGAAATAATGTCGGAATTGGTCAAAATGGAAATGCGAGAGGTACTATTGTACCAGTACTACCAGGTAATTCTAGTGTGGATGAAGAGATGGACTTAGAATATTCGTTGAAGGAAAAACAACCCGATCCAGATTCTTGGTATAAAACTAAAGGTGGAGCATGGTACTATTATGAAAGTGATAGAACCACAAAGAAAAAAGGATGGTTTGTAGATCCGACTGATGGGCAAACTTATTATTTAAAGCCAAGTACGGGTAGAATGGCTGTTGGCTGGACTAAGATTGATGGGTCATCATACTATTTTAATGAATATCATGATAATCCTGATAATTGGATAAGTACTGGAGGTGGATGGTATATAGGTATGGGTGAAAAAGTAAAAGCCTATGGGTCTATGTTTAGAGATGAAATTACACCTGACGGAAAATATGTTGACATATTTGGCAAATTAGTTCAGTAAAAATAAGTACAGTAAAAATGTATTAAAATAAAAACTTATGGGAGGAAAGATCATAATAGGTTGTAAATGATTTATATACAATTATTAATTATGTAAAAAAATGATTATGAAAAACAACAAAACAAATTTATTTGTAAAAGTATTATTAAGTACAATAATGCTACTATCAGTGTCAGTATTTGCAGTTGACGAAATTTTAGCTGCAATTGCTGCAACAACCCCTGCGGGAAGGACTTATGTAAGCGAAAATGGTCAAATATATGATGCGGATGCAATGCAAGGAGATTATTCGTCATTAGCAAGCGAAGTTCAAATTTTGGGGGAATCGGAAACTGGAAACTTCTTTTCCAGTTTCATGCCATCTGATAAATCAAATTCATGGTTTAAAACTCAATTTGGATTTTGGTATTACTTTATAAATAATAGAACAGAAACTCAAAAAGGTTGGTTTGATGATCCTGCTGATGGACAAAGATATTACCTTGACCCTACCAATAACGGTGTAATGCTAGTTGGATGGCAATTTATTGATGGAAATTGGTATTATTTTAATGAATCGCACAACAACGAAGTTAACTGGTATGATACTGGTAATGGTTGGTATGAAAGTTTAGGAAAACAAGTGGTTGCATATGGGTCGCTACTTAGAAATGGAATAGCAAGAGATGGTCGTAGTACCGACAATGATGGAAAGTTGAAAGAGGAACAAACAATAGGTGGCGGAAATATAGGAATTGGAATAGGTGGTGGAAATATCGGGATAGGTATAGGTGGAGGAAACATAGGAATTGGAATAGGTGATGGTAATGAAAACTGGGGTGGTAGTGGAAATAAGTTTAGTAAAAAATTAGAAAATGAGTATAAAAATAACCAAAATAATGCTAAGTTTGATAATAACGGAAATCTATGGATACTTTCTGTAAATGAAGTGTTGAATGGACCAGGTGAGAGAATTACGATAAAATATACGACGGGTAATAAAACTGAGATATATGAAAGGTCTGGATATTCAAGTCCATATGGAGGACATACTGATGAGTATTTGACGATTTTAAATGGCATAAAAAAAGAGGAAACAGTAAATGAATATAGAGGGGATGTTCAAGGTGAAACTGCACAATTAGTAAATTCAATATTTTTACAATACTATCAAATGATTGATTCTTATTCGAATTTAAACATTGATCATATATCCGCTAAAGAGTTAGATAAAATGGATGTCAGTAAAGTATTAAATGATCTAAGTAAAGAGGATAAATCCCTTATAAAAAATGAAGATGGAACTTATTCGTCTGTATCCAAAAAGAAAGCTTTAGAACATAATAAAAAACTCGCAAAAGATATTTTAAATGATGAGAAAAAAGCAGAGAAATATCGTGAACAAAGATTGAAAGAAATAGAAGAAAACGGCTATGTTATAGTAACTGAAGAGATGGAAAATGCAGGCCTATATGGTACAATTAATTAAAGGAGATAAATTATGTTTTTAGCAACTGAAACAGTGGATTCTATGAAATTTAACTTTATGCTTATTTATGGTATATGTGGAGTACTTATAGCTTTATTCTCTTTGTATTCTGGCAAAAATCCAAAACTAAAACCTATTGCAATGATTTTATATGCAATTTATTTTATATCTTTTTTGATTATAGTAAGACCTTTCTAAGGTAGGGGATAATGAAGAATTTTTTAAAAAAATTATTATGTATAACTATATTATTTTCTATTGTTATTAATGTTACTGCATGTTTTTGGACTAATAAAAAAAGTATCTTTAGTAAATGATGATTTTAATAGAAAAATTCACAATTTTGATATTATATATCAATAAAATAAATAAAAGTCAAAATTTGTTGTTATTTAGGCAATTTTTTATAAATTTATCTTGTTATGCTTGACAAAATTGCATTTTTAAGATATTATTAATAGGTTATGTTAAGGCGATGTAGCCAAGTGGTAAGGCGTGGGTCTGCAACACCCTGATCATCGGTTCAAATCCGATCGTCGCCTTATATTTTTATCAAAATGGCGCCATGGTCAAGCGGTTAAGACATCACCCTTTCACGGTGGTATCACGGGTTCGATTCCCGTTGGCGTCACAAATCGCCTATCGGCGATTTTTTAATTAGGATACATAGGAGAATATAATTATGATGAATCACAAACAAAAAAGAATTGCTGCAATTATTGCTATAGTTTTAGTAGTTGCTATGGTTCTTGGTATGTGTCTCGCATATTTTCATATTTAGTTAATGCATAAAATATATGTAAAAGGGTATGTGGGAAATTTTGGCACTAAAGTTTTGATTGAAAAAAAGTATGATGAGTTATTAAAACATTTTAGCAAATCTTATTTAGACGATTTAATAAATAATTTAAATAGTAGTATAAAAGGCGGGGAGATACCGTCTTTAAATTTGTTAAATATTAGTGATAGGGAAAATATAGATAAAGGCGGAGTGTTAACAACTCTATGGAAACTATGCGATAGGAATAAATGGGGACTCAGATTTTCACTTAACAAGATTCCTATTATGCAAGGAACTATAGAAATATCTAATTATTTTGATATAAACCCATATAGATTACTCACAAGTAATTCTGAAATTATAGCAATAGATGAAAATGAGTCTGAAAAAGTATTAAATGTGATTAATAATGAAACAAGTTTATATAATAGTTTTTATATGCCATTTATAGAAATTGGGGAAACGAATAAACTGAAAAAGAGAGTTAGGATAGATGGAGAGACAGAAGCATTTTTGACAAAAGATTTTAAAGATGAAATTGATAAAATAATATATAGATATACCAAGGACAATATAAAGTGAAGATTAAAGAAGATAAAAGTTATGATTTAACAAGTGGACCTATTATACCAAGTATAATTATGTTTGCCATACCTATAATGCTTACGAGTTCACTGCAACAATTATTTAATTCGGCAGATATAATAGTTTGTGGTAGATTTGTAGGAAGTATGGCACTTGCAGCAGTTGGAGCCAATTCACAAATAGTAAGTTTGTTTGTCAATTCGTTTTTAGGACTTTCTATTGGAACCAATGTAATGATTGCAAATTATATTGGGGCTGGCAAGAAAGCAAAAATACATAATGTAGTTCAGACATCTATGACATTTGCATATATATTTGGAATATTATTAATGATTATAGGCCTGATTATTGCTAAAGACATACTTATATTTTTAGGGACACCAGATGAAATATTAGAGCCTGCTACAATTTATTTAAAAATATTATTTGTAGGAATACCATTTGTAGTTATTTATAACTTTGGCGCAGCAATACTTAGAAGTATAGGTGATACCAAGAGACCGCTTATAATACTTACTTTTACAGGAATACTAAACATAGTTTTAAATGTTATATTTGTAGTAAAGTTTAATATGGGAGTTGCCGGAGTGGCTATTGCCACTGCGATTTCCAATGCAGTTAGTTCAATTATAGTAATAATTCTTCTCATAAAAGAAAATGGCGATATAAAATATTATCCTAAAGAATTTATAATTGTTAAAGATTCGTTAAAAAAAATAATGATAATTGGCATACCAAGTGCAATTTCAGGAATGGTATTTTCAGTTTCTAATTTATGCATACAGACAGCAATCAATGCTCTTGGAACGACAACTATCGCAGCAAATACTGCAATGCTAAATATTGAGTCATTTACTTATTTCTGTACTAATGCATTTAGTCAAGCGTGTATAACTATATTAAGTCAAAATTATGGAGCAGAGTGTTTTGACAGGTGCAAAAAAATAGTCAATAGGTGTATTTTGATTGGGGTAGTGTTTTGTTCAGTTATAGTACTTATTATTGTGATATTTGATAATCAGTTCTTGTCTATATTTACTAATGAAAAGGATGTTATAGAAATAGCGAAGGTAAGATTATATGCTGTTACTGTACCATCAATTATTCAACCAATTTATGAAGTATATGGTTCTGCACTTCGAGTTTTGAGACATCCATATTTGCAGACTATTTCAGTGATATTTGGAATAATAGTTTTTAGGCTTATTTGGATATTCTTTGTATTCCCTATACATACATCATTTCTTACGGTATGTGTAGCATATCCTATTTCATGGATTATATTAATTATTTTCTCATTTATTGCATATATAAAAATAGCATCGAAAATGCTTAGACATAATGCCTATAATTTAGTGAATGTTTAAAAAGTTTAAAAATTGTGCATATAATTTGATAAAATATGCATAATATGGTAAAATAAGATGTTATGTTAATTTGACCTAAATATATGGGAACGTTTGATAAGTTTATAAGGAGGAGAGATGGCTAACAAGTTAAAAGATGGTCACCACGAAACAAAATATGGTGAAATATTCATAAGCCCAAAGGTTGTGGCTAAAACAGCAGGCCTCGCCGCTTGTGAGAGTTTTGGTGTGGTCGGTATGGCGGCTGTTAATTTAGCAAGTGGTATTACTACTTTATTAAATGGTGAAGATTTGACAAAAGGTGTAGTAGTAGAAATAGAAGATAATAAAATTAAAATAGATTTACATATCATAGTTGCATTTTCAGTAAATGTGAAAGCATGCTCTGACAATGTAATAGAAAATGTAAAATATAAGGTAGAAGAATTAACTGATTTAAAAGTAAAAGAGATTAATATATTTGTGGAAGGCGTGAGGGTAATAGATTAAGATGAGCGATGCAAGTACAATTAAAGGTGCATTTCTTGCAGGTGCATCTTTACTTTATCAAAATAAAGAATATATAAATGAATTAAATGTATTCCCAGTGCCAGATGGAGATACTGGGACTAATATGTCTATGACATTAAAATCTGCTTGTGATGCAGTAAATGCGGTATCAGATAACAATATTGAAGAAGTGTGTAAGGCTATAGCAAGTGGTTCACTTAGAGGTGCAAGAGGAAACTCTGGTGTTATAATGTCGCAGATTTTAAGAGGCTTCACTAATCATTTAAAGACTGAGAAAAAAATAACTGAAAAGTTATTCTTTGAAAGTATTAGCAAAGCAAAAGAAACTGCATATAAGGCAGTAGTGAAACCTAAAGAGGGAACCATACTTACAGTTATTGCAGCACTTGCAGAAAAGGCAGAAGAAGTAAAAGATTTAGATTGTTCATATATTGAAAAATTAGAGAAGATAGTAGAGTATGGAGATGAAGTTTTACAAAAAACACCAGATATGCTACCAATACTCAAAGAAGCAGGAGTAGTAGATAGTGGTGGACAAGGTCTTATATATTTTGCAAAAGGTGTTTTAGCGTACCTTAAGGGCGAAAAAATTGATGTAGCATTTGATGAAAAATCAAGTGTAAAAACAACTAATATAAATCTAAAAGTTGTAGAAGACCAAGATATAAAATTTGGATATTGTACAGAATGTATTATTAATACTGCTACTAAGTTTAAAGAAAATGCTACAAATGAAATAATTGAGTATTTAAATACTATAGGTGATTCATTGGTAGTTGTAGGAGATGATGAATATATAAAAATACATGTTCATACCAACCATCCAGGCAGAGTGTTTGAAAAGGGTCTTGAGTATGGATTTTTAACTAATTTAAAAGTTGATAATTTAAAACTTGAGCATCAAGAAAAAGTTATAAAAGATGCTGAAAAGAAAGCAAAAGAGTTTGCTAAAAATATTAATACTGAAGTTAAAAAGCCAGTTAAGTTAAAAGAATATGGATTTATTGCTGTATCAAATGGAGAAGGTTTAACTGCATTATTTAATGATGTTGGATGTGACAAGGTTATAACTGGCGGACAAACTATGAATCCTTCTACAGATGATTTCTTGAAAGCAATAGATGAAGTATATGCTAAAAATATATTTATATTCCCTAATAACTCAAATATAATTATGGCAGCAAAACAAGCAAAAGAGATTACTAAAGATAAAAATATATTTGTTATAGAGACAAAGAATGTACTTCAAGGAATTAGTTGTCTTGCATATTATACAGAGTGTAGTAGTGCAGATGAGATAGTGGAAGAATTTAATGACACAATTAGCAAGATGAAAACAATACAGACTACTTATTCTATAAGAGATACTGTAATAGATGGCATAGACATAAAAGAAAATGATTATATATCTATAGGTGATAGTGGTCTTCTTTCTACAAATGCTGACATAGAAAAAAGTATATTTGATGCTTATGAAAAAATAAGAGAAGATAAAGATGCAGTAATATCTATTTATTATGGTCAAGACATAAAAGAGAGTGATGCAAATAAAATTGAAAGTGAGTTTAAAAATAGATATAAAAATATTGACACTCAAGTGATAAAAGGCGAACAACCAGTATATTACTACTATATATCTATTGAATAAGTTAAAATATTAAAAGGGGCGGCTACAACCGCCCCTAAAAAGTATTATGGGCGAATTAGTAAAGATAAAAGGCATAGGACCTAAAATAGAGGCTTATTTTAATAAACTTGGGATAAATACTGTAAAAGATTTATTCTACTATTTCCCAAGAGATTATGAATTATATGAAGATGTAAAAAAAATATCTGATATACAAGATGGTATGATGGCAACTATATATGCCATGGTAGTTACAAAGCCAACTATTTTTAGGAAGGGGAGAACCACTATTACTTCAGTGTGGCTTGATGATGGAACGGCAAGAATAAGAGCCTATTGGTTCAATATTCAATTTATAAGTAATTCTTTAACTCTTGGACAAAATAAAATATTTAGAGGTAAAGTTACAAGAACTAATAAAGGCATAGTCATTTCTCAAAGTAAAGTATATAAAAAAGATGTCTATGAAGGTTTTAGGGGAAATCTTTCGCCAATATATGCACTTACAAAAGGACTTAAGAATGATAGAATAAAAAATGCAATAAAAGAGTTATTGGTAGATAGTGCTACATCTAAAAAAGTTTTAGAAGAATATTTGCCTAAAGAAATAAAAAAAGAAAGAGATTTGTGCGACTTGTCATATGCATTAAGTCATATTCATTTTCCTAATGATATTGATGATATGAAAAAAGCAAGAAAGCGACTTGTGTATGATGAATTATTTATATTTTCACTTGCTACACTATTAAATGCAGATAAAAAGGTACTTAAAGGTAGAGAAGAACTTATAGATATAGATAAAAAATATTTAGATGATTATGTTAAAACATTGCCATTTGAATTAACCAATGACCAAAAAAAAGCCATAGAAGATATACTGAAAGATTTTAAAAACGGTAAAAAGGTCAATCGCCTTATTGAAGGAGATGTAGGTTCAGGTAAAACTATAATTGCAATTATAATAGCACTATTGGTATCTAAAAAACATATACAAACGGCATTTATGGTTCCTACAGAAGTGCTCGCAGAACAGCATTTCATAAGTTGTATAAAATTTTTATCAGATGTTAAAGATGATTATTATAAATATCTTGAAAGTGGAATATGTGATAGTGGGGATATAACTATTGCACTACTTACTGGAAGCACAAAAGCAAAACAAAAGAAAAATATAATGGATAAACTAAAAGATGGAAGGATTGACATAATAGTTGGCACACATGCATTATTTTCATCAAATGTATTTTATCACGATTTAGGATTATGCATAATTGATGAGCAACATAGATTTGGTGTTAATCAAAGAAAAGCACTTGAAGAAAAATCAAATAATGCAAATGTGATAGTTATGTCGGCTACACCTATACCAAGAACTCTTGCGATGCTTTTATATGCAGGGATGGACATAAGCAATATAATAGAAAAGCCTAAAAATAGATTGAAGATTAAAAACTATGTGGCAAATGTAAGTGAGCGAGAAAAGGGTTATAAAGCAATAAAAAAACAACTTGATTTAGGACACCAAGCATATGTCATTTGTCCTGCCATTGAAAAAAATGATGAAGAGTCAGTTGGAAGTTTTGCTAATTACCAAAATGTAATTGATTATGCTGATAAACTAAAAGAGTTTTTTGGCAAGAGCATAAATATAGATATACTTCACGGCAAGATGAAGCAAGAAGAAAAATATGACATCATGCAGAGATTTAAAAATGGTGAAATTGATATTTTAGTATCAACTACTGTCATAGAAGTTGGAGTAGATGTGCCAAATGCTACATTTATTATGGTGGAGGATGCGGGAGCATTTGGGCTTGCAGAACTTCATCAATTAAGAGGAAGAGTGGGAAGGGGAAAAGACCAAAGTTATGCTCTATTTGTTGATACTACTAAAACGGATAAATCTCAAAAAAGATTAAAGGTGCTTGCTGATTCAACAGATGGTTTTTATATAGCGGAAGAAGATATGAAGTTGCGTGGTCCTGGAGATATTTTTGGAATAAAGCAATCAGGCAGTATGGATTTTAAACTTGCAGATATGTATACAGACATTGGGATTTTTAGAGAGGCAAGTGTAGATGCAAAAGAGTTTATAGATAAGAAACAAATATTAACTCGTGAAATTAAAGAAAAAGTTGATGAGTATTTACAACTTGGATTGGTAATTTAAAGGCATCTTGACTATAAGAGATTGATTTAATATAATATTATTTATGAGAGTTATAGCAGGCGAAAAAAGGCATTTATTGCTTAAAACTTTGGATGATTTATCTATAAGACCTACAACGGATAAAATAAAAGAAACACTTTTCAATATGATTCAATTTGATATACAGGGTGTTAATTTTCTTGATTTGTTTGCTGGGTCTGGTGCTATAGGGATAGAGGCACTTAGTCGAGGCGCAAATATGGCAACTTTTATAGATAATAATGATAGAGCAATTAAAGTTATAAAAGAAAATCTTGAACATACTGGACTTACAGATAAGGCAAATGTGATAAAATCTGATGCAAGTTTAGCATTAGAAAATTTGTCAAGAAAAAATGAAACCTATGGCATAGTTTTTATGGACCCTCCCTATGATAAAGATTTGTATAGACCTGTATTTGAGAGAATAGCAAAAAGTAACATAATAAACAAAGATACTATTATTATATTGGAAGTTGCTTTAAAAGATGATGCTATAGGCATAGAAGATTTAGGTTTTAAAATAACAAAGATTAAAAAGTATAAAAGCAATAAGCATATATTTTTTAAAAAGATTAGCGATTAGTATGAGGTAGTTTGTGAAGATTTCTATTTATCCAGGTTCATTTGACCCGATAACATATGGGCATATAGATATTATTGATAGAGCATCAAAAATATCTGACAGGCTCATAGTTGCTGTTCTAAATAATCCAGAAAAAAAATCATTGTTTAAAGTAGAAGAAAGATGCGAAATGATAAAGGATGCCATTAAAACTTATGACAATGTAGAAGTAGAAAGTTTTGATGGGTTGCTTGTAGATTATGCAAAAAGTAAAGGCGCAAATATAATTATAAGAGGCCTTCGAGCAGTAACTGATTTTGAATATGAATTGCAACTGGCTCAAACAAATAGACAAATATATGATAAAGTTGATACAATCTTTTTACTAACCAATATACAATACTCATATTTGTCATCAAGCATAGTAAAACAAGTTGCAAAGGAAAATGGTGACATAAGCAAGTTTGTTACACCATTTGTATCGGATAAACTAAAAAAGATATTAAATAAATAATATAAAAAATACTGTGAAGGAGAAAAAATGGCTATAAGTAATTTAGAAACAATTATTGATAATATTGAGCAAATGATTGAAAATGTAAGACCAGATGCAAGAGGAAAGGTAATGCTACAAAAGGATAAACTTCGCCAACTTATAGGTGAGTTAAAGACATCAATTCCTGACGAGATAAAAAAATATAATGAAAAGACTCGTGAACTTGAACAATCAAAGAATAGAGAACTTGAACAAGCAAGGCATAATGCCGAGAGAATTATGAATGAAGCGAATGACATGAAAGAAAAAATGCTTAATGAGAGTGAACAGATAAAACTTGCAGAGCAGCGTTCAAGAGAAATTATGGAAGATGCTATGAGAAGAGCCAACGAAATGATGGCAAATGCTGATGCTTCGGCGAATCAGATGCATGAGCGCTCTCTAAAAGAGTATGATGATTCATTAGTATTCATTATTAACCTTATACAAAATATGGGAAATGAAATTTCACAGATTATGAATAATCAATTACAGGTACTTAGCAATAAACTAAATGAAGTAGTGAATATAAGAAATGAGTTCCAAAATAGTCTTGCAAGGGCTAATAATCAAGATAATACATTTAGTAAACCTGCATGGGGTTAGATGAAAAGTATCACAATAGAAAAAACCGAAGATGGAATCAAACTACATAAATATTTAAAAAATATTTTTAAGGAAATGCCAAGTAGTTTGCTACAAAAATTACTTCGAAAGAAATATTTTGAAATAAATAACAATGTAGCAAACGGTAATGAAATACTAAAAACAAAAGATGTTATAAACATATATTTAGGTGATGAGACATTTGAAAAGTTTTTTCGTGACAAATCAAGTTTTAGCGATAATAATAGAAAGATTTTCAAAGATGCTAATATAAAATTTGATAAAGAAAAAATAGTTAAAAATATAGTTTATGAAGATGATAATTTAATCATATTTAATAAGTGGCTTGGACTATTATCAGAAAATGATAAAAATAGTAACTTCTCTGTAAATACATTACTGAATTGGTATTTAGAATTAAGTGACAAAGGTGGTAAGAATAAATCAAATTATAATTATAAACCTGGAGTAGTAAATCGACTTGATAGAAATACTGAAGGTCTTATTATTTTTGCTAAATCATATGTATTTGCTCGTGAAATATCTAAAATGATTAGTGATGGTAATATAGATAAGTATTATAAAACCATTGTAAATGGTATAGTGAAAAAAGATGAAGACACTCTAACTAATTTATATAGAAAAGATGAAAAGAAAAATATTGCTATTATAAAGGACTTAAATGAGGATGAAAAAGACAGTGAACCCATTAAAGGTTTTAGTATTGTAGAACTTAAATATAGAGTGATAAAAAGAAATGCTGATTCTACTATTTTAGATATAAAACTTATAACAGGCAAGTCGCATCAGATAAGAGCACAGTTATCATATATAGGACATCCAATTATTTGTGATAAAAAATATATGGATGAATCATTATATGATGACAATGTAAGTTCTTACAAGAGTAGATATCATAAGTTATGTTGCTACAAAATTAAGTTTTATGATTTTGAAAATAATGATTTAAAATATTTATCCAATAAAGTATTTAAGATAGATGTTGATTTTTAAAACTTATATTGACATTAGGAGTTGTAATAATGAATATTTCAAAATATAGAAAATTAAATAACATAATAGTTGCACTTGTTATTATAAGTTCAATACTTTTTTCTTGTGCACCTTCACAAAAAATAATAGACAACATAATCCCTGATTACAATAAGAGATTATATTCTATTGCTGATTTAATTCCGTATAAGTATAAAGAACTTCGAAATGCACAAGCACTATACGGCAATGAATTAACTGATTTCTTTTATAGCAATATTTCAACGGATGCAGAAGCAAAGAGGGCTACAAAAAAAGAAAAAGATGCATTTTATAGTGAACTTCGATACAGAAATGCCAATTATAAATTGCTTAGAGAGAGACTTGCTATGTTCACTGAAGATGAAACTGCATCAAGAGAGACTAAAGAAGCCGAAAGACAGAAAGAGTATGATGAGTATTATAAACTTCAAAATGCTATGAGTGGTAACATAATTAAAAAATATAATGATGGTAAACTTAATGGAATGCCACTTATGAGTATAAGATTAGATATGTCTACGGCTACCATGTCAGAAGTAGATAGTATGTATTCGCAAGTTGATTGTGAAATATATAAACCGGTAGTTATAGAGTCAAAAGTATATGATAGATTAAAATTTGGTGACACTATTGATTTAATTGTACCAGCCACTAACAGTACTATTTATTGCCCACTTACAAAGGTTGTAAAATGTACATATATAGCAACTGATTCGCTTTTATATAAAGATGATAAAGGAGAAGATAGTTATTATTTTATCGCTGAAACTGATGGACTTAATAGTGATGTACATAGGGTACTTGATTATTATGGTAAGACACTTGAGACTTTTGTAGAAATTAGACCTTTGCAATTTTTAAAATATGCAAGAGTAGCAAGAGCAAATGAACAGCAGAGACTTCTTGATGCAATCGCACAAGAAAACTTAACATCATATGACTTTGACAAAATTGCAGTTAGAGCACTAAGTGGTGGCTACTTGGTATATGAGTATAAAGATTATATATATGCAAACTCCATAACTACTAATTTAAAAGGATATATTACCGCACTATACAATTTTGATAATCAAAGAATAGATAATGAGTTTTATAATAATATGGATTAAAGAAAAAGATAAAAATAGATAAAAAAATAGGGGCCTCACCCTTATTTTTTTATAAGTTCATTGTAGTAGAACTTTATGCTATCATAAAAAGGATATTAATATTATTGAGATATAGTAAAATAAAAATAAACAAAAAAGAGTGTGAATTGTTTAAAATATGGGTGTAAAAACTTATAATTTTAATAGAAAAAAATGTAATTAAATGATATAATAATAATATTGTTTTTTAAGTATGTGAGGTAAACATGAAACAATTAATAGAAAAGATTAAAGACATTGATGGTAAGTTTATAGTATTTATTAATGATATTAGATTTAAGGGTAAAAGGTCTGTAAATTGGAAGGATGTAAAAGATTACTTAAAAACTTATGTTGGTAAGTTTTATGAAACTGCTGAATCAAAAGAAGTAATTTATATAGGTTCTGACCTCCCTGATGAGTACACTGGTTCTAATTATACATATAAACTTAAAGGAACTGTTGCAAAGGCTAAGGCTAATGCAACACAAGGTCTTAAAGAGATGATAGAGATTGCAACTAACAAAAAGACTCGTGCAAATGATAAAGAAAAGCATAAAAAAGATGCCAAATTTGGTTGGTATAAATATGATTCAAGGTTTGCTCTTCCAGTGTATGATGGAAATCAACTTGTAAGATATAATATATTTAATGCTTCGCTTATTATCAGGCATGATGAAAATGGTAAAAGATATCTTTATGATATTATAGACATAAAAAAAAGAAACGAGCAACCCTTGACTTAACAAGGCACAAAACCCATTTCTTTATAGTTTTATTGTAGCAAAGAATATTGTTTCTGTCAATAATAAACTGTTATTATATTCAATAGCAATGCTATATCAGTATAATTAAAGATATAGTTAAAAAAATATCAACATATGTGATGAGACTTTATTAAAAGTCTCATTTTTTTTGATTAAATAGTTAAGTTAACACAATAAAAAATATGGTATAAATATTTATATTTAAAGGAATAGAATGAAATTCAATTAGAATTTAATCAAAATTTTTCTTTTCATTTTATATAAAATATGTTATAATAATTGTGCGAGAAAGAATTCATATTTTTTATTGGAGATATTTTGATTCCCCAATGTTTCACATTTGGTAAAAATGTGAGCTTTTATTTATACATTGGGGTATGAATTCTTGTCTCGCAGCAAGGGAGCTCACTATTTTTGGTCGTAGCTCTCGGGCTGCGACTTTTTAATTTATAAAAAAATAGGAGAAAACATTATGAAACAAAGAAAAAAAAGTGACAAAAACTACTGTACAACATGCAAGTATTGGAGTGGCAATACTAAATTATCAGGTGATATGGTTTATATTTATGATGACTATGGTGATTGTCAACATCCAATTTCTAAATGTGGAAAGCGAAGTACAGACATTAGTAGTTGTTCTAATTGGATGGCAAAATACTAAGAAAAATGATACTATGAAAATAAGGGAATATGTCAAAAATATTAAATCATATCCAGCTGATAAAACATATCAAAGACCTGAAGGTGTATGGAGTAAGGAAGACCAGCAATGTTTAATAGATACAATACTTAGAGGAGAACCAATGCCTTTATTCTTTTTAAATGCTGTAGAGGACAAGTTTTATGTTGTTGATGGGCAACAAAGACTTTTTTGTATTAAAGAGTTTTATAATGATAAGTTTAAACTTAATGAAAAATTCTCAGGTAAAGAATTAGCAAATAAAAAGTTTTCTGAATTGGGTGTAAAATTACAAGATGACTTTTTAGAATATGATTTAAATACACATATTTTAGAAAATTATGATGATGAAAGAGTAAGAATGATTTTTTCTAAATTACAACGAGGCCAAAGATTGACAGATGGCGAAAAAATAAATGCTCTTCCTGGTGAAATAATTATATCTATTAGAAAAATGGCTGAACATAAGTTTTTCAAAGACTCTATTGATATGAAAACAAAGCGATACCAAAATTTTATCATAATTGCGAGAATGTTTTTTATTGAGAAGTATGGAAATAAAGATTATAACAATAAGAATATTTATAATTTTCTATCGGAGAATAAAGATTTAGATTATAAAAATGAAATATTTAAGAAAACAAAATCTGTATTAAGTTATTTATATAGGTGTTTCCCAGATGGTTCGCCATTAGATTCACAAGCTTGGATACTCGCTGTTTATAGTTTAATAAGTGATATTATGTCAAATTATGTTCTCACAAATCAAGAAAATAATATAAACAAATTCATTAAAGAGTTTTACAACAAAGTAAGGAAAGAAGATTTTAGGCATTCAAATATTGACTATCAAAGATTTTTTGAAAATATTAGAGGTGGCTTTACTGAAAAAATAGTTAAATTAAGATTTGAAATATTAAAGAAATATTTTTTTAAATCAAACTATTTTAAATTAAAAGACCCTAATAGGCAAATATCTATAAATGATAAAAAAAATGCTTATGCAAGATCAAATGGAAAATGCGAAAATTGTAATAAAAATATCAAGAACTATAAAGAAGCAGAGTATCATCACATAATTAGACATACTGATGGTGGCAGCACAGAACTTGGCAATATAAAAGTACTATGTAAGAGTTGCCATAAAAAAATACATTTTAATAATAATAAAAAAAATTTAAATTTTTCTGAACAAGAATATTATAAAGATTACAATGAAATAGACGACTAAATCGTCTTAAAATGTGAGGTTGATATGGAAATTAAATTAAATTCAAAGAACTTAAATATAATTTCATTAATAGGTTCTATAATGACGGCATTAAGCATATGCTTTGGCTATTTTATGTTTTATCGAGTTAAATTTGATATAGTATATCCAGACCGTACTATTGTTTTTATTATAAGTTTAATATCGATAGTGTGCATCGCAATTAACAAGTATAATATTGTTATTTTAATAGTGGGAATAATTAATTTATTTATTGCAACTATAAGAATGGATTTTGCATTTACTCATGCTTTAGACCCACATCATACATTTATGGAGGGATTTTATTTATTGATGTTTGGGTCATTAATGACTATAGGCGGAGCGATTTTATGGATGAAAAAAAATAAAAAAATAGCAACAAATGTTGATAATTGTGATAATGAAGAGAAAAACCTAAGTAAGGTTGCAGATGAAAAACAAACAAAAGGAAATCATCAATATTTCATTTTTGGTGTAGGTGCAATAATGTTGTTTATGTTTATAGCATATTTTTCTGTTGGAAATTGGGAACAGAACTATTTAGGGTTGTGGAAATATAAAAGAGCATGGTTGTTTGATACTAAAGGTTTAAATCAAATTAACGGAAAATATTATTATTTTAATGATGAAGGTTATATGTTAACAGGCAAGCAAATTGTTAACAATGAATTTCATTTTTTTAATGAAGATGGGTCTGCGAAAGAGGGTTGGGTTCAGGATGGCAATGTGTATCATTTTTGCAAAGAAGATGGAAGTATTGTTAAAGATACTTGGATAGACACAAATAATAATATATCAACTGCAAATAGTGGGACATTTTATCTTGATGAATATGGGAATATGGTTGCAGGGCAATCAAGAGTTTTAAATGGAAAAACATATGAGTTTGATAGTCAAGGATATAAAATGTTTACATTTAAAGTTACGAATGTTTATTTTAACACATCAAGCGATTCAAAAGAAAAAATGAATGCATTGAATATACATCAAACAGTATGTTGCCATTATACTATTGAATGCGATGAATATGGAGCAGAAGGTCAAATATACAATATTACATATTTCCCAAGTGGTCAATCAAATAGAGGTAAACCATTTAAATGTTATTCTGGAGATTGGGTGTCTTCGTATACTAATGGTATATATTTAAATAATGCAGATGGACCAACAGGAAACTTAACAGTTCAATTCTATGACATGAAAAATAGATTAATAGGTCAAGGTTCTGTTCTAATGATAAAATAACAAGAAAATACGGTAAGAAAGCAAAATAAAACAAATTATAGGAGGACATAAACTATGTTTAAAAAGAATATATGTTTAATTTCATTATTTTTATTATTGTTTAACACAAATACATTTGCTATTTCTTATGAAGATGCACTGGTTGGACTTACAGAATGAAACTATATGAATGACATTAATAACGAGAGAATACTGCTCCAACATACAAGCAGCTGGACAGATGAGCACCAAGACTATGAAAATGGATGGAATAAGTGCGAAGATGGTCGTAAATACTATTGTAGATGGTTTCCTAATTGGTGCTGATGGTAAAATGGTAAAAAATGGACTTGAGCTAAATGGAATGGATTATGATACCACATATTCTTACTTAAAAGTAGTGAAGGTTGAAGAACAAACTAAATCTTATCAAAATGAACAAGTTTATATTAAAAACACTCTTAAAATAAAGAAAAATGATTGTGTAACAATTCATAAACCAATTTTTTCTGGAAATGACAATGACGAAGTAAGTGAAATTAGTAGTCAGTTTGATGAAATGTTTGAATCAATTTTAGATGATAGTTTTAATTATGATGATATTGTTGAAAAAACAGATATTTCAGTTAAAATCGATTCAGTATCAAGTGATGGTATTGTAATAAAGATATTAAAAGAAGATAAGTTGGCTCAAAAACATTAGAAACTTTATGGGATGACAGGGATGAGAAAAATTTAACTACATATTCTGATTATTTGGGTGATAAATAGTATTTTTAATATTTAAAATGCAAAAGACCACATAATAGAATTTAATCATATATGTGGTCTTTTTATGCCTAAAAACTGTCTTTACAAAAGAACCTTAATTTAAGGGGCCTCACCCTTATTTTTTTATATGTTCATATCAAGTTCATCTTTATCTACGGATAGGTATTTAAAATTCCCTTGTACTTCATTGGATTTCATAATATTTATAAATGCATCTGGGTCGTGCTTTTTTGTAATTTGAGTAATGTATCTAACTTCTGGTTGAGTGACTACAGTGTAAAGCATTGATTTAGGAGCATTTGTAAAGCAACCAATTCCATCAAACTTTGTAGTTGAATGACCAGTATTCTCAATAAGTGCTTTTGAAACTTCATCAGGTTTAGTAGTGATTATAAAGATAGTTCTTGCTTCATAATGTCTATAAGTAAGGGTTATTGCTTGAGTTGAACAGTATTGATATATGATAGAATAAAATGCATCATCCCAACCAAATAATATTCCTTGGACAATAATTAGTAAAATATTAAATGCAAGTATATAACCAAAAACTTGTATATGATATTTAGATGATAAAGTCATAGCAATAAAATCAGTTCCACCACCTGATGTTCCACATCTAAACCAAAGTGAAGTTGCAAATCCGCAAAGAATACCACCAAATATTGCTGAAATTAATGGGTCATTATTTAGAGTAACGGATGGTATATTATCAGCAATAAAGTTAAAAAGAAATAATATGATAAATGATATTATTGTAAATCTCTTACCAACAAATTTATACGAAAATATTGCTGGAACTATATTAAAAGATATATTGTAAAATGTTATAGGTAGCAAAATACCTGTAGAGTTATGCACAACTTTTTGAAGCAAAACACTGAGACCTGTAAAGCCACCAGGCAAAATATTTGCTGGATAGGCAAACCACTTTAACCCTATAGAATAAAGGGCTATTCCAAGTACTATTATAAAAAACTTCATAGTTGAAATCTTATATTTAGATATATTTTTTGTTTGCATAAAATATTACTCCAATTAATTTATATTAGTTAAATAATTTATAAAATGAAATTACACTTTTTTATATGTCAAGAATTGATATGGTATATCATTGTAGTAAAATAGTTCTGATTCACTGACTATTTTGAAATTTTTGTCTTCGAGTTTTGGGAAAAAAGTATCAGCATCAAATGACTTATTTACTTTAGTGATAAGTGCCTCATTGCATTTATCTATAAAGTTATTGTAAATAGTTTCGCCACCTATTAAAAAGGCCTTTTTTTCTTTGTAGTTATTTAGAACTTCATCTAACTCTTTATCACTACTTACAAAAAATATATTATCAAACTTTTTGTAGTCTTCTTTCAAACCCTTATTTAAAGTAAAAACAATGTTTATGCGATTTTTTAAAGGTTCTTTATTCTTAAAACTAAAAAGTGTTTTTCTTCCCATAATTACAACAGAATCCATAGTTTTTTCTCTAAAAAACTTCATATCATCTGGTATAGATATGAGAAGATTACCATTTTTACCAATTCCATTATTTTTATCAACACAAGCGATTGCAGTCATATGTTTATTTTACATTATATAATTAAAATTTGCAACTGTTGATAGAATTATGAAAATTTAGTATAATATACATATGAGTATTTTAATAGCAATATTAGTTTTAGGACTAATTATAACAATCCATGAATTGGGTCATTTTATTGTGGCTAAAATTTTTAAGGTGCCAGTTAGAGAGTTTTCAATAGGTATGGGACCAAGGATATATTCAAAAGTAATAAAGAATACAAGGGTTAGCATAAAAGCACTTCCAATTGGTGGAAGTTGTGCAATGATTGGCGAAGATGATGCAGGAAGTGGAGATTTTACACATGTAGAAGGTGCAATAATTGATGATGAGGGACTATATGATTTTGAAGGTGTAAAGTTTACTAAAGAAGAAGTTGAGAATAATAATTATTCTGCTATTGCACCATATAAAAAGTTTTTTATATGTCTTGCTGGACCGCTAATGAATTTCATTCTTGCCTTTTCACTGTCATTTATTCTTGTCGCAAATATAGGGTATGATGTTCCGATTATATCAAGCGTAGCAGATGGTAGTGCTGCGACAGAAGCAAAGCCTAATGCATTGATGAAAGGTGATGAGATTACTTCATTATCTATACCTGGAGAAAGTGAAGAAATTATTAGTTATAGAGACTTAGCACTTTTTATGCAATTAAATAATGATGATATAGTAAATAATAATTATCCGCTTGTTATAACATATAAAAGAAATTACAATATATTAAAAACGGTTGTATATCCAAAACTTGATGAAGAGCAGAATAGGACAATAATTGGAATAAGTTTTGAAGACTTATACAAAAAACCAAAAGGAATAGTAGAGACAGCATCTTTTGCTCTTAAAGAGTTTTATTTTTACATAAAAACTACTGTTATGAGTTTAAGAATGCTTATAAGAGGGAAACTTGGTGCTAAAGATGTGTCAGGACCAGTTGGAACTGTAGCAGTTATGGGAAGTGTAATTAGTGAAGCCAATAAGTTTAGTTTTATGTCTGCAGTTCTTACAATAATAACTATGACAGTATTAATTTCTGCAAATCTTGGCGTGATGAACCTATTACCTATACCTGCTCTTGATGGAGGTAGAATAGTATTCGCAGTGATTGAGATGATAATTGGGAGACCAATTAATAAAGATTTCGAAGCATTTGCCAATACAATTACTATGGTATTATTACTTATGTTTATGATGTGGATATTTGGAATGGATATTTATAAGATATTGACAGGAACTTTAATAAAATAATATATGAAAAAGTTTTCGGAAGTAGTAAAAATTAAATTAAGCCATAATATTGAAACATATTTTAAAGATGTGGAAGTTGAGAGTATTAAACATAATAATAGTTTACATACTCTTAATTTTTATCTTGTGTCATATAATTTAATTGGTAGGGATATAATTAAAAATGCTGAAAAAGATGTGGCTAACCAATTATTAAATATTAAAGATAGTGATAACAATAATTATGATACACCAGTAAAGTTCAATTTTAAATATGTACTTGGCGATAATTATACTTGCAGGGCAATTTATGAAGAAATTAAAAAAGATTTATTTTATGAATTAAAAGATTTAAAAGTTGTATATGCCGCTCTTTTTAGAAATGACAATGTACATTTTCTTGATGATGATACTATGGAAATATCATTTTTAAAATCGGATGTATTTAATGATGTAGAACAAGAACTGATAAGTATTATAGATGAAATATTTACTAATCGCTATGACAGAAAATTAAAAATAAATACAAAGTTTGTGGAAGAGACAACTGATAGTAAGTCTTTTTCATTTGACAGGCTTATTAAACATCATATAAATATAGATAATAACACCGAAAATAAGAAACAAACTGAAAATAATGTTGCAGAAAATAAAAACAATATAAGTAATAAACGAGTAGTTGAAAAGAATAAGAAACGCGGTATAAATGCTGAAGGGAAACTACTCTATGGTGCAAAGCCAAAGTATAAACCAAGATTTTTACCTATTACAAGTATAGTTAGTGATGCTGACTACATAGAGACAAAAGGTATAATATACAATTTAAAATCTATAACAACAAAAAAAGGTGATAGAAAAATATATAATATATATATTTATGATGGTGAAGGGTGTATTGAGATTAAGTTTTTTGGTGATTTAGAAGATGAAAAACTATTTAATAGCCGATTTAAGATTGGCAAAGAAATAATAGTTTGTGGAACAGTTAAATATGACCCTGTATTTTCAAATGCTATGGTATTTGGACCTATTGGAATATCCTATATTGAAGATGTAGGTGAAAGAGAAGTTATAGAGTTTGGCAAAGTAGGGGATGAAGATTATCACAATATATTTATAACGGATAGAACTGATGAGGAAAAAATAAAAAGAGTAGAACTTCATTTGCATACCAAATCAAGTATGCAGGATGGAGTGGGAGAAGTTAAAGCATATATAGATACGGCTACAAAGTTTGGTATGCCTGCTATGGCAATAACAGACCACGGATGTGTCAATGCTCTCGCTGATGCCTATGAATACTTAAATAAAAAAGAGCGACCAAGATATAATCAACAATTTAAATTAATATATGGGGTTGAAGGATATCTTGTTGAAGACTTTGATAATTATTACATAGATAGTAATAATAACTTTTCAAATAGAAAATATAGTTTGGATGATTCATTTGTAATATGTGAACTCACTTTTTCTGGGATAAATAAAAAAAGTGATGTTTTACTTAAGATTGATGCAGTAAAGGTTAATAAAGATAATAGTGTAGAACATTTTAGTAATTTTGTGTATTCAAAAAAACCAATAACAGTAGCGATAAGAGATAATACTGGCATAAAAGAAAGCGATATAAAGGATGCAGAAGATATAAAGGTAGTATTAAATAGATTTAGAAACTTTATAGGAAACTCTGTACTTGTGACATCAAAGTTTGATAAGAACTTTATGATCGCTGATATATTAAAAACTTATGATATAGACAATAATGTAGATGTTATAAATCTAATATCTTTATCAAGAATGATGCTTAAAGATTTGAAAAGAAATGATTTAGTTGCTATTGCAAAAGAGTTAAAGATTAAAATTGAAGGTATAACAAATAGAAAAAAAGATGAGGCAAAGCGACCACTTTTTTCTAAAGAAAAACTTGAGTTAGAAGAAAAAATATTTATATTGCTAAAAGAAATGCTAAAAAATAATTACAATATAAGTGATTTATCAGAACTTAAAGATAAATTGGTAGTGAGTGATGAGTATATCATGAGACAACCTTATTATCACATAATACTACTTGCTAAAAATGATGTAGGGAGAGTGAACTTATATAAATTAGTATCAGACTCAAATGTAAAATATATATATAATAAAAAACCAAGAATGCCTCGTTCTTTAATAAATAAGTATAGAGAAGGCATCATAGTGGGTTCTGCTTGTATACTTGGAGAGTTTATGGATGCTATAAAAAATGGTGCAAGTGATGAAAGACTTAAAGAGATTGCAAATTTTTATGACTATCTTGAGATACAGCCTACATTAAATAATTCATTTTTACTTACTAAAGATAAAGAAAATTTTAAGAGTTTAGCAGACCTTGAAAACTTAAATAAAAAAGTAGTGTCAATAGGGGAAGAACTTGATAAGTTGGTAGTTGCTACCTGTGATTGCCACTATGTTGAAAAATCAGATAAAGTTTATAGAACCATACTTAGATATGGCACAACTTATAAGAAAACTAATTATGATGCAAATGGCAATTTGAAATTAGAAGTTAGTGAAAATATTGAGAGTTCTGATAGAGAAGAACTTTATTTTAGAACTACTAAGGAAATGCTTGAAGAGTTCTCTTATCTTGGAGAAGATAAGGCAAAAGAAGTTGTGGTGACAAATACTAATTTAATAAATAATATGATAGAGTATATTGCACCACTTCGAAAAGATAAATGTCCTCCACATATAGAAGGTAGTGATGATGAATTAGTAAATACTTGTATGACAAATTATAAGAAAATGTTTGGGGACAATGAAGTTTCTGAAATCAAAGATAGACTTGATAATGAGTTAAAGTACATAATTGATAATGGATATTCTGTTATGTATATTGCGGCTAAAAAACTTATAGACTATTCAGTTGAAAATAATTATCCAGTAGGTTCAAGAGGTTCAGTTGGGTCAAGCCTCGCAGCAACATTCCTTGGTATAACTGAAGTAAATCCATTAAAACCTTATTATCTATGCCCTAAATGTAAGACACTGATTTATGATACGGATGAAACAAAGAAGTATGAAAATGATACAGGTTTTGATATGCCTGATAAATTGTGCCCACATTGCAATACTAAAATGATTAAGGATGGGGTTAATATACCATTTGAAACTTTTCTTGGCATACCAGGCGATATAAAGGCACAAAAAGAACCAGATATTGATTTAAACTTTTGCTCTGAATTTCAGTCAAATGTCCATCAAAAAACCATAGATTTATTTGGTAAAGAAAATACATTTAAAGCAGGTACTGTCGGAACAGTTAAGAGAAAGACAGCAGTTGGTTATGTAAAAAAATATGCAGAGATTGAGAAAAAAAGTTTGACTGGCGAACAAGTAAATTACTATTGTAGAAAAATACTTGACTGCAAAAATAATACGAGTCAACATCCAGGTGGTATGGTTGTCCTTCCAAAAGGTGAAGAGATATATTCTTTTACACCTATACAACTTGCAACTTCAGAGAGTGGTAGTGATATAACAACTCATTACGATTATCATAAAATAGATTCCAATTTGTTAAAACTTGACCTTCTTGGTCATGAAGCACCACTTATGCTTAAAAAGTTAAAAGAAGTTACTGGTGTTGACTATATGACAGTGCCATTTTATGAAAAAGAAGTGCTTGAACTTTTTGAAAGTACTAAAAGTCTTGGGATTACCCCAAATGACATAAGTGGAACAAAATTGGGTTGTCTTACTCTTCCAGAGTTTGGTACAGATTTTGCAATGAGAATGTGTGAAGATGCAAAACCAAAAACTGTTGCAGACTTAATTAGGATAGCAGGTCTTGCTCATGGAACTGATGTATGGCAGGGAAATGTGCAAGATTTGATAAAAAATGGTGATTGTACTCTTAGTACTGCAATTTGTTGTAGAGATGACATAATGATATATCTAATAGAAAAAGGTCTTGATAAGGGACTTGCATTTAATATTATGGAAAAAGTTAGAAAAGGGAAAGGGCTAACAGGTGAGTGGATAGAGGAAATGAAAAAACATGATGTACCTGATTGGTATATAGGCTGCTGTAATAAAATTAAGTATATGTTCCCTAAAGCACATGCTGCGGCTTATGTGCTTGCATCACTTCGGATTGCTTATTATAAAGTTCATTATCCAAAAGAGTATTATGCAACTTATTTTTCAGTAAAACAAGATGGTATAAATTATAGATATATGATGCAAAGTAAAGAAGATATATCATATCATATAGATAAGATTAAAAAGATAATTAATCAAAAAAGTAATGATTTAAATTTCAAAAATCAACTTGATGAAGTTGAAAAAGGTTTTACAAATACAGAAAAGACAAATAGTAAGATAGTAAATATAGATGATAATTCATTGGATGATAATAATTTTGCAAATGATGATTTAGAAATTACTAAAAAATATGCAGATATGTCAGCAAAGAACTTGTTTGACCTTTTTATGGTATATAGAGTGGTAGAGGAGATGAAATCACGTGGTATAGATTTTTGCCCAATGGATATATATAAGGCTAAAAGAAGTGATTTTATAGTCTATGATGGAAAAATAATGCCATCGTTTAATTCAATCCCAGGAATAGGAACAAAGGATGTAGATATTGACTACGATGACAATGTTCAAGTGAGTGAGAAAAGTACAGCAATGAGATGCGAAATAGAGGGAAGACTTGGAGAATATAGTTCAATAGAAAACTTTAGTAAGAGAACAAAAGTTAATTCTACAGTTATAGAAGAGATGAAATCTTTAGGATTACTTGATGGATTGAAAGAGAATGACCAAAATACTGTGTTTGACTACTTATAGAGTAAATATAATTTATAGTATTAAGAAAATTTTACATAGTTATTAGGAGAATGTATTAGTATGGAAAATGAAGCAAAATTAGAAGATGAAATTGATGTTGACAATAATGTTGAAGAAGAAGAGGGAAATATTAAAATACATATAATAAGAATGATAATTGCAGTTTTACTTGTTGTGATAGCACATATAATTAAACTTGATACTAAATATGAATTAATAATTTCTATATTAGCGTATATAATTTGTGGCTATGAGATAGTAATAAATGCATTTAAGAGTGTTTTTAGAGGTGAAGGACTTGATGAAAATGTTCTTATGACTATTGCATCAATAGGTGCTTTTATAATAGGTGAGACTCATGAAGCAATCGCGGTTATAATATTTTTTCAAATAGGTGAGATGTTTGAAGAGTTTTCTATGGATAAAAGCAGAAATAGTATAAAATCACTTGTTGAGATTATGCCAGAATTTGCTAATCTATATATTGATGGAAATGTCAAAATTGTTAAACCTGAAGAACTTAAAATTGGAGACACCATAATCATCAATCCGTATGAAAAAATACCTATTGATGGAGAGATTGTAGAAGGTGCAACAACATTAAATACTGCTATGCTTACCGGTGAAAGCATACCAAGATATGTGACTGTTGGAGATAGTGTAGCAAGTGGGCTTATGAATAATGACAAAGTTATCAAAGTCCAGGTAAAAAAAGAATTTAAAGATTCTACTGCAAGCAAAATATTAGACTTAATTGAAAATGCTACAGAAAAAAAATCAAAGTCTGAAACATTTATAAGAAGTTTCGCAAAAATATATACACCAATAGTTTGTATCATTTCTGCACTTACATTTATAATGCCATCTCTATTTCAATATTTATTTATGCATATGAAACCAGAGTTTTCAATTTGGGCATATAGAGCGCTTACTATACTTGTTATTAGTTGTCCATGTGCTATTCTTATAAGTGTACCACTTGCATTTTTTACAGGAATAGGTACAGCCTCTAAAATGGGAATACTTATAAAGGGAACTAATTATGTAGAAGTATTGTCAAAGGTAAAAACATTTGCGTTTGACAAGACTGGAACTATGACTAAAGGGGTCTTTGAAGTAGTTGGGATACATCATTGTAAAATGAGTGAGGATGAATTTATCAAAATTGTAGCACATATAGAATTTTTCTCAAATCATCCAATAGCAAAATCAATACTCAAATACTATGGAAAAAATATTGACATTAATAAGGTAAATGATGTTATAGAGATAGGCGGAAGAGGATTAAGCGGTGTTGTTAATGGCAAAAAAGTATTGGCTGGTAATGATAAACTAATGAAAGATAATAACATTGACTTTATTGAGTGTAAAAGTGCTGGAACTATTGTTCATGTGGCTATAGATGGCTCTTATGAAGGGCATATATTAATAGATGATGTTATAAAAGAAAATGCTGAAAAATCAATATCGTGCTTAAAGCGACTTGGAGCAAAAAAGACTATAATGCTTACAGGAGACAGAGAGAGTACTGCAAAAGAAGTGTCTGATAAAATAGGAATAGATGAGCACCATTCAAGTTTGTTGCCTGATGAAAAACTAAAAATAGTAGAAGAATTAATCAAAGATGAAAAATTGTCATTTATTGGTGATGGTGTAAATGATGCACCGTGTATAACAAGAGCCGATGTGGGAATTGCTATGGGTGGAGTTGGTTCCGATACGGCTATTGAACTTTCAGATATTGTACTCATGAATGATGATATATTAGGTGTACCAAAGGCTTATTATCTTGTAAAAAGAATTATGAAGACAGTGTATGAGAATATCTTTATTTCTATTGGTATAAAAGTACTTGTGCTTATTTTGTCAATGATAGGAATATCAAATATGTGGCTCGCAGTATTTTCAGATGTAGGAGTGATGATTTTAGCAGTTTTAAATAGTATGAGATTAATGAGAATAAATAATTCCGTAAAATTATAAATATATTATAAACTTGCATTTCATATTATAAATCTATATAATAATATTATGAAGGGAATAGAAATATCAAAAAATTTTTATTATGAATATGGGGAACCTATGTTAAAGGCAGAGTTCCCTAATTTGATTAGTAAGATAGCAGTAGGCTTAATTGGCTCTGGCTCTGAATGTTTTGGTTATGATGATTTAGTATCTACAGACCATGATTTTGACCCTGGATTTCAGATTTTTATTGGTGATGAAATTGATGATGAAACAAAATTTAAATTAGAAAGAGCATACTCAAAACTCCCAAAAGTTTATAATGGCTACGAGAGAGCAGTTGTGTCTCCTGTTGGTGGAAATAGGAGAGGTGTAAAAAGAGTATCAGATTTTTTAAAAGAAAAAACTGGGACATTGGATGGAAAACTTGGAACATATGAGTGGCTCACTATAGATGAAGAGTATTTGGCAGAACTTATAAATGGTGAGATATGGAAGGATGATAGTAAGATAATATCAGGCATAAGACTAAAACTTTCTACATTTCCAGAAGATATAAAATTAAAAAAACTTGCTGGTCAAGTACTAACTATGGCACAATCTGGTCAGTATAATTTTGATAGATGTATTTCACACGATGAACTTGGTGCTGCAAGATTAGCACTCTATGAATTTGTAAAGGCAACTATGCATACAACTTTTTTACTAAATGAAGTATATATGCCATATTACAAATGGAGGTTTAGAACACTTAGAGATTTATCATGGCCAAAGAACTTTAAAGTTAAAAGTGAATTAAATTATATTGAAGGAATTGAAGATGATAGTGTGGTAGAAGTACCATTTGAAAATATGCTTATATCTCTATTAAATGTTTCAGATGATAAGATGTTTAATGATAAAATTAGAAGAGATATAGAACTTATTGCAAGAGTATTGATAGAAAGGCTTAAATATGAAGGCTTAACAAGTAGAGAAGATATATATCTTGAACCACATGCCTACGAGATAAATAATAAAATAAAAGATAATGATATAAGAAATATGCATATATTATCGGCAGTTTAAGTAAAAATGGGATTATGGTTTAGAGGGTTTTAATTATGGTGATTTTTGATACACATGCACATTATAGTGATAGTATATATGATGCGGATAGAGAAACATTATTAAAAAAAATGGCAACTGATGGAGTTACTGATATAACTCTTATAGGGGCAAGCCTTGAAAACTCTAAAAAAGAAAAAGAAATCGCTAATATTTATAATAAAGTTGATGGAGTACCTAAACTACATTATGTAATTGGCACTCATCCTGATGATATACCAAGTTTTAGTCCCAATAGTGATGAAGGAGAAAAATATATAAATGAACTTAAGAGTTTAGTATATGATGATGGTAAGATTACGGCAGTTGCTATTGGAGAGATTGGACTTGATTACTATGGTGACTTTAAGAGCAAAGATGATTATGAGAGACAAAAAGAATGGTTTATAGCAGAACTAAACTTGGCAAAAAAATTGGACCTTCCAATAGTAGTTCATTCAAGAGATGCTTGTAAAGATACACTTGATATTATTAAAGCATATGCTTTAGGACTTACTGGAATTATACATTGTTTCTCTTATGAAAAAGATATAGCACTTGAATATGTGAAATTGGGATTTTGCATAGGGGTTGGTGGAGTTGTTACATTTAAAAATAGAAGAAAATTAAAAGAAGTAGTAGAAACTATTCCTATAGAAAACATAGTGACAGAAACTGATGCGCCATGGCTATCGCCTGTTCCATTAAGAGGGAAAAGAAATGATTCAAGTAATATAAAATATGTGATAGAAGAAATAGCAAAAATAAAAGGAATTGATATAGAAGAAGTTTCGGATGTTTTGTATAATAATGCAATAGAAATATATGGTTTATAAACTCATATGTCTAACATTAAATCTAAAAATAAATATGAATTATGTTATCCTATCCTTGAATATGATAAAGTATTATTTATGGACAAGGTTGCTTCACTTGAGAAAGAAAAAAATAAGTTGCTCGAATTAAGAATTGACTATTTACTTAAAAGTGGTGTCAGTATAGATGAAATAATAATGATTATTAATTATATACATATTGACTTGACACAAAAAAAGATTATTGTAACTATTAGGACTGAAGCCGAGGGTGGGAAGGTATCATTGGATGATAAGACTTACTACAATTACATTGAAAAATTATATTTACATACAAGTGTAGAATATTTAGATGTTGAATATAATATGTATAGTAAAAATGAAAGCAATTATGATAAGTTATTTAAAAATAAGTATAAAAAAGTAATATTATCAAATCATATATTTGATAAAGCACTATCTAAAAGAAAATATGAATCGCTTTTTAATAATATGACCAAAACTTATATAGATTATGTTAAATGTGCTACATATGTAAAAACTAAAAAAGAATTATTTGACTTTATGATTACTGCAAGGAAATGTAGCAAAAATATAAATAATATGAGAAAAGAGTGTATTTTTATTGCCATGGGAGAAATAGGTGGGCTTTCAAGGTTGTGGCCAGAGTTCACAAATACTAAAATAGTGTTTTTGACAGCATATGGCGAAAATGCAAATAAAATAGGGCAATTTACCTATGAAAATTTTGTGAAATATCGCAATTTGCTTGAAAAAATCATTAAAAAATGATAAAATATATAGGCTTGTGTCTGTGCTATAATCATAAGAAATGCAAAAGTTTTAGGAGATTAAAATGTCAAAAAATGTAAAAAAAGTAGTATATATTGCTTTATTAGTGTTTATGATAGCAACACTTTTCTCTTGTGCAAAAAAGAGAAAGCATAATTGGGTAGAGGTAGGCACTAAAGAAACTACAGAAAAAATAACTCCAGGGGTGCATCCTGAAAGAGGCTCTATAAGCGATGCAGTTCCTATTGAGACAGCAATAATATATGTGCCACTTGGGATACAAGAAAAAGAAGAAAATGTCACTAATCCAAATGGCTCTGTTGTAAAAGTTACAAGATATAAGAGTGCTTATAGGACAGTTCTATATGATTTAAATGAGATTACTCCAGAATCAGTAGATATGGCACTTAAAGATTTAAAGGTTTTAGGAGAAGATTCTGAGTTCTATTCTTTAGAAATTGTAGATGATGAGAATAATCAGATGGCTGCTGGGCCTGGTGCGACTGGAACTATAAGTAAAAAAGGTATAGTATCATATGTAGATTATATTTCATCTCCAGTAGATAATTCTGACTTAGAAGAGTATCAAGGAAAAGAAGGAAAAGACTTAATCGGTAAGATATCTCTTGAAGATATAGTTCATTGTGTGACTGAGACTTATATTTCTAATTTTAATTTATCATCTTGTGAAGTGCAACTTGTTAATAGAGATGGCTCAAAAAAAGAGGATGAATAATAGTAAACTTAATACTATATTTGATATAAAAGAGAACCATAAAAGTTCTCTTTTGTTTTAAGGAGAGAAATATGAATGAAAAGTATTATATAACAACTGCTATAGTTTATACATCTGGAAAGCCTCATATAGGAAATGTATATGATGTAGTTCTTGCTGACAGCATTGCAAGGTTTAAAAGAGAACAGGGCTATGATGTATTTTTTATGACTGGAACTGATGAACACGGAGAAAAAATAGAAAAGAAAGCGGCTGAAGCAGGAATAGACCCAAAATCTTATGTTGATAATATAGCAGGTGAAGTAAAAAAAATATATGATAAACTTAATATAAGTTATAATCGCTTTATTAGAACTACTGATGAAGACCATGTGAAGTCATGTCAACATATTTTTAAAAGACTATACGACAATGGAGACATATATAAAGACGAATATGAAGGATGGTACTGCACACCTTGCGAATCATTTTTTACTGATTCACAACTTGTAGATGGGAAGTGCCCTGACTGTGGGAGAGAGGTATATAAGGCAAAAGAAGAAGCATATTTTTTCAAGATGTCTAAATATGCTGACAAACTTATAGAGTATATCAAGAATAATGATTTTATAAAACCTGTAAGTAGAAAAAATGAAATGATTAATAACTTTTTACTTCCTGGGCTTAAAGATTTATGTGTATCAAGAAGTACTTTTAAATGGGGAATACCAGTTACATTTGATGAAAAACATGTTATATATGTGTGGCTTGATGCACTTAATAATTATATAACTGGGCTTGGATATGATGTAGATGAAAAAGGTGAATTATACAAAAAATACTGGCCGGCTGATTTGCATGTTATAGGCAAAGACATTGTAAGATTTCATACCATTTATTGGCCAATATTCCTTATGGCACTTGGGGAACCTTTACCAAAACAAGTATTTGGTCACCCATGGCTATTGTCTGCGAGTGAAGAAAGTGAAGATGGTACAAAAATGTCAAAGTCAAGAGGAAATGTATTATACCCAGATGAATTATGTGAAATGTATGGTGTAGATGGGGTGAGATTTTATTTACTTCATGAGATGCCATATGACAATGATGGAGTCGTAAGTACTAAACTTATAACTGAAAGATATAATACAGATTTGGCAAATGTATTGGGTAATCTTGTAAGTAGAACAGTAGCAATGATTAATAAATATCATAGTGGCGAAATAATAAATAAAAATGTAAAATCAGATGTAGACCAAGATTTATATAAATCAGTAAATGAATCAATAGATAAGACAATAAAATCAATGGATGATTTGAAATTGCAAGATGCTGTAGATAGTGCATTTGATATATTTAGACGTTGCAATAAATATATAGATGAGACAGAACCTTGGGCACTTGCAAAAGATGAGGCAAAAGCAGATAGATTAAAAACAGTTCTTTATAATCTGTCAGTAAACATAGTTAAAGGTGCAAAACTTATATATAGTTTTATGCCAGAAACATCAGAAAAAATATTACAAATGTTTAGTGTAAATGATATAACTTTAAACAATTTGAAAGAATATGCAATTAAAGATAATACTATGGTTACTAAAGAAAAAGAAAATCTATTCGTTAGAATTGAAACAAAAACTGCTGAAAAAGGTTAGAAAGGGCATTCACTTTGGATATATTAAGATGGCTTGAATTAAAAAAGAGAGAAATAGGATTTTCACATAATGCTCTTGTTATAATTGCAATGTTTACAATGTTTTTGGACCACTTTGCATTTATTATTATAAGTGGTGGTAAACTATATGGATACGACCCTACTTTATTTCAAAATGCAATAAAACTACCTGAAGCAAAAAAGTGGTTACTTATTTATTCTATATTAAGGATAATAGGGCGCATCTCATTTCCTATATTTTCATTTTTAATAGTTGAAGGGTTTAGAAAATCCAGCAATGTATTTAAATATATAATTAGGGTTTTTATACTTGCAATTGTATCTGAATTGCCATTTGATTTAATGATATTCAATAAATTAAGTTTTGATTGCTTTCAAGTGCAAAATGTACTATGGACATACTTTATTGCTCTTATAATGTTATCTACTATAAAATTGATGTCTAATTTACCAATATTTTTAACAATATTTCCGGCTATCATAGCGGCAATTATAACATTCTTTTTGAAATCAGATTATTGGATAGAAGGTATTATATTAACTTATATATTCTATATATTTAGACACGATTTAAATCTAAAGTGTCTATTTACACTTATAGCCACATTTTTAATAACAATTAATAATTATTATGGGCTTGGTATATTATCAGTATTTTTTATCTATTTTTATGATGGTACAAAAGGATACTTTGATTTAAGAAGACTACATTATTTGTTTTATCCACTTCATATACTGATACTATATTTTGCATTATATTTTTCAAATATTTATGATTAGTAAAAAAGAGTTTGTTATTATTGATATGTAATTCATATAATAAAATGTAAAGGAGAATTATTATGGCACTTATTGAACAAATTAAAAAAGACATGATGACAGCAATGAAAGAAAAAAATCAGGAAAAGAAAAATGCTATTTCATCTCTTGTAGATGCTGCAAAGAAAATTGTTATTGATAAAGGCGGAGATAGAGTAAATATACCAGATGATATCGTAAGCCAAGTTGTGCTTAAAGAGTTAAAAACTATAAAAGAGCAAATAGATACTTGTCCGGCAGATAGACAAGATTTATTAACAGAGTTTAAAAATAGATATGCATATGTAGAAGCATATGCACCAAAACTTATGAGTAAAGAAGAGATATTAAAACTCATAAATGATAAGTTTTCAGATTTAGTTGCTGGTAAAAATAAAGGTCTAATTATGAAAGGCATAATGCCAGAACTTAAAGGAAAAGCAGATGGAAAACTTATAAATGAAATTGTAGAAGAATTATGCAAGTAAAGATTTTGCAAGAAAATGATTTGCAAATGAAACTTAATACAAGAGAACTATACGAAGAAAATTTTGATATAAATGATAAAGACTATATTGATTATTACTATGATGTAATAGTAAAACGAAATAAAATTGCTATTTTAGAGGACAATGGCAAAATTATATCTATGATTCATCTTAACCCTTATAAATACAGTGTTTTTGGCAAAATATATGATGTGCACTATCTTGTTGCTATTACTACAAAATTGCAATATAGGGGAAATGGCTATATGAATATACTTTTAAATGAAACACTATTATATCTAAAAGAATTGAATGAGCCATTTTGCTATTTATTGGCTGATAACAAAAGACTAGAAAACTATTATAAAAAGTATGGATTTGAAGTTGTGTGTAAGTTTACATTAGATAAGTTTTCAAAAGATACTTATGATGTATTCCCAGTAAATGATGAAGAATATAATGATTTGATGATAGCGGAAAATGACTTTTTGGAAAAAGAGAGTGATGACTATAGGCTTAACTTAAGTAGAAAAAATGTCATGATGAAGATATTAAATAATAGGGATGGCTTATTAATTGACAAATTTAAAAATAGTAAAGTATATGTATGTCAAGAGGTGTAACATTGGATTTTAAAATAATTGAGTTTAGTGATGCTAATTTGCTAAACGAATATTTTCAAAAATATAATACTGGGTATAATAATACAACTTTAGGTGGATATTTTGGTTGGAGAAAACTTTTAAATACAGAATATGTTATAGTTGATGAAACTTTAATTATAAAAAATACATTTGAAAATAATGAAGTTAGGTTTTTTATACCGGTTGGGAAAAATGTAGATAATGCTATTAAATGGCTAATAGATTATTCATCAAAGAACAATATAAATCTTAGGTTCTACCCAATTAGTATGGAAGAGACAAAGTTATTTGATAAATATTTTATATATGAAATAAAACACATTGATAATGTCGGAGACTATATTTATGATGCAGAATCACTTAAGACTATGGCAGGAAGAAAATTGCACGGACAGAAAAATCATTTAAATTATTTTATGAAAACCTATGGAGACTGTGAAATAATTGATATTTCAGATGCAAATATATCCGAGATAAAAACATTTATACAGGAAAATATAAATGCTGATAAAGAAAAAAAATTATTTATGTATAAGGCTGAAATAGATTATAACAATGAAGTATTGGACAATATAGACATATATAAGTTCATTGGATTTATTGTTAAATATGAATCTAAAATTATAGGTTTGATTTTAGGAGAAGAGATAAAAGATACTGCATTTTTACACATAATGAAATTAAATAAAGCATATAGAGGAATTGCTCAATATTTAATAGTAAATTTTTTAAGTCGTTGTAGTGACAAAGTTAAATATGCAAATATGGAAGATGATGCAGATGATGATGATTTAAAATATACAAAAAAATGTTACCATCCACTGCATATGCAAGATATTAATCTTTTAACTGTAAAAGAGGTAAAGCAAGGTGTATAGAATTGGTGAAGGTTATGATGTTCATAAGTTAGTAAATGATAGAGATTTGATTTTAGGTGGAGTAAAAATACCATTTGAAAAAGGATTATTGGGGCATAGTGATGCAGATGTGTTATTACATGCTATCATAGATTCAATTCTTGGTGCTATGGCACTTGGGGATATTGGAAAGTTTTTCCCAGACACTGATGAAAAGTATAAAAATGTAAGTTCTATAAAACTATTAAATGATGTCAAACATATTATAAATGAAGAAGCAAATAAGAATAATCAAAATATTGACATTTGTAATATTGATGCAACTATAATTTGTGAAAAACCGAAAGTTAGAAATTATATTGATGATATGAGAAAAAATATTGCAAATGCAATTGGCATCAATATCAATAAAGTAAGTGTTAAAGCAACAACTGAAGAGGGACTTGGATTTACTGGTTCTGGTCTTGGGATTGCGGCAAGAAGTATAGCACTTATTGAAGTAAAAGATGTCATAGGCAACACCTATAATACTTAATAATTGATATGTTGATTGAAGAAAGGAAAAGTGCATGAAAATATTTAATTCACTAACAAGAAAAAAAGAAGAATTTGAAACTATAGAACCTATGAAAATACGAATGTATGTCTGTGGACCTACAGTTTATGATTTTATTCACATAGGCAATGCTCGACCTATGATTGTTTTTGATACATTTAGAAGATATATGTTATTCCTCGGATATGATGTTAATTATGTATCTAATTTTACAGATATTGATGATAAAATAATTAATCGCGCTAATGAGTTGGGGATTAGTTCAGAAGAACTTGCCAATCGTTTTATAGATGAGTGCAAAAAAGATATGCAGGGAATGAATATTATGGAAGCATCCACTCATCCTCTTGCTACAAAAGAAATTGATGGTATGATTAAACTTATAGAAGGGCTTGTTGAAAAAGGCTATGCATATGTTGGTAAAGATGGAACAGTTTATTATGACACTACAAAGTTTAAAGAATATGGTAAACTTTCTCATAAAAATTTAGATGATTTGCAATCTGGATTTAGAGATTTGAAAGTATCAGGTGAAGAAGACAAAAAAACGTTTACAGATTTTGTATTGTGGAAGCCAAAGAAAGAAGGAGAACCATATTGGAAAAGTCCTTGGTGCGATGGTAGACCTGGTTGGCATACAGAGTGCTGTGTGATGGCACCAAAATATTGTGGTGGCTCTCTTGATATACATGCTGGTGGAGAAGATTTAGTATTTCCACACCATGAAAATGAAATAGCACAGTATGAACCATTATATGGTGAGCCTTATGCAAGATATTGGATGCACAATGCTTTTCTTAATATAAATAATCAAAAAATGAGTAAGTCTCTTGGCAATTTCCATACTGTTAGAGAGATACTTGAAAAGTTTGATGGTAATGTCCTTCGATTATTTATGCTATCTACACATTATCGTGCAATGCTTAATTTTTCTTATGAACTTATGGAATCAAGCAAGGCAAGTCTTGAAAGAATAGAGAATTGCATTAATAATATAGAGTTTACATTAAAGAACAAAAATGTAACAGTTTCAAATGGCTCAAAACTTGATAATATTGATGATTTTAATGAACTAATTGTAGATACAAAGACAAATGCAGATTTCTTACCATCTGAATTAGAAGCATTTGATAAGATATGTGAATATATAAAGGAATATTTTGATAAACTTGATGATGACTTAAATACAGCAGATGCTGAAACTCAAGTATATGAAATTGTAAGAATAGTCAATCAAAATGTTAATGAAAGTAGTTCTATTGAGTTCTTAAATACTACTTTACTTATATTAAATACTCTTCTCTATATACTCGGAATAGAATTAAATAAAAAGTCAGTATCTAATAATATTGATGAAGTATTGATAGAAAAAATGATAGCAGAAAGGACAGAGGCAAAAAAAGCGAAAGATTATGCCAAAGCAGATGAAATAAGAAAAAAATTGCTTGATATGGGAATTGAACTTGAGGATACAAGACAAGGTGTAAAATGGAAGGCAGTTTAGATGCACTATTTAAAAACTTAAAAGCACTTTCTGAAAATGAAAAATTAGTTGACCCACTAAATGAGCAGGTTTTAAAACTTGCATTTTTGGGGGATACATTATTTGGAATAATTACCAGAAACTATTTAATTAGCAAATATTCAAATAGTATAAAAATAAATGAAATGCATAATAAAAATAGTGAACTTGTGTGCGCAAAGAATCAATCAATGATTGCAGATAAACTTGTAGATGAATTATTAACCGATGATGAAATAGATTTTTTTAAGCACGCAAGGAATGCACATTCACATTCAAAATCAAAAAATTCAAGTATAGTTGATTATAGGAAAGCAACTGGGCTTGAGGCTCTGCTCGCCTTTTTGTTTTATAAGGATGAAAATAGATTAAAAGTTATAATGGCAAAGATAATACAAATATTTGATGAAATAAATATTTAGTTAATTATAGTTAGAGAACTCCATTTATTGCTATAAAATACAATATGCACTCATGGCGGAATTGGCAGACGCGTATGTTTCAGGTACATATGAGAAATCGTAGGGGTTCAAGTCCCCTTGAGTGCAAAATATACATTTAGAGGTGAATTATAAATAATAACAGTGAAAATAAAATAGAAGGAAGAAATGCTATTTTAGAAGCATATAATGCTGGTAGAGGCATAAAAAAAATCTATGTTTTAAAAGGAATAAAGGATGAAAAGATAAATAGACTTATTGATGATGTAAAAAAAACTGGAACAGTTATAAAAATGCTTGAAAGAGATGAACTTGATAAGATTGCAGAAACAAAATCACATCAGGGAATTATAGCAGAAGTAGAAGATTATAAATATGTTGAAGTAAGTGATATATTAGATTATGCAAAAAGTAAGGGCGAAGAGCCATTGATAGTACTTCTTGATGAAATAGAAGACCCACATAACTTTGGAGCAATTATTAGAACTGCAGAATGTGTAGGAGCACATGGAATAATAATCAAAAATAGAAATCAGTCTATGGTTACATCTACAGTTGTTTCGGCTTCATCTGGAGCAAGTGAATATATGAAAATTGCAAGAGTCAATAATTTAAGTAAAACTATAGATGAACTAAAAAAAGAAGGTATGTGGTTTGCCTGCGCAGATATGTCTGGAAGTGATATGACTACAACTAATTTAAAAGGCAGTATAGGTCTTGTAGTAGGGAATGAAGGCAATGGAGTATCAAGATTAGTTAAAGAAAAATGCGACTTTGTTGTTAAAATACCTATGAAAGGACATATTGAATCATTGAATGTGTCTGTTGCTACAGGAGTGTTACTATATGAGATTAATAGACAAAGAAATATAAAATAAAATATCATGGGAAATGCTTTGATAAAAAAAATATTTATATATATATTAGTATTTAGCACATTTATTATTTCATCTTGTTCAGATGAGCCAATAATAAAATATGGTGTTGAAGTTGTTGAGACTGAAGAGAGTGATGCGATAGATTTTTCATTTGAAAAGAATATAGATACTGAACCAAAGTCAAAAGTTGTAACTAAAAAAGAGAGAGACTTTCAGATATCAGAAAAAATTATCGGCCTTACATCTAAAAGAACAAGACCGGCAAGAAAGATAAGAGGAATATATTTACCTGCATATGTAGTTGGAAAAGAAGAAAGATTTAATCCTATATTTGAAAATATCAAGAATTCATGCATCAATGCAATAGTAGTTGATGTTAAAGATGAACTTGGAAGAATTACTTTTAATATAGATAGTGAATACATAAGGGGACTTGGAACTACAAGAGAAGCACAGATAAAGGATATAGATGCAATAGTCAAAATGTGTAAAGAAAATGATATATATTTAATAGCAAGGGTATCATCATTTTTTGATAAATATATAAACAAGAATACATCAAGTTTCTTTTTAAAAAGAGTTGATGGTAAATACTATAAAGATTATAAAGGATGGTTCTGGCTTAATCCATATAATGAAGAAGTAAAAAAGTATTTAATAGAAATAGGAAAGGGATGTGCAAAAGCCGGGTTTGATGAAGTACAATATGATTACTTTAGATTTTCTGGCGAGTCTAATTTACGAAGAGTAGAGTTCCCCGATGAGATGACTAAAGGTAAATCAAGAATAGAAATAATAACGGAATTAGCACAAGATATATATCAAGCATTAATTCCTGAAAATATATATGTGTCAATTGATGTATTTGGTGCAATTATGAACTCTTATGGTGACCAAGATAGTATAGGACAAGATTATACTACACTTCTTAAATATACTGACTATTTATGTCCTATGATATATCCATCTCACTATGCAAATAAAACATTTGGTCTTGATGTGCCGGACCTACAACCTTATGAGTCTATAAAAAGTGCTCTTGAAACATCAAAAAATACAATTTCAAAAGTTAAAGATGATTATATACATTTTGGTATAGTTCGACCTTGGCTACAAGGTTTTACAGCCAATTATATTCCAGAATATAGAACTTACGGAGTAGAAGAATATAAAGAACAGATAAAAGCAGTAGAAGAAAGCGGTATGGAAGAGTGGTTATTCTGGAACCCAGGTGGTGTATATAAGTGGGATGCATTTTTAAATAATACAGAGACAAGCGAAGATAATGGTACTAAACAATAGGATGTCTGATTTTGATATAGAAAGTGAATTAAAGAAACTACCAACTTCTCCAGGAGTCTATCTAATGCATAAGGCTGATGGAGAAGTTATTTATGTTGGAAAGGCTAAAAATTTAAAAAATAGAGTTAAACAATACTTTTCTGATTCATATAAAAAAACATCCAAAATAGAACAAATGGTTTCAAATATAGATAGATTTGAATACATAGTAGTAGATAATGAATTGGAGAGTTTAATACTTGAATCTAATTTTATAAAAGAATATAGACCAAGATATAATACACTATTAAAAGATGATAAAAATTATCCATATATTAAACTTACTACTGATGAATCATTTCCAAGAGTTTTTATGGTTCATAGAAAAGGAAAAGATAAGGCAACATATTTTGGACCATATATGTCAAGTAATATTATCAAAGAAGCACTTGATTTTATTAAAGAAAATTATAAACTTAGACTATGTAAACTTGATTTGAACAAGGTAAAAAAGACAAGTTTTAAGACATGCCTATATTTTCATCTAAAAATGTGTAGTGCTCCATGTATAAATAAAGATGAAACTACTTATATGAAAGAAGTAAAGGAAGTTAAAGATTTTCTAAATGGCAATACTAAAGATATCATTAAATCACTTGAGATAAAAATGAAGGAATTCTCTGATAATAATGAATTTGAAGAAGCCGCAAGGTGTCGTGATAAAATAAAAACAATTAATGAAATAACTGAAAAACAAAAAATTGATAGCAAAGAAGAATTTGATAAAGATATAGTTGGTATGTATAGAAATAAAGATATAGCGATGATACAAATCTTTGAAGTTAGGGATGGCAATATAATTGATAGAAATACCAACATATTAAATATAGATGTAAATGATACTGATTCCGAAGTAATATCTAGTTTTATTAAGCAGTATTATAATGAAACTTATTTTTTACCAAAAGAAATATGGTTACCATGCGATATAGATGAAAAAGAATTATATGATGAATGGTTATCAAGAGATAAGAAAAAGTGCAAATTGGTTATCCCTAAAAAAGGTGATAAGGACAAACTTGTAAAACTTGCGTCACTTAATGCTAAAATACAGTATGACCAAAAAGTATCTAAATATGTAAGGGAAGAAAAAGAGTTGTCTATTGCCTATGATGATTTAAAGAAGATGACAGGAATTAATGAAGTAACAAGACTCGAATCTTATGATATATCTAATACAGCAGGTGTCTTAAATGTTGCTTCTATGGTAGTGTGGGAAGGGAAAGGCTTTAAAAAGAATGACTATAGAAAGTTTAGAATTAAAACCATTGAAGGACCTGATGATTACGGTTCTATGAATGAAGTAATACATAGAAGAATTGAACGATATGAAAAAGATGATGCCAAGTTTAATAGTCTCCCATCCATATTTTTAATAGATGGCGGTCTTGGTCAGGTAAATGTAGTAGAAGAGGTTTTAAAAGAATATAATATAGATATACCGGTTATGGGTATGGTAAAGGATGATAATCATAGGACAAGAGGGCTTATATATAATGGTATAGAGATAGATTTAAGAGAGTATAAAGAATTATTTAAACTCATAACTAAAATTCAAGATGAGACTCATAGATTTGCAATAGAATATCATAGGTCACTTAGAAGTAAGGAAATGTTGTCATCATGTTCAAAAGAGAAGAAACAAAAAAAGTTAAAGTAGGTAATACTAGTATTGGTCATAGTAACAATGTAATTATACAGTCTATGTGTAATACTAAAACTTATGATGTAAAAAATACAGTAAAACAAATAAAAGAACTTGAAGCGGCAGGATGTGAACTTGTGCGAGTAAGTGTGCCAGATGAAAAAAGTGCTATAGCGATTGAAAAAATTAAGGAAAATATTAATATTCCACTTGTTGCAGATATTCACTTTGACTACAAACTTGCTTTAATGGCTATAGATAGGGGTATAGATAAAATAAGAATTAATCCTGGTAATATTGGAGACGAGTCAAAAGTAAAAAGAGTAGTAGAGGCGTGTAAGAAAAAAAAGATTCCTATAAGGATAGGTGTTAATAGTGGCTCTTTAAGTAAAAAAATACTTGAAAAGTATGGCAATAAAGTAACTTCAAAAGGACTTTTTGAATCGGCAAAAGAAAATATTAAATTGCTGGAAAAATATGAATTTTATGATATAGTGGTATCTATTAAGTCTTCAGATGTATTGATGGCTATTGATTCTTATAATCTTTTCGCAAAAAAATATAATTATCCATTGCATTTAGGGATAACAGAGGCTGGAACTATTAAGTCAGGCAATATTAAATCAAGTATAGGACTCTCTATACTTTTATATGAAGGAATAGGAGACACTATGAGAGTTAGCCTTACTGGAGACCCTGCACAAGAAATATGGACAGCAAAGATAATACTTGAAAATCTTAATTTAAGAGGTGGCGGAATAGATATAGTGTCATGCCCTACTTGTGCAAGAACTAATATAGATATAATAAAAATTGCAAGCATAGTTGAAGATAAGTTAAATGACAATAAATATGAAAAAATGCTTAAATTGTCAAAAAAGAAAAAATATAAGGTTGCAGTGATGGGATGTGCAGTTAATGGACCAGGCGAAGCAAAAGAGGCAGATATAGGTATTGCAGGGGGGATAGGAGAAGCGGTATTATTTAAAAAAGGAGTAATCATAAAAAAAATTAAAGAAGAAAATATAATTAAAGAATTATTAAAAGAAATTAATAAGGATTTAAATGAAAAATAAGATATATGTAGTGGCAGGACCAACTGCGGTTGGAAAAACTCAATATTCCATTGAATTGGCTAAAAAGTTAAATGGTGAGATTGTATCTCTTGATTCTGTGCAAATATATAAGTATCTTAATATTGGCTCGGCAAAAATAACAAAAGATGAAATGAAAGGAATAAGGCATTTTATGATTGATGAGATAGAACCAAGTGTAAATATCAATGTAAAAGAATTTAAAGATATGGCTAATTATTATATAAAAGATATACTTGGCAGAAATAAGGTGCCTATACTTGTAGGTGGTTCTGGATTCTATATAAGGGCTGTATTATATGATACCTGTTTTTTAGAAGAAGATGAGGAAAAATCAAAGAAAATTAGAGAAAAATTATACCAAGAATTACATGTTAATGGGATAGAATATCTATTTAATAAGTTAATGGAAATAGATGAAGCATCTTGTAAAATCATACCTAAAGAAAATGTTAAAAGAGTAATAAGGGCAATAGAGTTTTATGAGATGCACAAATATCCAATTTCAAAACATAATGAAAGTGAAAAATTAAAAGAAAGTCCATATGAATATGAGTTTTATGTGTTGACTATGGATAGAGAAAGGCTCTATGATAGAATAAACAAAAGAGTAGATAAAATGATAGAAGATGGCCTATTATTAGAGATAAAAAATCTTATCAATATGGGGCTTCCACGAGATTTAAACTCTATGAAAAGTATAGGATATGCAGAATTATACGATTTTGTTGAAAATAATGAGCCAATAAATAATATAAATAGATTAGATACGAATAAGCGAAAAGAACTTGAATCTATAATTGATAAAATAAAACAACATTCAAGGAATTATGCTAAGAGGCAACTCACATGGTTCAAGGCACAAAAAAATATTATATGGATAGAAAAATAATTATACATTAAAAATAAAATAAAAAAGTAAGAAAAAATTAAAAACAAATTTTTTTAAAAAACTTTGTTTTATATTGACAAAAATTATTTTTTAATCTATAATCTAACTATAAGTTATCGTAGGAGGATATTATGGATAATGGTTATAATTTACCAGATTTAAACAAGGCTTTTGAAATGATATTTAAAGGAATCTCGGCAGAAGGCAAGGAGAAGGCTCCTGCGAGTAAAGAAAAAAAGAAACCCGTAACGAAAGTTACTAAGAAACCTGCAGCAAGCAAATCTGCTGCAACAAATAAAAACAAAAAGAAGGAAAAGAAAATGGTAGTAAAAAAAGCAACAGCAAAGAAAGCAGTTAAGAAAACTGCTAAGAAGACTGTTAAAAAGGTAGCAAAGAAAGCAGTTAAGAAAACTGTTAAAAAGGTAGCAAAGAAAGCAACTGCTAAAAAAGCAACAGCAAAGAAAGTTGCAAAAAAGCCAGCAAAGAAAGTTGCTAAAAAGAAATAATGCAACAAAAAAATAGCAAGACTTTGGTCTTGCTTTTTTTTGCAGTTTTGATATTCTATAATTATGATAAATAGATTAAAAAAAGAATATTTAGATAGAGTTAGAAATGAACTTTCTGATAGTGAATTTGATTTGTATATAAAATCATTTAGTGAAAAAGAAACTCATGGAATGACAATTAATTTCAATAAACTAAAAAACTCATCTATAGATTTAGACTATTTGATTGACAAGTTTGATTTAATAGAGATTTATAAAAATAATGATTATGGTTACTATACTTATGATAAAGAAAAATTAAAAGATATAAGTGTATATCCGGGTAAAAATCCATTGTATCATGCAGGGCTATATTATATTCAAGAGCCAAGTGCTGCAAGTGTATTGTCAAATGTTACATTTAATCCATCGGATGTGGTTCTTGATTTATGTGCCAGTCCTGGTGGTAAGTCAATACAAACTTTATATAATCTTAAAGGAGATTGTGGAGGTTTTTTAGTTGCCAATGAGATAGATAAAAAAAGAGTTAAAATATTAGATTCAAATATAGAAAGAATGGGATTTGATAATTTTATAATATTATCAGAAAGTGTTGACAATCTCTTAAATAAGTTCAATGATTACTTTGATAAAATCATAGTTGATGCTCCTTGCAGTGGGGAAGGAATGTTTAGAAAGAGTGAAGATGCAGTTAATCAGTGGAGTATAGAATTAATAAAAAGTTGTTCAAAAACTCAAAAAAAATTAATTGAATCTGCCTATCATATGTTAAAAAGTGGTGGGACATTAATATATAGCACATGTACATTTTCTAAAGAGGAAGATGAAGAAGTTATAGATTATATATTAAATAAATACCAAGACTTAAAACTTGTCAAAATGGAGAAAATATATCCTTTTAACTCTATAGGAGAGGGGCAATTTTATGCAATATTATATAAAGAAGGTAATGAATATAATAGTTTAGTGAATACCAATATAACAGAGTTTAGTGGTCTTAATATAGTAAGATATGGTATAAGTGAGTGGGAAGATGAAAAAATAAAAAAACCAACACATGCTTCAACTCATAGTGATAAAATATTGTTTGAAAACATAGTTGATTTAAATGATGAAGAAGTATATAAATACTTAAAAGGTGACATAATAAAGAAAGATTTAGGGTTTAAAGGATTTTGCAAAGTGACATATAAAAGATTAGGACTTGGGCTTGCAAAATATGTAGATGGTGTTATTAAGAATCATTATCCTAAAGGACTTAGGATATATTAATGTTAGTAAATATTATACAGATTCAGCGTCCTTGGGCGGATTCGAACCGCCGGCATTCCGCTTAGGAGGCGGACCCTCTATCCTGCTGAGGTACAAGGACTAATTTTTAAACCTTCTTCTTAATCTAAATAATAATTTATTTATTTGTATATTTGTGTTACTTAATACACGGATATATAAAAATGTTATTATAGATATTATTAGTATAGAAGTTATAATAATTATAAAAACAGTCATTAAAGTACTTGAAATAACAAGATGCCCATTTGAATTTCTGTATATTAGAGCATTTGTTTGATTGGTTGTTGTTTTTACATTAGAAACTTCATCTACATCAGTTTCTTCAAGTGCTTTACTAAGATTTAGATATACAGTATATATAGCCTCTATATCTTCAAAGTTTCGACCTTCAAGTGTACATTTTCCAACTGGCTCATCTTTTAAATAGTATTGAATATTGCCTATAGCATATACATTATATGGGTCATCTATTTGATAAGATATTTTTGAAGTTACATCATTTTCATCAGCATTTTTTGGTAGAGTTATATGGGCATTTTCATCACAAGTAATATTAAGAGATTCAATAAGATTGACATCATCTATAGAAATATTACTTATTGAATCATCAAATCTTTTATCAAAGTTTTTTATGCTTAAAGATTTATAATTGTCAAAGTGAAAATCAAATAGTGATTTAGTTTCATTATATCTAATTGAGTCTTTTGCACTTCCAAGTAATACACATATCAAGTTCATACCATCTTTTCTTGCACTTGCTGCGAGATTATATCCAGCAAGTTTAGTATGACCAGTTTTTCCAGAAGTTATCCCATTGTAGTAGTATCCACTTCCAGGCACCATTATACTATTGGTGTTCAATACTTGATTATTTGAATTTTCAGGATTTTTATATCTTCTAATAGGTGCATGTCGATATGAAATAGAAGATGATATCTGATAAAATATAGGATATTTCATAGCATATTGCAGTATTTTTGCCATATCATATGCTGTTGTGTACTGTTCATCATCATGAAGACCTGATGGGTTGACAAAATGAGTATTTTTTAAACCGAGCATTTCAGCCTTTTCATTCATAAGTAAAGCAAAGTCATTTATAGAACCAGCGACATACTCTGCAAGAGCATTGGCTGCATCATTTGCTGAAGGCAAAAGAAGACAATATAAACAATCTTTGATTGATAATTGGTCGCCAGCACTTGCACCTATGGTTACAGAATTTCTATCTATATCTCTTGTTACGGCTGTGTATGAAAAATTAACTAAAGTATCATAATTGCCTTTTACATAATCTAAAACTACGATAGCAGTCATTATTTTTGCAAGCGATGCAGGATACAGTCTTTCATCTTGATTATATGAAAAAAGTATTTTTGATGAATCAGCATCAATAATTATAGCGGCTTTAGAAGTAATTTCACCATCATAATATGGCCAGCCATTTTTTGTATCAGCCATAGTAGGTAAAATGTTAATAAAAACAAGTGACTGTAACAATAAAAATATTATTATATACTTAATCGTCTTCATATGCAATAAATACTATTTTAACTATAAATTGGTCTTGTATGCTTGATACTTCAAGTTTTCCATTCATTGATTTTACAAGATTTTCAGATATTGATAGTCCAAGTCCAAAACCTTCTGTAGACCTTGACTTACTTCCACGGACAAACCTATCTTTTAATGTATCTGGGTCAACTTCAATTTTTTCTTTTTGAATATTCTTAATACTTATTAATATTTTACTCTTGATTGAATCAAGATTTATATATACTCTTGAGTTCTCCAGTGCGTATTTGTAAATATTTGTAAATAAGTTTTGGAAGACTCTATAAAGTTGTGAACTATCTGCAAGTACATTTACTTTAATGGCATTATTAGTATAAATTATTTTTATATTTTTTTCAAGCAACTTACTTTCAAATTCTGCAATAACCTGTTCTATAAATGCATTTAAATCAATACTTGTCATATCAAGTTCAACATTTCCAGATGTGACCTTACTATCAAAAATAAGGTCGTTAATTAAGTCATTTAGTCTATGAGATTTATTAACTATTGTCTTTGAATATTCCTCTAAATTGTCTATCATATTTTTAGAAGGGCTGCTAATTTCTTCTGATATTAGTTCTGTAAAGTTTAAAATAGATGTGAGAGGAGTTTTTATGTCGTGAGACACATTTGCTATAAGAGAGGTCCTCATCTCATTTGCTTTAACTTGTACATCAAGAGCATTGTTGAAAGCGTAATGGAGAACCAATATATATATGATAAATGAAATACTTGCTATAAGTATAATAATGCCTACTATGAGTAATCTTATATCATTGGTCATTGAGAACAAATATATTAGGTATATTGATAAAATAATAAGCAAAATGACAGGTATGAAAATTGCAAAGAAAAATGCTGTATAATTAAGTCTTTTTGAACCTATCTCATAGTTATCTCTAATAGATTTTATAGATATAGGAGTAAGAGTGTCATTAGAGAATTTTGAAGCAAATATTAGTATGAGTATGATTGTATTTACATATATAATGAGCAGATTTACATTGATTTTAATTAGTGACATATTATATTCAGAAAATTTTGATGAACTTAAATATCTATTTGCTGAAAATAGTAGTCCTGTGATAATTACTACATAGCATATAAAATAAAATTCAGTTGGCAAAAAATAAAATATTCTGGTAGACTCATCAACAGATTTTTTAGTAGCGAGTACAAACATAATTGTAAGGAATAGTGATACTAAGAAAATAATTATTGAATAAATTATAATTGTGATAAGTATAGCACACTTATTTTTATGGTGAGAATACACATCATAGTTTGCTTTTAATAAGTCATTTGCTGAATATGAAGTATCAATTAAAATATAAAGTATAAAATTTTGGTCTATATTAGGGTTAAGAGATTTAATGTTTTTTATGTCACTTGTAGAAATATCATTTAATATATTAGTGCTTATAATATTATCTTTACTTATAAGATATAGAAAAGTATTATTACTTATCATATCATTGTTAGTCAAGTTATAGTTTTTATAATCGGAACTCATATTATTGTATTCATCAAAGTAAACTAATCTATATTTAAAGTTTGTAGCATTGTCATTTAGGTTAAACTTGCATCTATGATATTGAGAAAGCATATACATAAATTCTGATAGAAAATCTTCTTCAGTCATAACACCTGTTCTAACCTTTGATGGATAGGTCTTGAAAGAAAAATTGTAAGTGACATTTTTAGAGAAAGGGACTATGCCTTGAGAGTTAGATTGTTCAACATCAAAATTATGGTCTATATATAGTCCATGAACTTTGGTTGCTAAATCAAGACAATCTTGTATAGTCCATTTTTTAATTTCGCCTTCTTTATCAACAGATTCAGCCACTATCAAGGTGTAATTTAGTTCCCCATTTGTCTCAAAACAATTTTTAAGACTTACAAGTGTAAATATGTCATTGATATTATTTGTGACTATTTCATTAAATTCATCAGTTTTTTCAAATGATGTAGCATTTGAAAAACTATTTATTGAATTATTTGAATATTCCATTTGGAGAATAGACAATGATACAATTGCAATAACCGCTGCAACAATATTTATCATTGCTACAATAAATCTTCTCATATATTATAGTGCCTCCATCTTATAACCAATGCCCCATACAACTTTTATATATTTGGGCTCACGAGAATCTTTTTCTATTTTTTCTCGTATGTGTCTTATGTGAACGGCAATAGTATTTTCTATATTATAGGCTTCACTTTCATTCCACACTTCTTTATATATGTCATTTGATGATAGTACCTTACCAGCATTTTTGACAAAGTAAAGTAATATTTTATACTCAATAGGAGTAAACTTTATTGGTTTGTTTCTTATAGTGACACTTTTTGAATCTTGGTCAATCTTGATATTGCCAATTTTATACTCTTTCTTTTCACTTTTTTCTATAGTGGCACCACTTCTCTTTATTATGGATTTGATACGCGCCTTAAGTTCAAGCATTTCAAAAGGTTTAGTCATATAATCATCTCCACCAATATTGAGACCAGAAATTTTATCATTGAGTTCTGATTTAGCACTTAAAAAAATTATAGGGACATCACTTGATTCACGTATTCTTTCAACAGTTTTTATGCCATCTTCACCAGGCATCATTATGTCCATAACAATCAAATCAATGTGATTTTTATCAAGAGCACTTATTGCTTCTTTACCGTTAAAACATTTTATGACCTTATAGCCATCGTGTTTTAATGAGATAGTTATAGACTCATTGATGTCAATATCATCATCGCAAACAATTATTTGTTTTGGCTTCTCATTCATATTTACCCCTCCGTTATAGTTCCATCACTTGCAAATATTCTAAATCCTATAATAAATCTTTCTCTCCACCATTCATCTAAATCTCTATGAACTACTTTTCCATTGGAAGAAGATGCATCTACTATAGTTTCATTTTCAGCAACTATACCCATATGACCATTTATAACAAGTAAATCACCAGGTATTAAATCTTCAAATTTTTCAACTCTTTCAAATTGAGTTGAAAATCTCCAGTTATATGTTGTCATATAACTTACATTGACACCTACTTGGTTTAAACACCAAAATACAAATCCCGAACAGTCAAATGTATTTGGACCACGACTTCCCCATACATATTTGCTGCCAAGTTTTAACATTGATACTTTAATTAAATCATCAACATTGCCTACATTTTGAGTAGAAACCATTCTTTTTTGTTGCTCTATAGTGTCAAGAACTGATTGCTTGATAAAAGTTAATGGTTCAGCATTTGATGGAGAAGCGAGAGGACTATTAATCATCACATTTGTTCTACCATCTATTGCACCAGTTACTGGAAGGTCATGCGCTTCTTGAAAAAGTGCTACTGCCTGTGCTGTAAACTCACCATAGTAGCCTTTTGCATGAGCAGGGTCCAGATAATTTAGTTCTATTAATCTATTTTGAACTATTCGTACATATTTATTTCTTTGACCTACAAATAGAGTAAATGGTCTTGCATATTTTGAGTCAAGAGAGAATTTTGTAGAAGGACCTATAAGACCATCACCATATTGAGAATTGTTTAATTGATATTCAGCAACTGATGTTTTAAAATCATCACTATATACACCATTACATTCACCAAAATAGTAACCAAGTTCTCTAAGTCTTAATTGATATTTTAGAATTATGTCAGGACTTGATTTTTTATTTATTGTATAGGCTTTTACATTTTCGCTATATAAAAAGTTAAGCGTTGTTAAATCAATTTTTCCTGTCTGGTCAAGTCCATTACTTTTTTGCATCTCTTTAACAGCATTTTCTGTCTTGTGACCAAAATAGCCGTTTACATCATCCTCATAAAGTAAATAATTAAGTTCGTAGAGTTGTTGCTGCAATATTTTTATATCATCCCCTTGCTCTGTTCTTTTTACTTCATAAGAAGGTGCATCTTTATCCATAAGTTTAGAATAAATAGTAAGAGAGCATATACCATCAGGGCTTAGACCTAATTGACGCTGAAATTTCTTGATGGCTGTTTCAGTTGATTCTCCATAGTAAGATGTTGCTTTATCTTCTTCCATGAAGCCAAGGCTCATAAGTCTTGATTGAATGTTTGTGACAATTTGATGCTCAATGCCTTTTTTTAATGGTGCAGGCAAAAGTGAATTGACATCAAGTTTTGGGACAGTATTTATATCCATAACTTTAGTTATATCAATAGAAGCAATAGGGATATTTATGTCATCTTGGTATTCAGTAGTAGTATAAGTGTTATTTTTACAAGCAAATAAACACAGGCTTGTAAAAATACAAGCAAAAACTATGAATTTTTTGGAACATAAATTCATATATATATTTTACTAAAAAATGCCTATTTTTTCAATAAGTTTACATTTGTGTAGTAGTGCAAAAAAAACCTTATAATACTTGTATTTTTTGCAAAAATCAATTATACTACTAATGATGTTTAGGTTAGATTTTATAGAAAACTTTACAAATAGTTTTAATATTTTTACGGTTCTTCAACCTGTAGAACTTATTTTAGCAATAATTGAGATTTTAATTATTGCTTTTGTTGTTAATATTGTTATAACTTGGATGAAAAATACAAGAGCGTGGCTTTTGTTTAGAGGAATAGTTATTATTGGTTTACTACTATTATTGTCTGTTATATTCCATTTTGAAGTTATAAAATACATTATACAAAATTTATCGTATATAGCAATGATTGCTCTTATAATTATTTTCCAAGAAGATATAAGAACTGGACTTGAGCATCTTGGGAGACAAAGTATCTTGACTAAACTTATCCCTGATATAAGACTTGCTAAACAAACAAGTAAAGATAATATTCAAGAATTGGTTGAAGCATCTTTTTCTATGGGAAAAGTTAGAACTGGTGCACTTATAGTTATAGAACAAAATATATCACTTGAAGAGTATGAAAGAACGGGAATTAATATAGATGGAGATATATCTAAACAACTTTTAATAAATATTTTTGAAAAGAATACTCCGCTTCATGATGGTGCTGTGCTTATAGTAGGAAATGTAGTAAAGGCTGCAACATGTTATTTGCCTATATCTCGAAATCAGAATATTTCAAAGGCATTAGGAACAAGACACAGAGCAGCACTTGGCATATCAGAAGTTTCAGATTCAATAGTTATAGTAGTTTCAGAAGAAACTGGAAATGTATCACTATGCATAAATGGACAACTTGAAGTAATGAAAGATGAAAAACAGATGACAAAAAATCTTATGAACTTCATATATGGAAGTGAAGAAAAGAAGCAAGTTGGAAATGACATAATAGGAACTGTGAGGGGGTGGCTTAAATGATAAAAAAACTCACAACCAATCTTTCTATTAAATTAATAAGTTTATTATTTGCAATTGTTATATGGGTAGTTGTAATGAACATTACAAATCCAGTTATTAATGGATTTGTAAATGTAAGTGTAAATGTTGAAAATGAAAATGTGGTTAATGAACAGAATAAAACATATTTTATACCACCTGAGTCAAGGATAGTAAAAATTTCATATAAAACAAAAAGTAATAGTCAAATGAATATTAAACAAAGTGACTTTTATGTCTATATAGATTTAAATGATATATCAAACCTTATGGATACGGCTTCTAATGAAAAAAATGTAAATGTGCAAATTAGACAAAAGATATCACCTGAAATAGAAAGTGTAGTAAGCAATGTGCAAGTAGAACCAGAAGTTTTAAAAATTTCTATAAATGATGTGTTTAGAAATGAGTATAAGGTTCAGTATAATTTTAGTGGAAATGTTGGACAAGGACATAGTATAGGAAATGTAATATTAAGTCCAAATGTTGTATATGTTTCTGGTAGTGACGCAGCACTTGGCAATATAGACCATATAGCAATTGACATACCAGTGTCAGGTAATGAAGAAACATTTTCGGGAGTATCAAAAGTTAAGATATATGCCAAGGATGGAAGTGTGTTACCAAATGATGGGGTAATATTAAGTGCAGAAGATATTGGTTATTCAGTTGTATTAAACTCTACGGCTAATATTACTTTAAATGCTATAACAGATGGCACAGTAGGTACAGGATTTAGAGTGGTAGATACGATTATAAATCCGAATACGATAATGATTGAGGGACCAAGGGCATTTGTAGCAAATATTTATACATTTGACTTGCCGGTTATTGATATAAATGGCTTAACTGAAAGCAAAGAGTATAAGTTTAAACTTTCAGATATATTGCCAGTTGGTATTATTAGTAAGACAAATGAGGTTGGTGTAACTGTTGTAATTGATAACAATGTTATAAATGCACCTACAGAATCGGAGGTTGGACCTCATGTAGGAAATAGCAGCGAAGTTCATGAGAGTGCAAACATAATTGAAACAAGTAGTACAAATGAATCACAGTAATTTATGTTATTTATATATATAATTTCATATTTACTAAGTGTTGTTCTATACTGTTTTAAACATAATTATTTAGCAAGTGTAGTAATGATTTCACTTGCTATTTTTTTATATGCTGCAGATTATAAAAAAAATAATAGAGTTGTAAATGCAAGAGGTTTATTTGCAATAGGCTTTATTGGCGGATTTGGAGTTTCTCTTTTAAAACTTAGTAGTCTATCCGCTGAATACAGTATGATGATGTTTATAACAATATTTATAACATATTTTTCAGTTTACATAGGCAATTTTTTATCAAAAAAAACATTTTACATAAAAGGCATTACATTGGAAAATGATATCACCATAACAAATAAAAAATTATTAAATCAAGAAGTCCTTATAATTATACTTTTTTTAGTAACATTAATTTCTTTTATAATAGAAGTTATGATATTAAAGTTTATTCCATTTTTTACTGTAGACACACCACATGCCTATTCTACTTTTCATGTGTTTATGATACATTATATAACATCATTTTATGCTTTTATTCCTTGTTTTGCACTATGCAACTTTTTTATAGAACCAAATAGAAAAATTAGTAAAATATTTTTAATATTATCATATGTATATGTAATTATAATGTCTATACTTTTGATATCAAGGTCAAGACTTATACAATGTATAGTTTTGTCTGTTTTCATTATAATTATTAATAATCAAAGTGGATTAAAAGCATTATTTTCTGATAAAAGAAAGATACTTTTAATAGGTATATCTGTTGTATTATTTATGGTATTGTATGTAATTATTACTATAAGTAGAGCACACGATATTACTTATTTGAATAGTATCTTTGAAATGAAAAATTACAAGTTGCCAATATTTATTTCACAACCTTATATGTATATTGCACATAATTTTGAAAATCTAAACTATATGATAAATAATGTATTTAGGCTGACATTTGGCAGGAGAAGTTTAAACCCACTATTTACATTAACTTTTATAAAAAAATTATTTCCATTTGTTTTAGATGCACCAAGTTACATTATAAAAGAAGAGTTATCTACACTTACATTGGTATATGATGCTTATTATGATTTTGGTTTAGTTGGGGTAGCAGTATTTAGTTTTATAATTGGATATGTGGGTAAGATATTAGAGGAAATAACATATAATTTAGTTAATCATAAAAATATCAAAAATAATTATTTGATAATACTATTATCGTTATTTTGCTATTATATGTTATTTTCATTTTTTCAAACATATTTTAGTTTAACTGATACTTGGGTGTATATAATCTTTATTACTCTATTAACACTTTTTATTAAAATAGAAAAATCAAAATAAGTATTATAGTCTAAATGCCATAATATTTATGATAGGGGGAAATATGAAAAAAATAATAAGTTTTGTAAGTTTAATAAGTATTATTGCTATATGCTTATTTTCTTGCAACAAAAAAGAAGAAAAAATTGTAGAGACAGAAACTACTACTAAAAAAATTGAGGAAACATCGACTAAAGTTTTGGAAACTACAACTCGCTCTTTAAATCCTGATATTAAAATATTTGTTGATGAAAAAGATAAAAAAACATCATATAATATTGTAAAGTTTGGAAAATATGACACTGATATTGGGAGAACTGGTGATATAGAGTGGCTTGTGGTAGATAAAAATGATACATCATACTTACTTGTAAGTAGGTATATAATTGATTGTAAAAATTACAATGATACAGACATTGAAGTTTTATGGAATAGTTCAACACTCAATATGTGGCTTAACAATTATTTTTTAAATAGTGCATTTTCAACAGATGAAATAGCATATTTAAATCCTGTGAATGAGTTTGGCTTACTTGGGAAAGATAAAGTTTCATTACTTAATATTGATTCTTGCCACAAATATTTTGGCAGAGAAGATGTAAATAGAAGAAATTATAAATTGTCTGCCGAGGCTACTACATTTGCAAAATCAAGTTGGGTAGAAGTGGTGGAGAATAAAAATTCGGAGTATTATAATTGTGGCTCTTTTTATTTAACTGACAATGGAACAACTGATAGAAAAGCGGCATGGGTTGGTCAATATGGTCATATATATATTGAGGGGCAATCAGTTAAACTTGAACATGGAGATGGAGTGAGACCGGTGTTAGTAGTAAAGAAAGAACTGATTGGAGATGAAAATGTAGTTGAAAGTGAGTCTAATACAGAAATTGAAGTTCAAACATCTTTAGATATAAATGAGAGTGAAATTGTAATAGGCGAGAGTAGTGAAGTTAACTCAAATGAATTGGTAAGTGGCAACCCATATTCTAATTTGTCAAAAGAAAAATATCAAAGTAAGAATATTACTTTATCAAAGGGTGGCGCTGTAGAATTATATGATTGGGAGTATGGCAGAACTCCTATCACTTGGGTATATGTACTTCCTAATACTCAAATAATAAGTAACAATAGCCCAAATATGTCTCCACATTTTTCATATAAAGTAGGTGCTACATCTGGCTCTAAAGGATGCTATATGAGCATATTCTCAAAAGGCGAATGTAAAGGTAATGACTGGGATGGTAGATTATATACTGTTGAAGATTATAAAAAGACCGAGCCAGAAAATCTTGATTTTGAGCCAATATTTGATAAACTTACATATGGGGAACATAATGTAAAAGAACTCCTGTCAAAAAGATATAATATAGAAGATGTGACACCTGGTTTAGTTAAGGCAAATGGTGTATATGTAAATGTCATATATATAAGTGAATTGGATGATATAATTGCTAATATTAATGATAAGTAAAATGCAAGTGTAAAATGCAAGGGAAATAAAATTTGACATATGCCATAAAAAGTGTTATATTTATATGGCTACAAATTGTGGCATTTTTGTTATGGTTGGGAACCATAAAATATGATTAATTAAGAGGTAAAATATGGCAAAGGCAGATTTACATCCAAAGTATCAAGAATGCAAGGTTACATGCAACTGTGGAAATGAGTTTACAACAAGAAGTACAAAGCCAAGTATTCACGTAGAAGTTTGTTCAAAATGTCATCCATTCTACACTGGACAACAGAAAGCAGCAGCGGCTCGTGGTAGAATAGAGAAATTTAATAAAAAGTTTGGACTTAATGGTTAATTATAAGGGCGGGATACTCGCCCTTAATTTTTTATTAAGATAAAATAAAAAAGTATAAAGTAGCATAAAGAATATTATGAATAAAAAGAATAAAAAATGTTTTAGTGGCATAGGTGGTCAGGCTGTTATAGAAGGCATCATGATGAAAAATATGGATGAGTATTCTGTAGCAGTAAGAAAATCAAATGGTGAAATTGTCGTTAAGAAAGACAAGTATGTTATGCTTGCAAAAAAAATTAAGTTACTTGGACTACCATTTATCAGAGGAATATTTGCTATGGTTGATTCACTAATACTTGGCTCAAAAACATTAGAATATTCTGCATCATTTTTTGATGAGGAAGAGCAAGAGAGTGAAAGTAAAATTGATAAATGGTTAAATGAACATATCAATGAAAAGACACTTGGTATAATTATGAGCATTATAACTGTAATATCTGTTGCAGTTGCAATAATCGTATTTTCAGTTGTGCCAGCGGCCATTGGCTCACTATTTAAGACTGTAACAAAAGTAGATAATAATTTTTGGGTTGCATTTTTAGAAGGAATAGTTAGAATACTTATCTTTGTTATCTATATAAAACTTATATCAAGAATGGATGAGATAAAAAGAACATTTGAATATCATGGTTCAGAACATAAGTGTATAAATTGTATAGAGAATGGTTGGGATTTAACAGTTGAAAATGTTATGAAGGCAAGTAAAGAACATAAAAGATGTGGGACATCATTTTTAGTGTATGTAATGGTTATATCTATATTTTTATTTATGTTTATTAATCCACCAACACTTCTTTACAAGTTTTTATCACGTATTATTCTTATACCAGTTGTTGCAGGTATATCATATGAGGTTCTTAGAATAGCAGGACAATTTGATAATAAGTTTATGGATATAATTTCGAGACCAGGTATGTGGATGCAAGGTCTTACAACAAAAGAACCTGATGAAAAAGAAGTGGAAGTTGCTATAAGAGCGGTAGAAGAAGTATTTGATTGGAGAGAGTTTAAAAAACAGCATTTCACATAGTTAAATGACATTGTAATAAAAAAGTCATAGGAGATAAGAGTTTAGTGCAATTAAATATTTATGAATGTATATGATTTTGACGGAACAATATATAATGGAGATAGTACAAGAGATTTTGTATTATATATGCTCATACATTATCCTAAAGTAATAGAATATATGCCTACTTTTTTTATTGCTACTTTAAAATATGTATTTGGTACTATTTCAAAAACAAAAATGAAAGAGACACTTTATAGATTTTTAAATAGTTTTAAAATGGGTGAGATAGATAGGATAGTTGTTGAGTTTTGGAGCAAAAATAAAAAGAATATATACGATTGGTATTATGAGAAAAAAAATAAAACAGATGTTATAGTTAGTGCAAGCCCAAGATTTATATTACAATATATTTGTGATGAATTAGGAGTAAATCTTATTTGTTCAGAAGTTAATAAAACAAATGGTGATTATATTGGACTTAATTGCTATGGAGAAGAAAAAGTAAGCAGATTTTTTAAAGAGTATCCAAATGCTACAATAAATGAGTTTTATTCTGATTCAAAATCAGATACTCCACTTGCAAAAAAAGCCAAAACTGCATTTATAGTAAAACCTGGTGGCATAATAACAAAATGGGATTAGTATGAGATTAAGAGATATATTAGAAGAAGGTAAACAATTACTTTCAAAAAGTAAAATTGAAAATGCAGAGTATGATGCTACAGAAATTTTGCTAAATCTCCTTGATATGGATATGGCAAGATTTCTTTTTGAATGTGATGATGATTTAGAAAAGAAGTATGATAAAACAAGTATAAGTAATCTTATATCAGAGTTTGATGAGTTAATAAATGCAAGAGCAAGCCATTATCCTTTACAATATTTACTTGGAGAGACATATTTTTTAGGGCTTAGATTTAATGTTGATAGGGATGTGCTTATACCAAGGGCTGACACAGAAACTTTAGTTGAAAAGGTTATGCAAGATAATCAAGATAAGAATATTTCTATACTTGATATGTGTACTGGCTCAGGATGTATAGCGGTATCACTTGCAGCACTTGGAGATTATAAGTTAGTTGTCGGAACTGATATATCTGATGGGGCACTTGAGATTGCTGCTAAAAATGCCGATGAACTTATAGTTGACAATGATGTGATGGATGAGATGAATAAACATATATATTTCTTAAAAAGTGATATGTTTAAAAATCTTGATAAATTAAATGATAAACTTGGTATTTCTGCATTTGACATAATCACAATAAATCCTCCGTATATTAAGTCAGGCGAAATAAAACATTTACAAGAAGAAGTGAAAAACTATGAGCCACGGATTGCACTTGATGGCGATAAGGATGGATTAAAATATTATAAGGAAATAGCAAATGAAGCAAAAAACTATCTAAATGAGAATGGTAAAATCTATCTTGAGATTGGATTTGACCAAGCAAATGATGTAAAGAAAATATTTGAGAATAAAGGTTATACCCATATAGAAACAGTTAAAGATTTAGGAGGAAATGACAGAGTTATTATATTTACTATATAATACAATTTTGTTATAATTATAAATTATATGAATAGTAAACTTACAACTTTATATAAGCATTATGAAGAAATAATGCAAGAATTAAGTACAGATGTAGTGGCTAAAGATATAGATAGATATACAAAACTTATGAAAGAACAAAATGACCTTGAGCCAATCATCAAAGCATATAAAGCATATCTTGCTGCAGAAAAAATGGAGCAAGATTCTCTTAATATTATAGATACGGAATCAGATGAAGAAATGCTTGCTATGGCAAGAGAAGACCTTGCAAATGCAAAAAAAGAAAAAGAGCGACTTGATGAAGAAATAAAATTATTACTTATTCCAAAAGACCCAATGGATGATAAAAACATCATCATAGAAATCAGACAGGGTGCTGGCGGAGATGAAGCCGCACTATTTGCAGCAGAAATATATCGTATGTATATGGGCTATATTGATTCTATGGGATGGAAGGCAGAACTTTTAAGTGTCAATGAAAATGGGCTTGGTGGATTTAAGGAAGTAATTTTTTCTGTAAATGGAAAAGGTGCATATTCAAAATTTAAATATGAGTCTGGAGTTCATAGAGTACAGAGAGTTCCTATAACAGAAAGTAGTGGTCGTATTCATACTTCTACAATTACAGTTGCAGTTATGCCAGAAGTAGATGAAGTGGATGTAGAGATTAATCCTGCTGATGTAGAGATGGAAGTATATAGGTCAAGTGGTGCTGGTGGACAACATATAAATAAAACATCATCAGCAGTTAGACTTATTCATAAGCCTACAGGAATAGTAGTTGCATGTCAAGAAGAAAGGTCGCAGTTTCAAAATAGAGATAAAGCGATGGCTATGCTTAGAGCAAAACTTTATGATATTGAGCAAGAAAAGCAACATAGTAAATATGCAAGTGATAAAAAAAGTCAAATAGGAACTGGAGACCGTTCTGAAAAAATAAGGACATATAATTTTCCACAAGGTAGAGTTACGGACCATAGAATTGGTCTTAGTTTATACAATATAGAAGATATTATGAAAGGTAATATAAATGAATTAATAGAAACAATTATTGCGGAGGATAGAGCACTTAAACTATCAGCAATGGAAAAGGAGTAATTTTATGAGTTATGTAAATGAAGTGTATGAAAGAGTAGTAAAAGAAAATCCAAATGAGCCAGAGTTTCACCAAGCAGTGAAAGAAGTGCTTTCAACTTTAGACCCTATCGTTACTAAAAATGAAAAGGTATATCGTGAGGCTGCATTACTTGAAAGAATAGTTGAGCCAGAGAGAATTATTAGTTTTCGTGTGCCTTGGGTAGATGACAAAGGACAAGTTCAAGTTAATAAGGGTTATAGGATACAATTCAATTCTGCAATAGGCCCTTATAAAGGTGGATTAAGACTTCATCCAAGTGTAAACCAAGGAATATTAAAGTTTTTGGGATTCGAACAAATCTTTAAAAACTCTTTAACAGGTCTTCCTATGGGTGGCGGTAAAGGTGGTTCAAATTTTGACCCAAAAGGAAAATCAGATAATGAAGTAATGAGATTTTGTCAAAGTTTTATGAATGAACTTTATAGACATATTGGTGCTGATACTGATGTGCCAGCAGGAGATATAGGAACAGGTGCTAGAGAAGTTGGATATTTCTTTGGACAATACAAAAAATTAACAGGGCTTTATGAAGGAGTGTTTACTGGAAAGGGACTTGCATTTGGAGGTTCACTTACAAGAACTGAAGCCACTGGATATGGAGTAGGATATATTGCAGCAGAAATGATGAATGGTGTAGGCAATGATGTTGCTGGTAAAAAAGTCGGCATAAGTGGCTCTGGAAATGTTGCTATCTATTGTGCGAAAAAATTTGAAGAACTTGGTGCAAAGGTTGTCACAGTTTCTGACTCAAATGGATATGTATATGATGAAAATGGAATAAATGTTGATGCCGTAAAAGAAATCAAGGAAGTAAAGAGAGGAAGAATTAAAGAATACACTAATTATGTAAAATCAGCAAAGTATGTTGAGAATGAGAAACCTTGGGTAGAAAGTTTTGACATAGCCGCTCCTTGTGCAACTCAAAATGAAATTGATGAAAAGTATGCTAACTTGATGGTTAAGAATGGTGTTAAACTTATAGCAGAAGGTGCAAATATGCCACTTACTAATGAAGCAGTTAAGATAGTACAAGATAATAATATTCTTTATATGCCAGGCAAGGCTGCAAATGCTGGTGGTGTATCTGTATCTGGTCTTGAGATGAGTCAAAATTCACTTAGACTTTCTTGGACATTTGAAGAAGTAGATGAGAGACTTAAAGGAATTATGAAAAATATTTATAAGCAAGTTACAGAGACTGCCGAAGAGTTTGGCAAAAAGGGAGACTTTGTCACAGGTGCAAACATAGCAGGATTTAAAAAGGTAGCGACTGCAATGCTTGCACAGGGGGTATGCTAATAAATAAAGTTTTAGAAATATAAAAATAATGGGCGGAGATGCCCATTATTTTTTATTTTGAATAGTTATAAATAGTAGATTAAAGTGATTTATAAACATTTAAATCAATTTCATTTTCATTTTTAGCAACAATTGTTGATACAGCAACATCTCCGAGACAGTTAATCATAGTTCTAAACATACTGCAAAGAGGGTCAATGCCCATGACAATGCCAATCGCTCCTATAGGAACTCCAATTTGTGTAATAATAACTGATAGACAGATGAGACCTGAACCTGGTATTCCTGGAGCACCCATAGAGAGCACAACGATAGATATAATTAGAGATATCATAATACTACCATTAATTTGAACTCCATAGGCTTTTGCTAATGCTAAAGCAAATACTGCTAAGTGTATACAAGTTCCTGACATATTTATCGTTGCACCCATAGGGATGGCAAGAGAATATATTTTTCTTTTTATACCAAGCATCTTGTCACAAACTTCCATATTTATCGGAATTGCAGCATTAGAAGATGATAGTGAAAATACTTGTAGCATGGCTGGTGCATATTTTTTTGCAAAAGGGATAGGACTAAGTCTTCCTAATAGTAGTATAAGTATGTAGTATATTATTGTCATAATTATAAAACCAACCAGCACAGTTGCAAACATTACTAATACAGAAAGCAATGTCTTAATTCCTATAGTAATTACCATTGACATAATAGAACAAAAAACTGCCATAGGTATAAAATTGATAATTAGTGATGTCACTTTTAGAAAAAGTTCATTTAAGGCTTGGAAAAAATTTTTAAACATATCTGAATAGTCACCAATTAAACTTGTAGCAATTCCAAGTAGTGATGCAAAGAAAATCAGTTGAAGCATATTGCTGTTATAAAATGGCTCTATGATATTTGTCGGCACTATGTTAATGATGGTGTCTTTAATGGAAACATTCATCGTAGTTGATGTAATAGCAGATGAATCTGCTATGAGACCTGTTGTGAGTGATGCATCGCCTGGTTGCATAAGGAAAAATATGCCAATGCCTACCATAATGGATAGCACAGTAGTAAATAAATAAAAAGCAATTATTTTTCCGCTGATTCGACCGAGTGATGTTAAGTCCGAAAACTGGACAATGCAAGATGTTATTGATAAAAATACAACTGGTGCGACAATCATTTTAAGTGCATTCATGTACATAGTCTTAATAGGGTCAAGTATATAATTATTTAATGCGGAATTAATTTCTGAAGGAACAAAATTTGCAAAAATGATACCGAAAATTAATGCGATAGCCATAGCACCAAGAGTTTGATATAAAAAAGTGTGCTTTGACTTTACAATAGTCATAAAGATAGAGTTTTTGCCGTGTTTGTGCTTGTATACAATGTTATATGGAAGAGATTTGAGAATTATATTTTGTATATTATCATATGAATCATCATCATACTCATCATCCAAATACATAGAAGATGAAGGAATGTTATTAGCGAGAGAGTATTCTTCGCCATGAGCCAATAGTTCAATATGTATAGAACCTAAAAATGACTTTAATTTAACTGTAATTTCAGTATTTTCTTTTCCGTGTTTAATTAAACTATCAGTAGCCTCATCTATAATTAAGATTGCTTTCATTTTCTCTTTTTGTGAGATTCCGTGTTTATCCAAGATTTGACTCACATATTCTGTTATATTTCTAAAGCCATCATAATTAAGTGGAAATTTTGCTGTTGCGAACATACCATTACTCCTTTTCTATGTCTTAAACAAATTAGTTAATACTATTTAAAAATTATATCACGATTTTTAACATTATATATTATATGGTATATAATGTCAATTCAATGTGTTTACTTTTTGAAGTCTATTGTAACATACCATTCAAACACCCTCTATAGTCACCCTCTACAATTTCCATAATTTGTCATTTAGTCCCCCCCCCCTGGGGATACCCCCTAACCTATAGAGGGTCGTAAGTTACTTAAATGACAAGGAGCAGATTAAAAATGTGTAGGAAGGCACTCTGCCTTATTTTTGCATTTTTATTTAGTATAAATAGTTTCGCTGCTGTGGTAAGCGATAATGATGGGTCGGCATTTATAACAAAAGCTGAATTTGACTCACTTAAAAATGACTTTCAGTCTCAGCTAAATGCTTACAATACATCTATAGACAATAAAATTGATAATGCAATTGCACAATATTTGGCAGGTCTTACTGTAGAGCAAGTTATAACTGGTGAAAACTATTTGGCGACAATAGAGCATCCAAGGTTTTATAGTATAAGTAAGACCATGAGTACATCAACGATAAATAACATACGAAGAGGCACCCAAGAACGGATATTTGGATCATTTCATGCTTCGATAAATGGATCTATCCAATCTAGTTATAGAATTTTCGGATCATATTTATTTAGTGGGGATGGGTGGCATGACAGATCAGGAGTATTTCAGTGGTCAGGGGATGCCATTAATTATTTTTACCAGGTGAAATGGCTAGATATTGGAGCTTACTCTTATCCGGCACTTGATTTATTGAACTCGCAATCACTGTTGCAATATCTTGGTGGCTATGCTGTTGGATTTATGATTGCGTCTGATGTCGTGCTACCGGACAGAGTTGACTTTAGAAATTATGACTTAGATGTGTCCGATATGGCAAGTTCAAATGTATTGCCTTGGAGTGTCACTTATGAAACTTGCGGTAAATCACTAGATAATGCAGGCCTCCGCTTCAATGTTTGGAATGCAACACCAAATACTCTAGACACATATGAGCCTTATAGTTATTATACAAATGTTACTAATGTAAATAACACAACATTAAACACATTCAAAGATTCTGATTTATCAAATTTTGGTTCCACTGTTTATGAGTGGCAAATGTACGCACCTAATGGTGCTCTTTCAAAGGGTGCTCATGATTGGTGGATAACTTATAAAAATGGAAACGTTCCAGACAATATGGGACAATATCGAAATCAAAGGGTTTACAATTGGTATCCCAATAGTTATGAAGTAAAATATGATGGATATTATACTACTAGTATGTTTGTGAGATGTGATACAAATACACCAGTTATTAAATATCGACGTCCAACATTTCGAAGTATTCAATCTGGAGATCTTATAAATTATGATGCTTCAAAAGTTTTAAATCGTCCTATATATCCAACAGATGGAGCACCGCTTACAAAATTTGTAAAAGATGTAAAAAAACTACAAATGGATCTTACAATAACTGTTAAAGATAATTCTACTAATGCGATAGTTTCCAATGCTCCATATTACATATTATTATTTAATCAGCCATTTGGCAATAGAAATACAAGCGACATAATTTCAGGTGGTCCATATTATGATTTACCTATTATTGAAGTTAGTAATGGAGTTAATAATTTTAAAGTGACATTAGAAGAAAGTGCACTTGAACACTGGAATGAAGACGACATCATATATGCAAGAGTATATTCTACAACTGCAAATACTTATGCTGAATTAAATTGTAGCAATGTTTTATGGACAAAAAAATCAAGTTAGGAGCTGGGGCTTATTATGAAAAAAAAATTTAAAATTATTATTTCTATATTTATAATTACTACTTTAATGATGTACAATTGCTTTGGAGCAGTTGTATCTGATAATGATGGTTCAGCATTTGTGACAAAATCAGAATTTGAAGCTTTAAAAAATGATTTCGCAAACCAAATCGAGATTTATAATACAAGTATAGATAGTAAAATTGATGGTGCTATTGCTACATATCTTGCTGGTGTAAAACTTCAAAATAAAAAAGCAGGTAAAAATTATGTAAAAAATATGAAAGATGTACGATTTTATAATGTTACGAATACTTTATCTTCGTCTTCATTTGATGATATTAAAAGATATCATATGGTTAGAGCATTTGGTAATTTCTCGCCGCCAAGCAGAGATTGGTTAAGAAATAGTGGTGGAACAATTGGCTCATGGCTTTATAACTCTGATGGAAATCATAATAGAGATGGCCAATTTAATCAATCTGGTGATTCCACAAACTATTTTTATCAAGTCGACTATAAAACATATGAAGGTATAACATACCCTACATTAAATGATAATTGTAGCACTTCTATTCAAAATACTTTAGGTGCATATGCATCAAATTGGGCCGGTGGTGGGAGCCAAGGAACTAAAACTCTTGATTTTAAAAAATATGATTTAGACTTGACAAGTTATACCACTCATTCTTTAGGGTCTTGGTCATTTCCTTGGTCGCAAGCAGGCTTATCTATGACTGCTAATGGAGTAAAATTTAACACATGGTCAAAAAGTAAAAATGGTGATTCCGTAAATAATTATTATTATTTTAATAATAACATAGTCACTCAGGATACAAATATATATATATTTGATGAGTCACAGTTTAAAAATTATGGTGATACTGTATATACATTTACTTATCAGTATAATTCTGCTCATGATTTTTGGATGAATGAACATACAGGACCTCAAACTTGGAGTTATGCTGATGCCCAGTGGCAACAACAAAGGGCCTATGTATGGCTTATGAATACAAATCCACAATATGGAGGATATTATAGTGCATCAACCGTTTCATATGATTATGCAAAAGCCAAAATAACCTATAAAATGCCAGATTTAAAACAAGTTAAGTCTGGAACATTAATAAACAGAGAAGCTTCAGATGCATTAGGAAAACCTGTATATCCATATAATGGAGTTCCTATTACTACTATTGAAAAAGGAACTGTAGGACTTAAAGCAAAAATTCAAGTTACAGCAAAAAAAGTATCTGACAATTTAACTCAATCAAATAAACCTTATTATATACTAATATCAAATAATCCATTTGCAAATTCAGCAACAAGTTCTCTTATAACTGCTGGGGAAAATCAAAACATAAAAATTTTCCATGTTACTAATGGTGCAAATGATTATGAAGTAGAATTAGAATCAGATGTACTTGAAGATTGGGGGAAAGAAGATGATATATATATGAGAGTAATGATTGAAGATGCAAATTGCTATGCCAGTGTAAATGTAGAAGATGTTGAATTGACTGTAGAGTAATTACATAAATCAGCATTGCAAAACTTTAAATTCAATCACATTTTAACCTTGCTTAGGCAAGGTTTTTTGTTGCCTTTGACAAAAGCATTATGTTTTATATTCAAATAATCAATAGAACTTTCAAGATTTTTATATAGTATTTTTATAAGAAAGAAGTATAAATTGGGTTTGTAACAACAGTTTGCCGATTTTTTATTAGGCAATTGTGAAAGATAGAAGTAATTTATGAAAAAATTGACAAGATAAATGTTCTATGATATAATAAAGATAATGTCTTTACAGGAGAAAATATGTCAGTATTAATTAATTTTAGAATTGATGAAAAACTTAAGGATAATATGGAAAAGGTTTGTAAGGAACTTGGGCTCACTATGAGTGCAGCATTTAATATGTTTGCAAATGACCTTGTGAAAAATAAGAATATTAGTTTTTCATTGAATAAGAAGTTGAACTCTGGGATTAACATTAAGAATTTAATTAAAAAATTAGAAAAGAATGATTTAGATACATTCGATTATAATGACATTGAGAGTGTTGAGAATATATCATCAATCAATGAAAAGTTTTTTGTAAATAAAGTTGGAGATATTATAATGTTAGTTCCGAAAGATAATGTGTGGGCAGGAATTAAAGATAGCGCTGGTAAAATGTCTAATGACTTTATGGTGGAGCGTATACAAAATATTGACAATAAGAGAGATGAGTTATGATTTATATGCTTGATACCAATATTTGTATTTACATTTTAAAGAACTATGATAATATGCTAATTGAGAAATTTAGTGGTTTTAATTATGGAGACATTTGCATTTCAAGTATTGTATATAGTGAACTCGTATATGGGGTTGAAAAAAGTAAAAAAAGAAATGAAAATATGAAAAATCTACTTAAGTTTTTGTCTTGTATTAAAATATATGATTATGATGTGAATGCTTCAAATGAATATGGTAGAATTAGATGTGCATTAGAAAAAAGTGGAAACACAATAGGTTCAATGGATATGCTTATTGCATCACATGCAAAATCTATGAATATGACTATAGTAACAAATAATGAAAGAGAATTTAGCAGAGTTAAAGGACTAAAAATTGAAAACTGGGTGAAAGAGCATAAATAAAAAGTTTACACTTATATATACTTTTGACAAAAACTCAAGTATAAATGCTGCAGATTATTATACTACTATTTTGAAGGTGTGTAAGTATAATATAACTAATTTTAATAATCAAGTATTTGATGATAAAAAGTTAAATGAATTAAAAGAAGGGTTTGGCAATAATAAGGAGAAAGGCAGTAAGTATTACAATTTAACAGCCATAGACCACGATAGATGGGCTGGGTATATTCTTCTTGAACAAAGATATGGATATATGGATGACACACATTGGGACAAAAGAGCAAATGAATATAAGAATTTGAGAGACATCTATGTCTCTCTTTTTTATAAAAAATATGGTATAACATTTTATAAAGTCAATAAACATAAGAAAAACCATACAGTTTGGTACTTATGTGATACTTAACCCACGGCTTCGGTCGTGGGATTTTTTAATTGTAAAAGATTAATAGTTGCACGGAGGTCATCCAAAGTTTTATGAGTGTACACACGAAGTCCTACAGATTTAGACGTGTGACCCATAAGCATGTCAATACATTTACGATTAGCATTGGCATCATCAAGCACACTCTCAAAGGTATGGCGGCACTCGTGCGGTGTTTTTTTAATTTTAAGTACATCCATCATTTGATGCCATAACGGATAGAACTTCGCAGCATTATGCCAAGGGAATAAATAAAAATTATTGACATTATAGTAACTTTGAATAATAGGCAAAATGTCAGGATGGATAGGTATAATGCGATCACGACCAGCTCGAGTTTTGAGGCCACCTTTAAGAGTCATAGCATTAAGGTCAACATCCGAAACTTTAAGACTTAACAATTCATTAATACGAAAACCAGTATATAGAAGAACCAGGATCACACCAAAAGGTAGTTCAGACTTATAATAAAAATCCCAAATGTTAAAAATTTGCTCTTTAGTGAATGGGGTTCGCTTGGTCTCTGGAACAGCACCTACAGTAATTAAAAAAGAATAAGATTTATTTATTATGTCTCGTTCCATAGCAAAACGATCGAGATGATAAAAAAGAGTTTTTATACCACCTTTACTGGATACTGACCTTGGACATTTATCAATACATTCCTGCATATGAAAAGACCGTAAATCCTTATAGCGAATATTAAAAATAGGTTCGCACCAGTGATAAGCTGTTTTCATACACCTTTGAGATCCAATAGAAAAACTTCTCATTTTATATTTAACAAACAAATTGTAAACATCAGAAACAGTAAGTTTGTCATTTTGTACATCCCACGGCTCATTATTAAACTTTGATAACAGAATCATACCTTCTTCTCGAGTAGCAGCATAACCGACAATCAAAAGAATAGGTTGTCCTTTATCATTGTAGCCGTTAGTTTTTTGCACACGAAATGGTTTGCGACGCTTACCTTTTAATTTTACTACAGAACCAAAGCCGTTCGGATTTCTCATTTTAACTTCCTCTTTATACAAGCAACAATGTCATCATAGTGATTTATAGCATCAGGGAACTCACTCCATGGGTCTTTATATCTTAAGTCTCTTTCTATAAATAAGACACCTTTTCGATTAATAGCACCAATAGGATATGAACGATATGAAAATTTAATCATTCCATTACTCATACGATTAAAACTCATACCAGAATAGTACTGTGGATACTTTGACTTAAAACCAAAAAAGAAATTATTTTCAAAATCATTTAAAGGGTATTTTTTAAGAGAGTTGTCCATACCAGTAAGTGGTAGCACAAAGCTCTCTTTTTTATTTTTGAAAAAATTACTAAAAATCATTATTTGTCCTCCTTATGATACAACTTCCACAAATCGCTCATTTGACTCCGAGCCTTTTTCTTACCTTCTGAATTTAACTCCAAAAAATCATGAAAGAACTCTGAAGCATCACTTCCAAACATTAAAGTAATAGAATCCCATAATTTAACCTCTTTTAATAATGACTCATCTGTACCTAAAAGGCGGTTCATAGAAATATTGAAAATTTGACCTAACTGATTTAAGTACTCTGCTTTTATGCTACGAATAGAACCATTCTCCCAGCGAAGAATAGTTGAATTTTGCACAGGCGGATCTAAACGACTACCTAACTGTTCCATAGTTAGCCCGGATTCAAGCCTTAACTTTTTAAGCATTTCGCCAATTTTCATAGAAAATGACCTCCTAAAATAATTTTGCATTTATGCAATTTTATACTTGATTTTATCACAACTTTATGATATAGTAAAGGAGCATTAAAGCAATACAAAAACTGCATAAAAGCAGAAATTATAAAAACTATAAATTTATAAAAAATAAACAAAGATAAACGGAGGATCAAAAATTATGACAACTGCAACATTAACAATAACAAATGGTAACACTACAAAAATTTTAATCAGGAGCCACGATGGATACATGGTTGGTAGAGAAATAACAAAAGTTCTAAATGATTTAAAAAACGATGAATTAGAAATTAATAACATTGATGCACTAATTGATTTACTAACAGATGAAGAAGGATACGATGGAGCATTTGAAGAAATTAATGAATTTGAAAGTAAATCAGGAAACGAAAACGGTCTCGATTTTGGCTTTGAATTTTATGGGGCAGATTACAACTGGTTCGTAGAATTAAAAAATGAAACTGAAGCGACAATTTATGGCAACTCATGTAATTCGGTGGAAGTTTATAGAGTTTAAGAGGTGAGAAAATGAGTGAAGTAGTAAGAATATTAATGCAAGACGGTGGACTTACTGAAGATGAAGGAATGGAGGATTTATTAGATGATTAAAATACCAGCAAATACAAAAAAAGCAGCAATCAAACAATTCAAAAATTTAATTAACAGAGTAGGCGAAAATCCTCTACATTACGGTCACCCATACAAAAAAGTAATGGCATACTGCGATGGATACATGATATGGACAACTAATATAGATTTAGAAATACCAAAAGCACAACAACCAATTAACATACCACATATACTTGATAATTACATAAATGCAAATGCAAAAATAGAAATTAACTATGCCGACTTAAAAGAATTTATTAAAAAAGCAAAACTCTATAAATCAAAAACAAGCTACGGAAATGAAGTGTTCAGTTATCCAATTAAAACTAAAAAATATACAGTGTGGATAGATAGTAAGAAATTAAAACTTCTAATAGAACTAACAGAAAATAATATGATAAGAACGATGGGAAATAAGCAACCAATTTTTATAATACCAAAAGAAGATACAGATGAAAATAAAGCTTTACTAACACCAATAAAAGTAAATGAAACATTTGCTAATAAACTTTACAATCAAATTATAAATTATGAGGTAAACAATGCATTCGCTTCTTAACAAAATGCTTGGACAGAATGCATAAAAATAGCGGCAAAGGAAAAAGATCCGGTCGCAATAAAATTATGGAGGAAACATGTCAGAAAATGAAGAATTGTAGCAACTGCAAAAACTATAAACAAAAAGGACATTATGCAGAGTGTAAACTAACAAAGCAACCAATAACAGACAATGACCTCTGCGAAAGGTGGAAAAAAGGAAAATGGAAACAAAGAGAGATAGACTCGACATACTAAAAGGACTAAATGACATTATAGATGGTTATTACAGATTAAAAGATTATAGCGACTCTTTAGCAGAACTTGGACACTTTCTAAATATGACAGATTATGTAGATGAAGAACTAAAAAGATTTGACAAAAAGTGGTATAAAAAATAGAAAAGATTCATGATTTAATTTATGACCTTGAAAAAATAAGAGCCTTAATAGCAGGCGAAATGATAGGAGGAAAAGTAAATGATTAAAGACAAAGTAAATGAATTGGTAGAAAAGACATACGAAGAATTAGAAGGGAATCAATTCAACAGTAAGGAAGAATTCTGGGGAATGCTCACAGCACAGACACAAAGAGCGGTACAAACAATCAATGATTATGCAAGGTGCAATGACCAAATCTTCGAACTTTGCATAAAAGGTGCAATGCCAATAGAACAGTGTCAAAATGATAAAAACCAAAACATAACTGACATAATGCTCGAAAAAGCACTGTTCGGAATTACAGAACTTATCAAATGTGCGATTTTACTAAAGAGATTTAAGAAACCCGGAATTAACTCATTATTAGGGGAGGAGCAAGAAAATGTATCTGATAAAAAAGAAAAATAAATTCTTAAAAAGTAGTCAAGATGCCAATTTTAATAAACTGCCATTCGAGCAGTGGATATGGACTGAAAGAAAAGCATTAGCTAAACAATTTACAACCTACCAAAATGCCAAATTAGAAGTAGGTACACACGAAAAAGTAGTAAGGATTATAGGAGGTAAAAATCATGAGCAGAATGGAATGGAAAATGAAAAAACTCCAGAGAAAGATACCATTTAATCAACAATTTATTGAGTGGACATTTTGCATATTAATGATATTAACAGTACTAATAATCGGCACTCCCATAGCACACGAAAAAATAAGTAGTAAGATGAAAACAATAGCCAAAGAGCGAACCTACCAAACACTACAAAAAGAAATCGAGCTAAAAAGACTAAATCAAAT
>JAGBKB010000082.1 GCA_017934175.1 Lachnospiraceae bacterium | reverse complement strand
TAATTAATTAAAATAAAAAAATTGATTAATTTAACATAATGTATTTAAAATTAATATTATTATTTTATAATCTTTACTTTTATCTATTTATTTAAAAATATTTAAAATTAACCCTGACTTTTTTGAAGCAATAAATTAGGATCAGCAGAAGCTCCTGTATTTTGTTGGAACGAAACATGTTTTACTTGTTTAAGTAAGCTTTTGTTTCTTTGTTGGATGATAAATACAACAACAATAAGTGCAATAATTAAAAGAAGTAGACATGCTCCAATAATTAAAAATGTTGAAGTGCTCATTCCTTCCCCATTGCTGCCGCCATTGTCAATTGGGGGTCTTAAAAAGTATTTTCCATTATAAGTGACATATTCTAGCATAGTATCCTTTTGGATTTGTGCCACAACTTGTAAAATAACCCAATTTGCTAAATTACCTTTAGCAGTTAAAGTTATTTTTCCATTTGTATCTTCAGGATTTCTTTTATACACAGCATAAAATGGTGATTCCATAACAGCTATTGTTTCATAGGCTTCTTCATAATTGTAAGTCTCATTGTCTACAACTTTAAAGAAGTAAGTTACATTAGCTTTGCCTTTTTCGATATCTAATTTATTAAAAGTGCATGTTATAACTGTTTCGTTACCAGATTGGCTTTCACTTATATCTAAATTTCCATCATCATTTAATATCTTGTAATCAATATATTCTTCATCATTTTTAATGTTTAAATATTTAAATACATAATTATCTAAAACGTTGCTATGATCAGAGAAACGATCTCTTTGGAAAATATTTAATACTATAAATTGGTTGATTGTTGGGGGTTTGACTGTCAATATTGTTTTACCTCTTGCATGAGTAGTATTTACTATATAGAGAGAATTATTAGTTCTTGATATTGCACTACTTATAGCAAATTCTAAATACTGACTATTAAAAGCAATTTCAATTTTCATTAATGGTCTGTTTTTGTCAACTTTTAATCTATAAAAGTTGACATAATTAGCTCCGCATCTACCATAATTATATGTTTTTTCAACTGGCATTACACCATCATTAACTTTTGAAAACTGTGCCTCGACATTAAATTTAGAATATTTTTTATCAGAAACTTTTGTATTTTTTTCTACAGATAAATATAATGTAGGATTATCACTAGATTTAATATTTAGACCTTCAACAAAGTCCTCAGATAAGTAGACTTGGGCAGTTTTAAGGGCGACATCATATGAGCCATATATTGATTTCTCTAATGAAGGAGCCAACTCAGGATTTAATTTTGCTTTGTAAATAGTACTTTCTTTAGCGAGAGCTGCTTTAATAATAAATGGGGAACTTACATATTCTCCTTGTATATCAATATCTGAATCTTTAAATGTAAAGGCAATATTTATATCATTATAGTGGCTACCAATTTTACTATATAAAAATACAGGTAGATCAGTTTGTCTATATCCTATTTCTAAAGATTTTCCATAATCGACATGGTCGAAGTTCAATTTTGGATCTCTTAAGAAATATGAGACATAAAATACAAATCCAGCATCTTCCAAGTAAGATGAGGATTGCACTTTGTTAATAATAACTTCATCTATAGTTTCTCCTGAAGTCAAAGATATCCTATCTCCACTTCCTCTTAAGTTAAATATATTTGTATTATCCTTAGACCATTTTACATTGGCTTCTCCTCCTAAAGTTATGATGTTACAAATTATACTAGAAGTTGTGAAGAATTTCAGTCTCAATTGATTCCCTTGAACCGATAATAATTGCTCAGTACTAGGATTTGGGAAAAATTCATGGTCCATAGGTGAAATTATATTATACATAGGCATAGAAGTTAAAATCATTATATCATATTCTCTATCGGCGACAACACTTACATAGAAATAATATTTTTCATCCCCGGCTTTTTCGGGACTTAAAGTTGTATATATATAATCGGTTCCATCTTTCAAAGTACTATATTTAGCTGTTTCTGATGTGGGAATTCTCGATTTTAATGTGTCAGTTTCAAATGTATCATAATATTCTCTTTCAATGAAGCTTGCATAAGTATTAGTTATAGCACTGTGGTTTAAGGATTGACCATAGACAAGTAAAGGCATTTCTAACCATACATCTTCATCATCAAAAGTTACCATAAATAAGCAACGATATTGTCCATCTCCTATATATTGAGGTGAGCATATTATTTTCTGGTCAGTATTTACTTCTAAAATATCTAATTCTTCATCTTCATTTGGTTGATGGACTCTTAGTGAATATACTTCTGTTGAAACTGAATCAAGTTTATTAGTCCAAATACCTATAACTAAACTTAAATCTTGAATGGAATTTTCATATGGAATTTTTATTTTTCTTGATTTTGCTTTTTCTAAAATATCTGTTTTATCTAAAGTTAAAATTGAATCTCTTCCAGGTGGAAGTAATTTAAAGTCAGCATTTTTAGTAGTTGGTCTAGAATCTCCTACATTAATATATAATCCGGCAATTTCTGATTGCCAATCAAATTGGACCATATAGGAGTCATGAGGAAGCCATATCTGATAGAATTCATAGATTCTTTCATTTTCAGCTAAATCAACATTGCCTACAACGAATTCACCTACTTGGATGACAACTTTAGGAATGTCTGTATATGCATGATTATTAGGAGTAATTTTAGTTATAATTGAGAATGGATAAAACTTGGAATCATCAACATAGTCTCCGATTTGAGATATACGAATGGATAACAATAAATAGCATCCTTCAATGCAGTCTTGAGTTTGCTCTGCTCCTACTGAGAATTTTTTAATATATCCATTATATGGCAAACTATCCCCCCAATCTGCAGAAGGCATTCTATATACTCTCCAGTTAGCATCTTGCTCTTTTGAAGTTTGATCTTTTCTGACTACTTTTCCACAGACTTCTCCAAAATCACGTAAGAAGTTGACAGAGACTTCTCCTGCTTCGTTTTTACCTATATCAGTATATAAATAATAGTAGTTATCACCACAAGTAAAATCTTTTTTTGCTATTCCTTTTTGTAAATAAGTTGGAGTATTCTTAATTTGTCTGATAGTAACTTCAATCATAGGGTTTGTCTTTGGAAGTGATGGTATAGCAGTATGATAATAGACTTTAACTACAATATTACATAAATTATTTAATTCACAGAAAGTTGGCAATTCATCCCCTGCGATATAGAAGATTTGACTTCTTGTAACTGTTAATTCTCTCAATGGTTTATCATCTCTATTATTTGCAGTGACTGTAACATCATAAACTGCTTTATCTATAACATTAATATATAGGGCTATATCTTTGGTGACATCGGCTTCAGGATAAATAAATCTGACTGTTTTGAAAGTTTCATCAAAAATAATTTGTTGATTTATATTTTCACCAACTATTATTTCAGTTGAAGTTTGGGCATCTTCCGATTCATATCCTGAAACATATAACATACACATTTTGTGGTTATAGTTTGATAAATCTGCTTCTGTTACTGTAATTTTATATTCATAAGTATCATTTTTATATCCTTCGGAATTTGATAATAAAACTTCTTGGGCATAACCATCAAAGAATGCGATTTCATTTTTTCCTCTGAAAACTTCGAATTCGCAGTTCAAAGCGAAGAAGTTGGCTAAGAATGGTTTTTCCATTTTATATCTATAATTTTCTAAAAATATAGTTTTTGACTTATCATTAGTAGTAGGGTCAATTTGGACTAAATAGCTCTCACCTGAAGGAATTTTTTCTTGTAATTGATTCAAGTTATATGAGTGCATTCCATATTGGATAGTGAAAAATGAATTTAATTCTGCTTTGAATTCAATTTCTAAGTCGTATAATTTGAGTTGGGCGAAGTTGAAGTGGAAAAATATTTTATTTGAGAGGTAATATTTGAAATAGTTTAATTCAATATCTTCTCCTAATTTTCCTGATGATAATTTGTTAGAGGACTCTTTAACATTGAAATCTACATCTCCACTGAAAATCATTATGTCAAAGGTCAGTCTTTGAATTTGTACTCCTCCTTTTAAGTCAACTTTGAAAGTACCAGTATCTCCTTTTAGTACAAATTTGGCAAATTTCTCATTTTCTACTAAAGTTATGGTTTGAGATTGAATAAAAATAGAAGTTTCAAATTCACAATAACCTTTTTCTTCATTGTCATCATCTTTACAATGAACAATCATTACATATTTGGAAGAATCAAGAGTTTCATATGCTCCAGTATTTTCAACATTTGCTTCCCATATTGTATTTTTATTAGTTCTTTTTGGTTTGAAATAGCCTGATAAATTCTTAGGATCATAGGTACACTCTGGATAACTTGTACATTTATCAATATACATTTCTGCTACTCCTTTTATGTTATATAAATTGAAATTAAATCTTTTAGCATTAGTATCCATTTTTGTACCATGGAAAACTGCAACACTTCCTTTTGGTATCATTTTTCTATAGAATTGTCCATTTGATTGTGGAAAGTTAAAATTATAAACTGAATTAAGAGATGTTGGTTCTAAGATAGATAATGAATAAGCAACTTGATCCATTTTTACAGCATCTTCATAAGAAAATTCAAAACAAACTGATCTTTGTTTTCCATTAGTCTGAATAAAGAATGAAAGTTGTCCATCACTGATTTCTTTTTCAGTTTCTTCCATATACATGCCATTTTCATCTGCTAACCAAAATAAAGCATATTTAGAATGTATTTTACCTGTTAAATAATATTTATTAATACTTTTATATTTTTCGCTTGTAAAAGCAGGCACTGGGAAGCATTCTTCTACATAATATCCTTCAGATTTATCCAACATTCCTATAACAGTAGGACCATTTGGATATAAGAAATTATCTTGAGCTAAACTATTGGTAACAACATGCACACTAACTGTTAAAAATTCTCCTATATTTGCTCCTTTAACTGTAAATTTAGCCATTGAGGAAATATTTTCCCCAGAATCTATCGGGAATGTCAAAACTTTACCGTTATCAAATATATATGGATATTTTTCAACTCCATCAACTGAGAAAGTTACTTCATAACTTCCTTCAACACCTATAGTTAAAAAACTACCTTCTTCAGCTGTTCCATATACTTCAAAAATCATTTCTCTATTATCATTTGTTACTAAATAAGAATAAACACTATTAGGATCCATTTTTGCTGATTGATCGCCTTCAAATTTAATATTAAAAGAGCAAGTAGATTCTGGACAATTAACAGAGACATATAAATTTTTACCATTACCATCATATTGATCTCTTTTTGCATATAAGACAACTGGGCTTCCATCTGTTTTTTTAGCTATGGCTTGTCTATCAGTTAAACAATTTTGATCTTTATTTGAAAAACATATAACTGGGGTTTCTTTATCTTTTTCAGGGGTTACAGTAACTATGATATAATGAGGTACGGTTTTACCATTGAAATCTAAATAGAAATTTTTTTTCTGTTGAATGTTGGTATAATTTTTTTCAACTATACCAGAATTATCATATTCTATTCTTTCTACTTCAGCATTAGTGAAAGATATTAAACAACATAATAAAAGAGAAAAAGTAAAAATTGATTTTATCCTTGAATTTATCATTTCTTGTTTTATATATCTTTAAATAATAAAATTGAATAAATAATGAATTTATCAATAAAAATAATTAATATTTTTTTAAATAATATTTGAACAAAAAATATTGATCGGGGATTGGGGAT
>JAGBKB010000081.1 GCA_017934175.1 Lachnospiraceae bacterium | reverse complement strand
CCCTATTCATGGGGAACACCTCCTATATTTATTTGTTTTTCCACTTATAAATATATATCAGGTGTTCCTTTTTTTGTACTACTTTTTTAACAAATTTTTATAGGATAATTTGTTAAAACCCACGATAATTATACTCTATTGGGGCAAAGCCCCGTGTGATAAAGTCAAGTTATTATGGATTTCATAAGTAAAAAATATTGTTTTCTATAATGCTATTTATCAATAATATTATTCTTGATTTTGGCACGTCTTTATACTTTTTCTAAATCTCAAATTCACTTTGTACTAATATATATTCTCTAAATCTTGGTAAAGCAAAATCAAGTTTGCCCCAACCAACTTTATTAAGTAGCCCTTTTTTAATAAGTTTATCTCTATATTGTGACATACTTTCTCTTGAAATCCCAATGTCATCTATTATGTTAGACACTTTGTTGTCATTGTCAGTTGCAAGTGCTCTTAAGATTTTCCTTTCTGTTTCCGATAAGTCAAAATAAACTTTTTCATATACATACTCTCTCAAATAAGTATCAAATTGTTTTAATACATTATAGTCAACAACTCGTTTTTCTCGTTCAAATAATATATATCCAAGCACTTGATATGCAAATGCATACCCACTTGTTAGTTTTGACATTTTAATAGCATCATTTTTTTCTACATTTAATTCTTTTTCATATGACTCTGCTATACTAATTAAACTTAATGTATTAATTTGAATTTTAGGTGCACGATATAAAAATGTCAATGATTTTTCATTTTGTAGGTTTCTAACATTTTCATATAAGCCAGTCATAAGCAAAAATACTGGATAATCTTTTCTAAGCATTATTTGAAATTGTTGTACAAAAGCCTTGACATATGTATTACTCACCACATCATCAATACAAATTAATACTTTTTTATTATTCTTCTTAATAGTAGTTAATAATTTATCTAACAGAGTTATAACATTTGATACTGGCTTTTCACCACTAAGCGAGATAGACACCCCTTTAAATGAAAAACTAAACTCGGTTTTTAAAAATTTAAACTTTGAATTACTTTTTTCATATATACTACCTGCTAAATACTCTAATATATCTATTTCTGGATTAATGTCAATAACTATAAAATCTTGTAAACTATCAAAATATTTCTCAATTCTTGTCAACAATACTGTCTTACCAGAGCCTCTTACCCCTGTAATTAAATAAGTATTTGATACTGGATTTTCATCTAAAATAGTATCTTTTATTAAATTATACTGTTCATATGTATTTATTAGCATTTGTGGTTCTTTGCCAAATACTAATGAAAATGGATTTTTCATATTTTTATACCTCTATCATAATTTATCATAATTATTATAATTTATCATAATTACTATATATTATCATAATTATATATAATTGTCAATCTACTCTTACAAATGCACCAAATAAAAACGGGCGGATGTCATCCGCCCTACATTTATGCTGACTTTTGTATTGCCTTCTTATGTTCCTTTTGTGGTCTTATATCTGGTTTCTCGCCGTATATATAATCTGGCTTTTTGCCTTCACTTATACACTTATCATCAACAATTACTTCTACAATTTTTGAATCATCTGGAACTTCATACATTACATCTCTCATAATTTCTTCTATAATACCTCGAAGTCCTCTTGCACCAAGATTTCTTTCCATTGCTTTATGTGCCATAAGTTTAAGTGCTTCATTTGTAAACTTAAGTTCTACACCATCAAAATGTAAAAGTTTTTGATATTGCTTTATAAGTGCATTTTTAGGAACAGTTAATATCTGTATAAGTGCTTCTTCATCAAGTGATTCAAGAGTTGCTACAACTGGAAGTCTTCCTACCAACTCTGGTATCAAACCATATTTTATTAAATCTTTAGTTTCACATTTTTTTATGTACTCATCATATTTTATATCTTTTTTATCTACAAGAGTTGTATTAAATCCAACTGTAGAAGTATTAATTCTACTTTCTATAATATTTTCAAGCCCATCAAATGCTCCACCACAGATAAATAAAATATTTTTAGTATTAACTTTTATATATTCTTGTTGTGGATGTTTTCTACCACCTGCTGGTGGGACATTTGCCTCCGTGCCTTCTATGATTTTAAGTAATGCCTGCTGCACTCCTTCACCAGAGACATCTCGAGTGATGCTTACATTTTCACCCTTTTTAGTTATCTTATCTATCTCATCAATGTAGATTATTCCTATTTCAGTTTTTGCTACATCTCCATCTGCTGCCGCAAGAAGTTTTAAAATAACATTTTCTACATCTTCACCAACATATCCTGCTTCAGTAAGAGTAGTTGCATCTGCTATGGCAAATGGCACACCAAGAAATTTTGCAAGAGTTTCTGCCATATAAGTTTTTCCACTACCAGTAGGGCCTATAAATAAAAGGTTTGACTTCTGTATATCTACATCATTATCATTATTTTTTATTCTCTTATAGTGATTGTAAACTGCCACAGCAAGACTCTTTTTTGCATCATCTTGTCCTATTATATACTGGTCAAGATAAGATTTTATCATAGTTGGTTTAAGTATGTCTATCTTCTCAAGAATTTTACTTATGTTGCTACTTCCATCTTTTTCAACTATTTCTTCTTTCCCTAGCTCCGCATCAAGTAAATCTATACACCATTCAACACATTCATCGCAAATAAATGTATCTTCTTTTGGTGCTGCTATAAGTTGTCTAACTTGACTTGCTGTCTTACCACAAAATGAACAAAATGGTATTTTATCTTCCATATATCTCCTAATGTTTATCAATCACTTTGTCAATAAGACCAAAGTTTTTTGCCTCTTCCGCTGTCATCCAATTATCTCTATCAGTTGACTTTGCAATAGTGTCAAAATCTTGTCCAGTAAATTCTGAAAGCATAGTGTTCATCTGTTTCTTTATTCTTATGATGTGATTAGCCGCTATCTCTATTTCAGTCGCTTGACCTTGTGCTCCACCAAGAGGTTGATGAATAAGAATCTCTGAATGTGGGAGCGCAAATCTCTTTCCTTTAGTTCCACCTGCAAGTAAAAATGCTCCCATACTTGCAGCCATACCCATACATATAGTTTGCACATCACACTTAATATATTGCATAGTATCATAAATTGCCATACCAGCAGAAATTGAACCACCTGGGCTATTGATATAAAGCATTATATCTTTCTTTGGGTCTTCTGACTCAAGAAGTAAAAGTTGTGCCATAACTATTGATGACAAATCATCTGTTATCTCATCTGCTATAAATATAATTCTCTCTTCAAGAAGTCTTGAAAATATGTCATATTGACGGTCGCCTTTACTTGTTTGTTTAATTACATAAGGCATAGGAATATAATTTTTTTCTCTCATTTTTTCTCCTCTCGGGCGTATGTTTCTTCGCCCTATAAATACCTACATATTATACTAATTTTGCATTTTCATAAATGAAATCAAGCACTGCTGGGAAGCGCAATTCTTCTTTCATTCTCTTTTTATCTTCTTCAGTCGCATAAGATTTTTTAAATTGTTCTGGGTCCATACCATAAGATAGAGCCATTCTTTCATACTCCTTATCTACCATTTCATCAGTTGCTTCTATCTTTTCATCTTCTGCTATTTTTTCAAGTATCAAACTATTTTTAATTCTTTTCTCTGCAAGTGGTTTTTGTTCTTTTCTAAAATCTTCTTCAGTTTTATGAATCATATCAAGATATTTTTGCAAATCCATACCTTGATATGCAAGTCTTTGTCTATATCCATCTAATATTCCATCAATTTCATCATCTATGGCTTCATCTGCTATATCTATATTTGTATTTTTTAAAATCTCTTCAAGTAATTTTGATTTGCTATTTTCTTTTTCTCTCTCTTCTTTGAACTCTACAATTTTTTTCTTTATATCTTCTTTGTAATCTTTTAAAGTTTCAAATTCAGAAACTTCAGATACAAACTCATCATCTGCTTCTGGTAATTCTTTTTCCTTTACTTCATGTATCTTTACTTTAAAAAGTGCAGGCTTTCCAGCAAGTGTCTTTTCAGTATAATTTTCAGGGAAAGTAACATTTACATCTACTTCATCACCAGCAACTTTATCCACTAGTTGGTCTTCGAAATTATCTATAAATGATTTGCTTCCAAGCAATAAATCATAGTTTTCGCCTTTTCCACCTTTAAACTGTTTACCATCTACATAACCATCAAAATCAATAGTGACTGTATCACCATTTTTAGATTTTCTATCAACTGCTACAAGTCGTGCATTCTTTTCTCTCTCTTCATCAATTCTTTTATTTATCTCTTCATCAGTAACAGATACATTTGGCTTTTTACATTCAAGTCCTTTATAATTAGCAACTTTAAAATCAGGAGCAATAGCAACCTCTGCTTCATATATAAATGGTTTTTCTATATCAACTTGAACTACATTTACCTTTGGTCTTGATAAGATTTTTTCTTTGCTCTCTTTTATTTCATCATAATATGTATCATTAATACATTGATTAACTGCCTCTTCAAGAAATGCATTTCTTCCATATACTTTATATGCCATTTCTTTTGTCACTTTACCTTTTCTAAAACCAGGTATAGATAACTTTCCTTTTTCTTTGTTAAAGGCTTTATCCTCTGCTTTTAAAAATGTAGCATTATCAATTTCAATAATAAACTTCGCTTTGTTCGCACCAATTTTTTCTACTTTACAACTCATAAAAATGTATCTCCTTAAATCTTTGCATAAATAAATCATCCGTTTATTTTTATTTTTTTATATAAAAAATAGAACGGCTAATACCGTTCTATTATATCATAAAATATTCAATTTGTGTTAATTTTTTTGTATTTCTATGCTTATTTTCTGTGCTTATTTAACTATTCTCTTAAAAACTCAATTATTTACCTAATTTATCTGCTCTTGTACCACCTACAAATGTGAAATCACCAGGTTTCATATTCATCAATTTTACAAAATCGCTTGGGTCAACGGCCTTATCATAACCTACAGGCCCTTTATCTACATATACATTTTCTGTTCCTGTAAGACCTGAAACTGTGAAGCCAGGACCACCATCGTTATAAACTTGAGTTTTACCTAATGCATTTGACTCTGTTTTCATTCCAGGACCACCATCATTTATAAAATGTAGTGAATAAGCATCATTATTTGCGCTTCTTGGTCCCATATCTATAAGAGAATGGTCTATAGGATTTGTGTCATCATATACTACATAATTTGTAGGTCCATTTGATGGAAGTGCTTTATGCTCACAAACTTCATCTCCTACAATGCCGTTTAAATCGCCGTAGCCATAAATTCTATTAACTACACTTCCGTCCCAAGAACTGTCTTTTATGCCTATTCCAGGTCCACCAAACTCATCACCTAATTCTTTAGCATAATCTACGCTTGCCATAAGTATTATTGACATTGTCATCATTGCTACTAATGATAAAACTATTGCTGATATTGTTGATATTGATAATACATTTTCATTTCTTTTCATAATGTTCACCTCTCTATTTTATTTTGTGGAGTTCTTAACTCCTTTTCTTTTATCTTATGGTGTCATTATAAAATGAAAATGCTATTTTGTTAAGTGGTAGGTTGTAAGCGAGTTTGTGGTAGAAATGTGGCAGATATTATAAATATAATACGCTTTAATATCTATACTTTGTTTTTAGTAATTTTTTAATATTTGAACCACTCTCAGAATATGTTAAGGTTATTGAAATTCCATCTACTTTGCTTGAACCAATTTTATCTTTGTCAAATAAAAGTACTATACCTGTATTTGACATATACCAGGTACAGTATTCAAATATATCTGTAGCATCCTCACTATTTATCAATTCTTCATATATATCTTCTTCAATTGAGTTTTTACTACTCTTAATCCTACTCTTTGCCTTATCTGCAAACTCTTTATACTTATCTTCGTCATTAAATACTGACTCTAATGATAACATCTCACCAGAATTTGTATCCCAAGTTACACAAACTCTTTTTTTATCATATAATTTGCCATTATCATATTTTGACATTGTTTCAATAATACTAAAAACCTTTCCATCATTTCTTTCAACACTAATATCATAAACCATAGATACAGTATTTCCTAATATTGAACCATCTTTATTCACGCCTTGATGACTTCTATTATTATTCCATTCATTTACACTCAATGATAGATTAGGATATTTTGCATCATTTACATTTAAGTTCACATATTTAGTTATATTTTCATCAGGAAGAGCAATTTCTGTAATTTGATATGCAACACTTTTACCATCACTTGCTACTTCTTTTGTATTATTAAGTTGTTGATTGACAGTTTGAATAGTAGTTTCTGGAACTACAACATTTATATTTTGTGTATTAACTATGGGAGCAATAGTTGTTGTTTCTCTTATAGTAGTTTGTATAATAGTAGTTTCATGTTCAGTTTCTTTTTTTGTTTCTTGTTTACTTTCTTTAGCATTAGCATCATTTTTATTTGACTCTTTTGTTTCTTTTTCTTCACTGTCCTCTTTTAAATCTTTATTTTTTTCTTCACCATTTGGCCAATAGCAACCAACCTCATCTAAATATCTTCCATCAATAGTTTTATTTGTCACTTTTAATCCTTCCTAATCAACATAATAAAACCCTGATTTTTTTTGACCATCTTCACCATAAAATGAAAACTCTATCCATTCATTTCTTGCTTTTTTGCCAGTAGCATCCACATAATACTTGTTGTCAATCCAGTCATTAGTTACTTTCCTACCATCACTACCCACATAATAATCTTCAACCCATAGATTTTTTTGCATTTCGCCATCTATATAGAAATAATCTGCATCAGCAGACCAATAACCACTAAGATGAATTTTTTCTTTTTGCTCACTTTGAGTTGCTATAGAAACTGTTGCAATAACTGATGTTTCTTTTACTGGCTCTTTAGTTTCTATATTTTCCTCTTTTACTATAGCTGTTTCATTTTGGGAACTTCCAACTTTTTTGGTAGTCTTTTTTGTTTTTCCACCTATCAATGATACAAGCAATGCAACAACAATTATTAATGGGCATATTATAAGTATTGGCGAGATTTTTTTCTTAGCAGTAGCATTTTGTATATTTTCACCATTTTCCATATTCACATTTGCATAATTATAGTCATATTGTTGAAAATTTTGCACATTATCTGCTTCACTATATTGCTTAAAGCCAGTGTTGCCCATCATCATTGTTTTATTATAATCAATGCTTCCTTGATTACCTAATTGGCTATTTATTTGATTGCCACTCCCAACTAATTGGCCATTTTCATCGTGCTGTGCTCCACAAGCAATGCAAAATCTTGCACCATTTTTTAATTCTCTACCACAATTTTGACATCTCATATTTAACTCCTTTTTATTGCAATGCATAACTAGTTTTTAATTATTTGGAACATATCGTTTTGAATCAGGTGTTTTATTTTCCTCTTGTATATATATACCATCTTTATCTACATAGTAACCATCTGGCGAATAAGCATTTCTTAATTTAGCTCCATCTGGTCCCAGATAGTACCATACAGTGACTTCACCAGTTCCAATTCTTTTTTGGAATTTATACCATTCATTCTTTACTTTTTTACCTTCTATGTCCACATAATAAGTATCATCAATTAGTTTATTCTTTACTTTTCGGCCATCTTCCCCTAAATAATAATCTCCAACCCATTGATTCTTTTGAAGAACTCCATTTTTGTAAAAAAACTCATTATCTTTTGACCAATACCCACTTGAATTATCAAAATCAGCAACTATATTACCATTTATTGGTGTTTCACTTATTGACTCACTTTCTAAAACTTTTAAATCTTTATCTATGTCTTTTGATTTTGAAATATTGTTACTATAATTATTCTTTCTTATTCTTGGTAGAACTATACTTAAAGTTGCGACAGCTATCAGTACTATACCTACTATAATAATTATAGGTGAACTTTTTTTCTTTTTTACATTTACATTTTTATTAGCATCTAAGTTATTATAACTATTGTTAATATTATTAAAACCATTCTGTGGAATGTCACTTGCCATCATTGTTTTGTTATAATCAATCTTTTCATGCGATACATCATTTGCCATCATTGTTTTATTGTAATCAATCTTTTCATGTGGTACATCATTTGCCATCATTGTTTTGTTATAATCAATCTTATTATTATTTGTAGGTATATCATTTATCATAACTGTTTTGTTATAATCAATAGAAGTACTCTTGATAACCAATTCTCCATTGGCATTATGTTCTGCACCACAAGATATGCAAAATCTTGCACCATCAGCCATTTTATTTCCACATTTTTTACAATTCATACTATATCTCCAAATAAATATTATTAATTAATTTCTACATAAATAAAAGACAGATTATCAATTGCTCCATTTTTATATATTTCTTCTTTAATTTTTTGTGACAAGTTTTGCATATTATTATCTTCCTTGTCATCTTCATTTTCGTTATTATTATTTATAATTAATTCATCATTTTTGCTATTTGCAGATACAGTTTTATCTTTATCTTCTATATCTTCATTCTTTCTTTTATTAATTATCAATTCCCTTAATACTTTTTTATCGCAATACTTATATACACCATCGGAACACAATAAAAGCTTCATCCCACTTTTTATAAAACCATTCATCATATGTATATTAACATTTTCAATAGTCCCGAAAGCATTTGTTAGGCGACCATAATTCTTATCATTTACTATTTGCTCCTTAGTTAAATCTTTTATTGCATCTTTATTATTTTCCCACACATCATCAACTATTAGTGCTACTAGGTCATCATCAATTACTTGATATATATGACTATCTCCAGCCCAAAAAATATTATATACATTTTGATATATAGCTAACATAATTAGTGTAGAACCTGAACTATGACCTTTGGCTGTGTAATTTTCAAATATCTCTTTATTTGCGCTTAATAAAACATTCTTTATATCTTCAAAAAATGTATTTTGATCATATACCTTATCAAATTGCTTTTTAGCAGCAATTATTTTATCCATATCAAGTTCAATATACTTAGCGACATACCTTACAATGGTGTCTGAAGCATTTTTTCCATTTTCATAACCACCCATGCCATCAGCAACTATAAATACAGCACAATTATCTTTCTTAAACGAATAAATTGAATCTTCATTCACTTTTCTTTGTAAGCCTGTATCTGTAAATGATACCCACTTTATATCCATCCCAACTCCTACATTCATTAATATAAATATTTTACAAATTATCAATTTTTCTTATACTTTATCTTCTTATTTAAGCAAACAATATACATAAGATAATACTTCTCCTATAAGTATATATACTGCAAATGGAAATTTTATACCATCATCATCTGTTGTATATCTTTCATATTTGCCTACTAAAAACATTCCTTTTATATATAGTCCTATTCTTCTAAATCTTTTAATAAGAATTCTATTTTTAATTAGCACATATAGTGATGCAACCCCTGCCACTAATATAATGATTGCAAAATGAATAAACTCTTTCTCTTTTCCAGCACATAGCCCTACTATGGACAAAAGTTTTGCATCCCCACCTTTAAATACTCCCATTAAATAAAATACAAATCCTATAACAAGTGCAATTATAAAACCTGTTAAATTATCAAATAAAATTTCATTAAGTTTAGTTATTCTTTCTCTATCAGTAAAAAATATAAATACATATTCAAAAATATTAAGTAATGTATATACCAGTATAAATTTTAATAAATTCTTATTATATATTTTCCCTTTCTTACAATCAGTCCATGCACATATAAAAAGTAAAACAAAATATATAATAAGTTTTATTATCTCAATTACATACAAAACCTAAACACCTCATCATATATACTGATTTCATCTCCATTCTGAAGCGGCTGTGGCATCATTTTAGGTAATGAACGTCCATTTACAAATGTTCCATTTGTTGACCCCTCATCTCTTATAAAGTAATTATTACCCTGCAATATAATTGTTGCATGCTTTCTTGACACATGTGGATTATCTGCAATAACAAAGTTTACCTTATATTGACTATTTGCTTTTCCTATTACAAACTCATTATCATTTATTGGAATATTTTGCCCCCTGTATTGTAAGTATGCTGTGCCACTATTCACATTCATATTTTGTGGTTGATTATTCATCCCATCAATCATAATAGTTTTATCCATACTACCTTGGAAACCATTTGGAAACTTTGGTGGAACATTCACTTGATTAAAATTATTTTGCACTTGATTATTCTGTGGCACATTAAATTGATTAGGATTAGGCGCTTGTTGATTTGATATATTTGGAACCGGACTTGGTTTATTCATAGGATTTGGCATAGGCATTGGATTTGACATAGGTTTTTTACCTCCCAATCCAAATAAACCTTTCTTTTCTTCATTTTGTGAATCTGGTATGCTGCCTATTCCTGGCACCTTTACTTGATTACCATTAGGCATTTTAAATTCAGCACCACCTGGAATCTTAAGTCCACCACCACCTGGTATATTCATCGCTCCACCACCCGGTGCTTTAGGAACACTATTCATTTTTGGTGCACCAATTCCTGGCAATTTAAACCCTTGTGGCTTTATATTTTGCTTTGGCACATTTGGTTTTGGAGCATTCTGATTTATAGGCATTTGCATATTTATCGGCGGTACTTGATTTTGCACCTGTGGTTGATTAGCATTTGGTAATGGCATTTTATTTGCTAATCGTTCTTGCTTTTCTGCTATAAAATTATTTTGATTTTGTTCCTCACTTGCTAAAAACTTACTTATAAAATGAGATAAATCGAGTGTCTGACATTGATATACGTATTTAAACATCTCATCATAAGCTGAAGTTCCTGCTACAGCAAAGTATTTATTTAAGACTTCTAAAAAATAATCTTTTAACTCCGATGAATCTGTAACTGCATCTTTTATAGGAATATATGGTAAATACACATTTAACCCATCACCAATATAGGTATAGTCAGTATTTAACAAACAATAATTAGGTTTAAGATAGTATTCATTTAGTTTTAAAAATACCATACAAAGATTATAAAGAATTCTTCTTCCGTAAGATTCATTGAACCCACCCTTAGCAAATTCTGGCATAGATACTTTTTTACTCAAATCATAATTAAACTTTGTCTCTCCATTGATTGTAGTGACATTTAATTTAAGAATGCCGAATACATTTGTCTTTTTAATCATCTCACAACAAAACTCATTGATGACAACTTTTTCCTTCGGCTCTATAGTAAGCATCATTGAACCAGATAAGTTGTCAAGGGTTATGTTAAATAATTCATCTTTCATAAACTTCTCCCATTATAATCATCTATTCATATTAATTCTTTTTAATATAGCAGATTTTATATAGTGTTAAAAACATATCTCATCATTAGAAAATTGTTGCGAGTAACAAAAATGGTGCAAGTGGTATCTCAGTCATAGTATTCTTCTTTTTAGTAATCATAAGGAATATTCCATATATAAAAACAAATAGAAATGCTTTAAATAAAAAATGAAAAATATTTGGAAAACCTATAATCATACCACAGGTTGCTATTACTTCAATATCACCTATTCCTATGCTGTTTCTTTTTATAAAGTATGCAATTAACAATATAATAAGGCTTAATCCAAAACCAATCAAACCTTCTAAAAATATTGCCACATCCAAAAATATAATCCTATATATTAAAAATAATATAAAATATCCTACTATAACTCTTGTGTCCATTAAATTACTTTTTATATCTTCAAATGTGACAGATAAGAGGAATGATAGGAGCATATTAAATGCTAAGTAATCAAAAAATTCATTTTTAATTAAAAAACAATCTAATAAATAAAATACTATATTACTAGCAATAATTACTATCACAGAAATCTTAAAAAGTTTTTTATCAATCTTATATAGTAAAAAAAAATTAATTATTATTGAGATAAATAAAAAAACTATTGTTGAGAATATTTTCAAATTAATTCCTCTCATCTTACTCTGTAGGTTCACCATCTGGGAAACAATGGCTGCAAGGTCCAGTAATTACTTCCGAAGCTTTAGCATCACTCAATTTTACTAATCTTGCATTTTCTTCTATCATATTCCTACAATTTGGTATTTTATGGTATTTTTTATCTTTTATTTTATCAGGATTATCATATGCTGACCCAGGTATATAAACTAATATTTCTTTTGCACCAGTATCAGTACCTGATAATTGTTTTTTTATTGATGTTCCTTGTTTGCCAACAAATGGTTTAATAGTAATCATGTTTATCATTCTTATATCTCTATTGATAATCGTATATTCCATACTCTTACTATTTACAAAAGAAAACGGATTAACATAATAATAACTTACAACTAATGAAAATGAACCATCCTTATCTAACTTAGAATAGAAAGGATGTAAATCTGATATTTTACCAGCAGGAACATTTAATTCATTTATGTAGTGCTCAAAAATACCCGTTGAAATTGATGAAAAAATACCCCCAGCACTTGTGTCAACTAAAAGCTTTATAACTATTGAATTTATATTTTTTTTACCACTATTTGCTAATTCAACTATTGAACTTCCAAATTTTTTTGCCTTACCAATTAATCCATCTTCTCCTACAACTTTGTTGGCTAAACTTTCAATATTATTAACTAACTTCTCACAAAAATTTGGTAATTTAAGAATATCAAAATGTTTTTTTTCTTCAGTTCCACTACTATCAGCAACCATAAACTCTTCAGGAGTTTTTCTCAACGTTTCAACTCCTTCAGCAACATCTTTTATTGATTTTTGAACAGAGTTTAGTGCATCTTTTGTTTCAGTAGCCTTACTTTCAAATTCATCATAATTTTCATCTATTTTATTTAAATTATCAATAAAATTGGTATAATTCTCTTCTCCAGCAAATCTATAAATCAAATATGAATCTTGGGATATTTTTTTTGCAGTATTGTTTAATGCTTGTTGCATACACATATGTACCATACAAATATTTAAAATATTTGCAATAAAAAGCAAAGATATTATAACAAGTGGGAACACCAATGCTGCTTCCACTGTTAAACTTCCTTTTTGTTTTTTTCTAAATAATTTAAACATATTATATATTATCTTAGTATGCAAATGCCGTTTTAGTCTTAATTGAATACTTATTATATCCTTTTGCATTGCTGAATGTTCTACCCATAAATGATTGTGTCATAAATATATACTTAATCGTAGCATCTGTCTCAACAGAAATTTGCGAATAAGTATTTTTCAATCTAAAATTTGGCTGCCCTGTTGTTTCTTTAGACATATTAGTTTCTATTACATCTTGCAAATTACTTATTTGAGATTCTTTACCAATGCCTCTCAAAAACAAATAAATCAACAAATAATCTGAATATCCAGCCTTTATCTTATTATCTGTCTGTATTCCATCTCCCTTATCTACATCTTCTGGTAAAATATCACTCAGCAAAGCATTGCCTTCTAAGAAATTTAAAACATTAAGAATATTTGTTGGAGGACTATTCGCTCTTACAGATTCCGACAAAAGTACCGTAGTAACAGCATTCTTATCTGTAAGCATCTTTTTTGCTGAACTCTTTATTTTTTCTGCAGCTTTTTTTGCCTCCTTTGTTATTTCTTCTGCAGTTTCTACCATTGTATCAGTAAAGAAACTCCATAAATGTAAGTTTTCTCCTCCATTCCACACATTAACCTTTTGACAATCCGACATGATTTGTTTTGTTTCTTTAATTGATTGAGGCAATGCATATATAAGTGGTGCAGCGAACTTAACTCCTGGCGCAAATACAAGTGATGCAGCTGCAAGGGCATTTACTTCCGCACTTGATGCAGGGCTCACTTGAATCGCAATATAATTTAATGCTAGTCTAATTATAAATATATTTGCATACATTATCGTAACATTTGTAGCAGTATTCTCATTTCCCCACAATATATACTCAATTTCAGCTGGTGTTACTTGTAAATCACTAAATTGTTGTGGGGTTAAATAATTTGTTGAACTTTGGTCTACAACAAATTTTGGATTTAAAACTGTATCTATATTTTTATGATATTTACCTTTTTCATCATTAGATAATTGACTATATCTATGTGTATGCACATAGTCTCGACAATGTGACAATATATATGTTTCATCATAAATATTTCCAACCAAATTTTCAGGTAATGCAGTAATAATTTCTTTCGCCTTATTCATTATTTCCTTAATTTTCGCTATAATATTATCTTTATCCAATTCTTTTAGCTCAACATCAGCTGCTGGATCATAAATTACATTTTCGCTTTTTTCGTGTTTTTTAATTTTACCGAATACTGCATCTTTAGGCTCAATATCTTTCTCGTTTGCTTCTTTATTTGTAACAATAGTGTTAAGTAAATCAAAAACGGATGTAGACAACTTTTCAGCATTGGCATTATCTTGCAACTCTCTCATACTATCCAGTTCACCACTTGATGATGCAAGTTTTTTCATTATTTTATTAAATTTATCTTTTTCACTAGATAAATAATTCGTTAATTTGCTCGAATCCTCTTTTGGTTTAGTCCAACTCATACTATAGCTTTCAATATTTGCAATTGAATTGCATACAAAATCTAAATCTGCACTAGATTTTGCATTTTCCAATGTTTTATTCAATTCTTCCAAATCGCCCTTAATGATCAACAAAATTTTTCTTTGATTAGCCAAATTATTCCACTGTCTTAAATAAGTTGACATGTAATTCTTATATAACCCTTTTGATTCTTCAGAAGTTGCATTATTATTATGCCCATCTAAAAACATACCTTCTGCATCATTTATAGCATCCATACAGATTTCTATCTTATTTATTGAATCTTCCATTGAATCAATTGCTGGTTTTGAGAAATTATCAATAATGTTTTGTATATCATTTTGAAAATCATTTATTCGCCCATTTGCTGTGTTTGTAGCCCGTTCTCTATGATCTGCTTCTGATATATCCCCATAATAATATCTAATATGTGTATTACCTTCTGAGTCTGTCCATTCTTCTTCGTCTAACTTAAGTCCCTTCGGCCAACCAGATTCCCTATCAAAACTCTTTGATAATCGGGTAAAAGGATCTTCAGATGAAATTATACTTCCAAAACCACCTGATGGTTCATCTAAATGCATATCTGTTTTAATTATATATTTATTTTGTTCTTCACCTCCACTAGAACTTTTACGCCCCTTATTAAAGAAATTCCAAAGTGCATTAACAGCTGATATTGGATTTGATAAAGCTAATAAACTTCCTAAAATATCTTTTGCTTTTTGCACTGCATCAACTATTTCTTTATCAATCTCCATTTCACCCCAAAGTTTTACATTTGGCTTATAACATTCTTCAACATACTCATGAAATTTATCAGAAAAATTGTTTAATGATGTAAAATAATCCTGTTGTTTTTTATCAATATTTTTGTCCACATTTGTTAAAATATCCGCAACATGACTAACTGCATCAGCACAATCTCCAAAAGACATAAATTCATTAATTGCATCAAAAAAATTGGCACCTAAAACCAAAGGTGCTGTATATCGCATTTCATCTCTAATTTGTGCTCGCAAAGCCTCGGTATTTGTTAAATCTATGTATCCTACATCTGTTTTTTCAATTTTCACACCATAAGGATCAAACCTTTTGTGAGAATCTCTTATATCTTCTTCAATTGATCCAACATATTCTTTTGTATTCTCTATTATGCTATTATTTTTACTAAATATATTTGAATTACTTACTGCTGAATGTGCACCAGTCCATACATCCTCAATAAATGTTTTCACTGTATCTTGTGGAATCTTTAGTCCAATTGATTCTTCTATTTGTTTTTGTACATCTTTTACAATATCTTCTTGTGCATAATCTGTAATTCCAAATAAACCATAATACTCATAAAGCCCTCTATTATATTGTGACATAATGTTTTCTGTAGCAATTTGTTGTACATCCTCTATTACAGTTTTTGCCATTCTAACTCTTCCGCCATCAACAAATATACCTATCAGTGCATAAACTGACAAATATATTAGTGTTAAAAATACCGTAATGACACCTCTAACTTTTTTATGTTTTATAAAAAAACCTATCATATTATATACTAATCTCCACTTTTTTTAGGAACTACCATATTATAAATATTAGAGCCCAAATCATATATTGTATCAATATTTCGTATAAACTCTGCTTGATTAGAAATTATACTGCTCACTTTTATATCCTTTTTCATTGCATTTTCCATAATGCTATTAGATCCAAGAAAAAGTTTAGACAACCTAAGCAATGGATTTATATATGCTCTTCCTACCTCAACTCCTAAATCATCTCCAAAAAACATAAACCCTTCACCTAAAACATCACTAATTGTATCTTTATTATCACTATCTCTATATTGCTTAAATTGAACTCCAGATACATTTGCATCCACATATTGTTTTGTATTTGCTTTCTTTCCGCCAATTGCACTCCCAGATACCTTTGATATCGCTTCTGATACAACATCTATAATTGTTCTATATGCATTCCTATTTTTTATCATTTCAATATTTATTATCCCATTATGTGGTAAACTTGAATCAAAAGGCGCTGGAGTATTTGATGCTGTATTTTCAATTTTTTTACCAAATTTATCCATATCTGCATACTGCCAATACGCCCCTGCCCTATTCATTGCCCTTATAGATTCTGCTATCATCACATTGTTTTGATAATGGACTATAGTAAGATAAATAATTGCAAACATTACAAACATAATTAAAGGGAAAATCATTGCAGCTTCAACTGTCAATGAACCTTTTTTCTTTTTATTTAGTTTTAACGCTTCAAATATTTTTTTCATATTTATATTATTCTGTAACGATTTCGGAATTTTCTTCTGCTATAGCGAATATTTCTTTTAAACTATTAAATACATAATCTTTTAACGCACCAAGAAACTTTATTGGATGGAAAACTACTATCTCTATTGTATCATTTGTAGTGAATTTATATGTATCTGATACATTTTCATCAATCAAATCAGTTAAGTAAGGTTTTAATTCATGCAACAAATCATTAAACATTGATTTTGCTGTTTCATCATTTTCTATTTCTTTTAATATATTTTCATCTCTTTTATAGCCAGCAATTTCTCGTAAATTATATGAGCTTTCACTATCACTACTACTATTATCTACATAGTCACTACCACTATTTTGCTTAGAACTATTATTTACTTCAACATTTATATTATTATTATTAACATTAATTTCCACTTTACTATTATCATTTGATGAACTATCATAACTAACATTTATATTACTATTTGTAGCAATCTCACTACCTGAAGCTATTTCTGCAATCTCATCATTTAGATTGCTATTATTATCATTGCCTGTAGCATAAATCACACAACAACAAAATACAGAAATAATCAAGCACAAGATAATTTTAATAACATTGAAATATATTTTTTTAAATAATTTAATTCTCATAATAACTTCTTTTCACATATATGTTTTATGCATCTTATTAAAGCATAGACAGTGGCAACATTTACAAGCAGTGGATTAACATCACCACTACTTGTAAAATATGCAATAATAAACTTTTAATCCACTAATTGATTATTATTTTACTATAGATTCATCTGTTACTGCTGCACCTCGTTCAGCTTTTCCAAATACATCTGTAAGTGTATTTCTTACAAATCCAATGATTTGATTTCTAAAGATAATTGCAATTGATACAAGTGCTGCGATAATAAGAACGAGTTCAACTGTCCCCATTCCTTCTTCATCTCTTAAAAAATTCTTAATCATAATTTCTCCTCCCGAGCATTCTTTTGCTCATATAAACTTTATAAGCATAGTTTTCTTATAAAGCACTATTTTTATTAATAAAATGCGATGTGCATATTATTACATCATTCCAAGTACTGCAGGTGTTATAGTGACAATTATAACTGCAAAAAGCATAAGCATCATTGGATATAAAAGTTTTGTCTCAGCTTCCATAGCAAGTTTTTCTGAAGCATTCTTTCTTTCATTCCATTGTTCATCAGCAATATCCGATAATGCTCTTATAACTTCTGCACCTCCATATTTTATATTTTGCAATATTACTGATGAAAATCTCCTCATAGCAGGCGTATTACATTTATCAGTTAGTCTCATAAAAGCCTGCGTTTCATTTGCACCTGTATCTATAGCACTGACACATTCAGCAAGTGCTTCATATAAAGGTGTGCTTATTGACATTTCTTTTGATATCTTTATAAGCGCATCTCTTATAGTAAGTCCAGCACCAGATAATATTATAATCTTATTAGTAAAGTCTGGCATATCAAGAGATATTTTTAAGTGTCTCTTTTCTATCCTTTCATCAAGTCCTTTAAACGAATAGTAAAATAACACTCCTCCAAGACCTACTCCCATAAATATACCTATAGGTCCAAGAGCATTTAATAATAAACCTGAAAACACAAAGCCAATAACAAGATATGTAAAGCTTTGTGCCCAATACACTCTTAGATAATAATCGTTATAATCTATAGGATACAATTCTCTAAGTTTTATTCTAAGCTTCCTATCAAAAGCGGTTCCATACTGATACTTTATAATATCAAGAACTGCAAATCCAACTCCAAAAACATCTTTAAGCATAAAGTCATTTTTTGAAAGCGGTTCGCAGTAACCTTTATACTGTTTACCTCTTAAATACAGAAAAAGAAATACAACAAAAGTTATTAATAAATATATCATACTAAACGGAGTTACATTTGATACTTCTTCCATAACTATACCTCTATATCAGTAATTTTATTCATCCAAAGTGCACCAACAATTATCAATGCCAAAGACACCGTCGCAGCAATTCTACCTGTAAAAGTCGTAAACACTGGTTCCATAAACTCTCCTGTAGTTTTACTCATGAAGAATATAAGTAGTATTGGCATTGCTATCATCACTTTACCTTCAGCTTTACGGCCTGCAAGTTTCGTATCTATCTCACCCTTAGTCTCTATCTTTTCCGATATTACAGTAGTCGTTTCTCTCATGATTTCAACTATATTTCCACCAGTTCTTTTTGATATTTCAAATATATTTGAAAATGTAAATACATCTTCATTATGTGTCCTTGCTGCAAAGTCTGCAAAAACTTCTTCTATATTTGTTCCAACAGATATTCTATTAACCATAAGTTCAAGCTCTTTTATTATGATTGTATTTGGATCAGCATATTGTTTTCTCATTTCTTCAAGTGCCATGCCCACAGCATTTTCTACAGATGTACCAGAAGACACTGCTGATTGCATAGCATATAACATATCTTTAAACTGATTACTGATTTTTCTCTGCCTATCACTAATTATACTTTTTGTTTTTATTTCTGGATACTTAACTCCAAGTAGTGCAAAAATAAGTGATACAAATATACTTCTATAAAAAATATAACCTATAGCAAATAGAACAAAACATCCTATTGCAGTATATAAAATAACTTCTTGTTTCGTCATATAATATGTACTATAATCAATATTTGCCGTCTCTTCAAACTTAGTCGGGGTATGATATATTTTTTGTTTTTTAATTTTTTCTTTTGCCATATTTACAATCCCTTACATTCTACGCCCATTATCTCAAATTTATGAGTTTGAGCCATTGCATTATTTGTTCTTTCAAGTTTTCCAACAATTCTATCATTTTTTAATTCTTTTTCTCTATGAAACTCAAACAATCTATTCATTTTATACTCGCCATTTTCATAAGTTATAAGTTCATCTATACTCAATGTTCTTCTTGACTTATCACTAAGTCTTCCAAGATGGATAATTATCTCAATAGCTGATGCTATCTGCTGTCTTATAGAATCAACTGTAAATTGTGAATCAGACAAAACCATAGTTTCAAGTCTTGATAACATATCTTTTGAATTATTTGCGTGTCCTGTAGATAATGAACCATCATGTCCTGTATTCATAGCTTGAAGCATATCAAGGGCTTCAGCGCCACGAACTTCTCCTACAATTATTCTATCAGGTCTCATACGAAGTGCAGATTTTATAAGGGATTTCATGGATATTTCCCCTTTACCTTCTGCATTTTTATTTCTTGTTTCAAGACTAACTAAGTTTTTTATTGTTTTTATTTGAAGTTCAGCAGAGTCTTCTATGGTTATAATTCTTTCGTCTGATGGGATAAGACCTGACAATGCATTTAAAAATGTTGTTTTTCCTGATCCTGTTCCACCGCTCACAAATATATTATATCTTGCGCGAACCGCCGACTCCAAAAAATCAGCAGCCTCTGGTGTTATTGAATTCCAATTTAATAAATCTTGTATTCCTATAACTTTTTCTGGAAATTTTCTTATGGTTACTATAGGACCATTAAGTGCTATAGGATATAAAACTATATTTACACGTGATCCATCAAGAAGTCTAGCATCACACACAGGATTCGCTGCATCTACTGTTCTATTTACCTTAGCAACTATCCTTTGGACTATGTCTTCAAGATGTTCTCTACTATCAAATTTTAAATCAGTAAGCTTAAGTCTACCATTTTGTTCTATAAATATAGTATCAGGCCCATTAATCATTATTTCGGTTACAGATTTATCATTTACAATATCTTCTATTGGTCCAAGACCTCTTGTATTACTTATTACATAATTACAAACTTTAAGTCTTGTATCTACATCTATGTTATCTGTTCCCAAGACACTTTTCAGTACTTCAAAAGCAATGTCTTTTATGTAAGTATCATCAACATTTCCTATAATCTTTTTTTCATTCTCAAGACGATGTCTTGATTGCTTTAGTACTTGATCCAATATTTCATATGTAATTTCCATAATCCACTTCCTTTAATAAAACTTATTCAATATTATTAAGTAGTTCTTGTATTGCTTTATAATAGCCTGGATTAGTCTTAAGTACCTCAAGAACTTTTACATCCCTACTTAAACTATTTGAAAATGGTATCGTCATATCTACTACTGATTTTATTGGTTCTTCACACTTTTTTATAATAACGGTAATTGTTTTTCCTGCAAACTCTATATTTTTATAATATACATCTTGCAAAGTTTTCTCAAGTCTTCTCTCTCCTCCAGCAACATTTGATGCAGTATGAACTATAACATTACTCATTGTCATTACCCACATATTCATCTCTTGATAGCCAGTAGGTAAATCAATAAATACATAATCTACATCTACTTTTTCATGTAAGTTGCTAATCAAAACTTCAACTTGTTTTCTTTCTAATTTATATAGCTCTGATATGTTCTCAAATGGTGGTAAAACCCATACCCCATTTTCATCTCTTTTCCTTGTATTTAATATTTGTTCTTGCACATCTTTTCTGCCATCTCGTAAATTATATAAAAGGTCATTTAGCCCTTTTGGATCCATTGGTGTATAAAACCTATCAAGGTATGCGGATGGTTCAAAATTAAGATACATTGCTTGCTTACCTTGGCTTACTGCAACCATCGCAAGAGCATAAGCAAGAGTAGATTTCCCAACTCCACCTTGTACAGAAAAGAAGCTTACTACATATCTGCCATTTACTTGACCTAGACTATTTCCTGTTATACTTGATATTGCCGTTCTTATATCTGATACAAAAGCCTTTCCATTTTGAAATATATTAATTTCTGATATATCATCTTTTTTTATTTTTGTCTCACTTGAAGTTAAAAGTCTAACTAACTTATTATCAATTTTTTCTGATGAATTTACCCTTTTGATAAATTCATCCCCGCCAATCGCAGCAACAATATGTATTTTTGAATCTTCAAGTTCTTTTATAGCTCTATCAACATCTGTGTAACACAAAAACTGAATATCTTTGATGCTCGTAGCAACAAAGTCATTAAAATTCTTTATAAAAAACTCATCATCATTTTGCAACAAAACTGTAAACATATATACCACCTACTTAACTTTTATATAACTTGCATTACTACTCTTTCTATTTAATGTAATTTTATAATGAAGTTTTTCTTTTTGATTGTCATCAAATATTATTTCACCTTTATAATTAACTATCACTTCATTTTCATTACAAGTACCTAATGATGTATCAGTAAAATCAAATTGTTTATATGGCAATTCATTCATTGCTCTATTATAAACTTCTTCATAAAGGTCTTCAACAACACTATTAAATGCTTCTACTTCACTAGACCCATCTGGTTTGATTTTTGAAATATTTATAGCAATTCTTGCATTGCCAGACTCTCCATATTCATCTAAATCAATTTTAATTGTATCCCTTAAATGATCACCCCAATCTACTTTACCACTATAAATAACACTGCCAGTATCTGAAGCCTTATCTGTAGATGCTAAATGTATTGAAGAAGTACTGTTTTGCGTAGTTGATGTAGTCTCAGCAGGTGCAACTGTAGTATTAGGAATTGTATTATTTAATTGAGCTGTAGTAGGAGCTGGAGTGTATGCAATAGTTTCTTGAACTCTTCTTCCTGAGCTGTCGACTTTTACACCATCTGGAGTTGTTGTATTCATCAATATTTTTCCATTAGCATCAGCATAGTACTGATTGTTAGCACACCATCCTCCTTTTACTATTGCTCCATCTACACCCGCAAAATATAATGAGCCATCAACTAACACCAACGAATTCATCTTTAGTTTTCCATCAGATTCAAAATAATATGTTTTCCCTTCTATATCATAAAATGTACTTTGAAGCATTTTCCCATCACTTCCTAAGTAATACCATTCATTAGCTCCAAAATTTTTATATGTATTTTTAAGCATTACTCCTTCCGAATCAACAAAATAATAATACCCTTCATATGAAGCCCAATCATTTTTTATCATCTCACCTGCAGTATTAAAAAATACTGTTTCGCCATTAATTATTTTAGCAGTATCTTTATAAGGTTCTCCGTTCTCGTCAAGAAAATATACTTTGCCATTAGACCTATACCAATCATTAATAATTTTTGCTCCATCACTATTTACATAATAAGTTTTTCCATTATAATCCACTGCTTCATTTGTTACTAAACTTTGTCGTCCATTAAAATAATACTCATTATTATCATAAAAAATCCATTCGTTTTGTGCATAATCTCCGTTCTTCTTTTTAAACTTAGTGATTCCATTTTCTTGTATAAATGTTCCACTACTACCAGCTCCACCTCTTAACAATAAAAATGCACTTATACCAATTACAGCCACTAATCCAGCAATCAATGGAACAATCATTTTATTCTTTTTGTTTGTATCATTAGTAGTAAATGAGTTATTCATTGAATTAGTTGAAAAAGAATTATTATTTTGGTTTGCCTGCATACTTTGTTGCATATTATTTATTGATGAGTTGTTTTGAGCCATTTGAGTTAAATCGTTTCTTGCTTCAGACCCAAAAGTAGAAAAATCAACATTTTTCAATACATTTTCAAGTACAACAATTTCCAGTTCTTCATTTGTCATATTAGAAGCAACTTTTTCCAGCGCTTCTTTAAATTCAGTAGCAGACTTAAATCTATTTTCTTTATTCGAAATAGATTTTATAATTATGTCGCCTAAATCTCCATTCGCAAAAGCTGGATAATTTGGTGTCTCTCCTTTCATTCTCATTTCAAATGCTCTATCTTCATCTTCACTATCAAAACTTACAGGATACTCTGGCATAAATGGATTACGATTATAATTTAAAAGTCTATATAATACTATTCCGAGTGAATATAAATCTACTGTTTCATCATAAGCCTCCCCAAGATATACTTCTGGTGCAATATAATTTGGTGTTCCCTTCATACTTGTAGCTCTACTTCTATCTGAAAGTTTTTTAGAAACACCAAAATCACCTAATTTATAATCACCATCTTCTGATATAAAAATATTATCTGTTTTAATATCTCTATGAATTATTTTTCTTTTATGGCATTCTATAAGTGCAGACAATATGTCAGTACCTATCTTTATAACATCCTTAACTTTTAATTCATGAGTTTCAATATATGATGGAAGTGCTGTAAGATACTCCATTAACAAATATATATCATAATGTTTTGGAGAAGGTGTGTCCTCAATCTCATTTTCATAATACCAGACAACATTTTTCACACCTTTATTAGTAAGATCAGCAAGAATTCGAATTTCATTTAAGATTTCTTGCAAAATAGTATCAAAGTAAGCATCAGTTCTTACCATATCATTTCCCATAGAATTATATATGTCTGTCCACTGCTTTTTTGATGGCAATGAAATATGTTTAAGTGCTCTTACTGTTTCCATTGCTTTATTCTTCTTTACAGCTTTATAGACTGTTCCAAATCCACCTTGTCCTACTAATTCTGTAATTTTATACCCCAGTTTTGTTTCTCCAATCATCATATAAATTACCCCCAAAAATCTATTCTATATTGATAATTATTATTGTTACATTATCTGCACACTTTTCTTTTTTTTCTAAACATTTATCTATCAAATTATTGCATACTTCCTTTGGCTCATTACTTTCTTTTAATATACCCAACATTTCATCAGTAGAAAGTGTATCACTTAATCCATCACTTGCTATCAGCAACCTTTCTCCTGCCATTACATCTATTTTTTCACAATCTGCAACAAGTTCTCCTTTTCTTCCTAGATATTTATATAATAGTTTTCTATTAGGAAACTTATCCAAATTTTCTCGCTTTACTACACCAGCATCAACCAGTCTTTCACCTTCAGTATGATCTCTTGATAGTTTTGTTAGATTTCCAGCTACATATTTATAGATTCTGCTATCGCCAACATGTAATAAATACACTTTATTATTTGAGATTATAATGCTAGAAAATGTACTACCCATATTACTACACCCTATATTTTTATCACCATATTCACAAATTGAGTTATTTAAATCTTTAATGAGATTAAGTAGTTGCTTATCATCTTCTTTCAAAAAACTATCATAATTGTTTTTTATATATTCCACAGCCATTCTACTAGCTATCTCTCCAGCATTATGTCCCCCCATACCATCGCAAACTGCAAAAACTCCCGACTTGCCATTATAACTAAATACTATATTATTTTGACTAGACTTAATATTTTTTTGTAATTCTTCATCAATATAACATTTATTTGGAATGAATAAATTATCTTCATGATTATCTCTCACATTCCCAATATTTGATATAGCACTAACTTGTAAATTTTTACAACTTTCATTATTCATATTTAATCTACATAAAGAACTTTACTTGCAAGTAAGCCGTTATCAATTCTTTGCCCTCTCTTAAGCACAATTTTATTAAGCTTGCTCATCCCTGAAAAACCTAAAATGTCTATTGCACCATTATATGAAGCAATCATAGATGCATCAACTTCTTCAACATTTGGACAATTATTAAACACTCTTTTAAGTGATAAACTATTTTTTAATACATAAATATCTGGCTTTTTAAGGTTCTTACAACCATTATACATATCATCTGCATAAATATTTATATTATTTAGCTCAATATGATTAAATTCAATTTCAGATATGCAATCTGTGTTTGTAAACATACCCCTAACGTCACTTATATTTCTAATATCTAGAGATTTCATATCAACTTTTTCAAGTTTTACACAATCATTAAACATATATGACATATCTTTCAAATTTACTGTTGTAGGATTATTTAAATTAACATAAATTAGATTTTTACAATTTGAAAATACTTGTGATGCATCCTCCAAGCTATTAAAAAACCAAGTAGACAAATCTATTTTCTCTAAAGATACACAATCACTAAACATTTTATGTATAGTTTTTACTTTTTTCAGCATATCATTTTTTAATGCAATAACTTTTAAACTACTACAATTGTTAAACATGTGGGATAAATCTACTGCATTTGACATATCTACTGATGTTAGGTTAATGCTTTCCAACGATGTACACCCATCAAACATATACGACCAATCCTCAATGCCTTTAGTATCAAGCTTATCTAAATCTATTGTTTTTAAAGATTTACAGTTATGAAAAAAATCTTGTAAGCTATTCCAACCATTCAATTTATAAAACTCTAAGTTTTCAATTTCCAAAAGATTATTTAGTCCTGCAAATATACATAAACTTGGACTCGGATGTATTTCATTCATAATCGTAACCTTAGTAATTCTATTTTCATCTACTCCAATACTATTCCAAGGAACTATAATTTCATTGTCTTTCTTACTTACTTTCCCTTTAATCTCAAAGTCATTTCCCAATTCTATTCCACTTAAATATAATGTATTATCTAAAAAAGCAAAATATACTTCTCCATATTCTTGCTTCACTTCTTTTTTACTAATTAACTGAGACTTTTGTCTTTCTATATCTGACATTGGGTTTTGTATCTCAGTAACTGCAGGAGCCCCATCATTTTTATTTTTTTGAGAGCCATTTTGTTTTATAGACATTTCATATATTTCTTCATCCGATAATGGTCTTTCTACTTCATTTATAGCTGGTCCTTTATCAACTGTATTGTTACATAAATATGCAGCACAACTTACATGTAACAATATAAATGTCACTATCATAATTCTTGTAAATATAGTCTTCATTTTTAATAGCTCCTTTTTCAAATTCAAACAAAAAAAACCACCGCCTACTAGGCAATGGTTTCAAATATATATTCAAAATTTATTTTTAATGCATCACAAAAATTTACTCTATTGAGAAGAGATTGTGTGTGTGTGTATTATATGTAGAAACTCTAACATTTTATATACCCCTCACATTTAATGTTCTTTCATTATATCATAATCGCTATTGTATTTCAATATTAGAATTTATTATAAATAAGTTCTAACTTCCCTTAAATTACTTTATTTTTTACTCACTTTTATTATTCTCATAAAAAGCTCTAATTTCATCCAGTTTTCTTCCGTTGTAGTAAAACCAGGATGGTCCATTTACAGATTTTCTTTCTTTTCCATCTATATTATAGAGCAATTCCTTTGCTACATTTGTCAAAGATTTAGGTTCACCATTGACCTTTATGCCAGTTATACATAATTGTGGAAAATATGCCTGTGGATAACTTGAAAATACTAACACTCCAGCAACTGTCCAATTATCAATAACTAAAGCATATTTGTCAATAACCGAAGCAGGTTTTTCAATAACTGAAGCATATTTATCAATAACTAAAGCATTTTTATCAATAACTAACTACTTTATCCCCACTGCGCTATCTATAGGCACAGAGAATGCTACTGCATTTGCCTCTGTATTGAGACCAGCCTTATCATAAATTGCTTTAAGTACATCATCTTTTACCTTTGCATTAACTGCTATAATGATTAAATCTTTTTCTGGATTAACAGTGATTTTAAATGTTTCTTCTGCTTCTTTTCTTCCTGTGCCTCTTGCATGCACAACAGTTCCTCCCATGGCACCAGATGCTCTTGCCACATCCATTACTTCGCCAGAGAAACCTGCATTTGCAATTACAATTATCATTTCAAACTTATCCACAACTATTCTCCTCTCCATCAATGTTCACTACCATATATAGATTTAAATTATACTTCCTACATTATTACTCAAGAAATTAAAAAATGTAACTCCCATAACACTTGACAGTGGTACTGTCCATGCCACACCTTTACCATCTTTTATTTCCTTAAACTTTCTTCCCAATGCCGACATTATTTCATCAGTATTATCTTCTTTTACTACACTTAAGATTATAGATTTACTTCCTATCTCATCTGAAAATATGGCTGACTTAGTAGTTCCATTTCCAATCATAGATATCTGTAAATTAACGCCCATATCTTCAATCAAATCAAGATAATAATCTACTTTACCTTTTTTTACTACTACAAACAAAAGACTTAATTTTTTTGTAGAAGTTAGCCTTTTTTCTTTTTCATCTTTATTTTTATTATTTGGATTCATAATATTTTACTTTTTATAAATTAACTTTTAAAGATTCACTTTATTCAAAATATATAATTTGATTATCATCCGCTCTTAAAATTCTGGTCATTGATATTCTATCTCTCACAATTTTACTTACTACTGCTCTAAAGCCAAGTAACTGAATAGTTATAAGTGGTATCATTGCTACCATTGCTACAACCCCAAAAGCAAATTCCAATACATTGTGTACTCCTGAATACTCTACACAAGCCCCTATCATAAATGGCACAATAAATGTTGAAGTAAGTGGTCCACTTGCAACTCCACCTGAATCAAATGCTATAGCCGTATAAAGTGGTGGAACAAATAGCGATAATGCTAGTGATATAAAATATCCAGGTATCAAATAAAATATTATTGAAAAGCCTACCATAATTCTAACTATAGATAGTGCAATCGCTACTCCTACACCTATAGAAAGTGCTAACAACATTGATTTCCTTGATACACTTCCACCAGTAACTGTTTCTACTTGGCTGGTTAAAACATGAATTGCAGGTTCCGCAAGTACAACTGTCATACCTATAACGAAACATAGACCTATTGATATAATTCTATTTGATTTTACAATTTGACTACCGAGACTAAAACCTATAGGTAAAAATCCTATTGAAGCAGTTGTCAAGAAAATAACTAAACCTATAAATGTTATTACTAAACCTATTACTATTTGCAATAATTTTTTTATAGGTAATTTTATTATAAATAGATTTAATAATAAGAAAAAGACAAATATAAGTCCTAAAGCCCGAAGTACATTACTTGCTTCATATAAGATTTCATGCAAAAGTCCTTCAGATAACATTGCTTCCATAGTGTAATTTGAAAGTGTATAACTTATAGTTCCCTTTGACATAATGAGTGACAAAAGAACTACTAATATTGGTCCTATAGAACAAAGTGCTACAAATCCAAATGAATTTTCATTTCCATTTTTACCACCTAATGTTGTGGCTATACCTACACCGAATGCCATTATAAATGGCACAGTTATCGGTCCAGTAGTTACACCGCCAGAATCAAATGCAAGTGGTAAAAGTTCCCACTTATCAATTTCTATAAGCAATGCTGACAATGCAAATATCAGCATATAAAACAATAACAATAATGTAGCAAGTGACTTATTAAATATTGATTTTAATAGTGCTATTACTAAAAACACTCCTACTCCAGCCGCAACGCTTAATATAAATGTTGAACTATTTACTACATCTTCAACCTGTTGACTTAAAACAATTAAATCAGGTTCTGCTATAGTCACAAGTATACCCATAAACAATGCAACTGACAAGATAAGAAGTATTTTCTTTGTTTTCATAAGGCTTGAGCCTGCATAATCTCCCATAAGTGTCATAGATAGCCCTGCACCAATATTAAACAATGTCATCCCTATAATCAATGAAACTGCTGATAGCAAGAATATTTTTAACTCATTTGCTGTCAGGTAAAATAGCGGTGTGAGTGATACTAAAAAAACTATAGCCACTACTGGCAATATTGATGTTGCCGATTCTTTAAATTTTTCAATAATTAACTTACTACTCATTAGAACACAAACTTATTCTCAAAATATGATTTTAAACTATCTATAGGAACTCTTACTTGCTCCATACTGTCTCTTTCTCTTATAGTTACTTGTTTATCATTTTCACTATCAAAATCATAAGTTATACAATATGGTGTTCCTATTTCATCTTCTCTTCTATATCTTTTTCCTATAGTCCCTCTGTCATCAAAATCACACATATAATATTTGCACAATTCTTCATATATCTTCATTGCTGGTTCTGATAATTTTTTAGATAGAGGAAGAACTGCTATCTTTATAGGGGCTATGGCAGGATGGAAATGCATAACAGTTCTTACATCATTGTCACCTACCACCTCTTCATCATATGCAGCACATATAAATGCAAGAGTAACTCTATCAGCACCAAGTGATGGCTCTATAACATAAGGAGTATATTTTTCATTTGTCTCTTCATCAAAATACTGAAGGTCCTCACCAGACACTTTCATATGTTGCGATAAATCATAGTCAGTTCTATCAGCAATTCCCCAAAGTTCACCCCATCCAAATGGGAATAAGAACTCTATGTCTGTTGTAGCCTTACTATAAAATGATAATTCCTCTTTATCGTGGTCACGATATCTTAACTGTTCATCTTTAAGCCCTAAATTGTGAAGCCAATCTATACAATATTTTTTCCAATAAGCAAACCATTCAAGGTCAGTATCAGGTTTGCAGAAAAACTCTAATTCCATTTGCTCAAACTCTCTTATACGGAATATGAAGTTTCCTGGAGTTATCTCATTTCTAAAAGATTTACCTACTTGAGCAATACCAAAAGGTATTTTTCTACGGCTTGTTCTTTGGACATTTTTAAAATTGACAAATATTCCTTGTGCAGTTTCTGGTCTCAAATAAATTGTATTTTTTGCATCTTCTGTTACGCCTTGAAATGTCTTAAACATAAGATTGAACTCTCTTATATTAGTCCAATTCTGTTTTCCACATTCTGGACATGGAACATTATGTTCCTTTATCCAAGTTTCCATCTCTTCATGAGACCAACCATCAATAGATGATGTAAGTTCTATTCCATTATTTTTTGCAAAATCTTCTATGAGTTTATCTGCTCTAAATCTTTGTTTACAATCTTTGCAGTCCATAAGAGGGTCTGAAAAAGAACTAAGATGCCCTGAAGCAACCCAAGTTTGTGGGTTCATAAGAATAGCGGAGTCAAGTCCTACATTATATTTAGACTCTTGCACAAACTTTTTTCTCCAAGCATCTTTTATATTATTTTTTAATTCAACACCAAGATTTCCATAGTCCCAAGAGTTTGCAAGCCCTCCATATATTTCAGAGCCAGGAAATAAAAATCCTCTGTTTTTACAAAGTGCTACTATTTTCTCCATAGTGTAAAACTCTTTACTCATATATATATCCTCCTAAAATAATTTTATATTGTCATCCTCCGCATCAGTAGTTTTATCTATTTCAATTACTTTAAGTTTATAACTTGAACCATTCTCAAGAACTACATCAACTATCTCTTCTATATTCTTACCAAGCAAGGCTTTTCCAAGTGGTGACTCAATACTAATTTTATTTTTTCTTGAATCTGCTCTTATAGAAGTAACTATTTTATAATTGTCCTCTTCCCATAAACTTTCATCTGTTCCTTCTTCTATAAACTTTACTTTTACAGTATTATTTAGGCTCACTCCACTTGAATCACTATCATCAAGAATTATTGCATGTTTAATCATATTTTCCAAATATTCTATTCTTGAATTATTTTCTCTATTATTTTTTTTTGCTGCATAGTATTCAAAGTTTTCAGAAAGGTCTCCTTGTGCTCTCGCTGCTTTTAAATCTTCAAGTATTTTAGGTCTTAGCACAAGTTTTCTTTCCTCTATCTCTGCCTCAATTTTTTTTATATCATCTTTAGTTAGTTTCTCACTATTCATTTTTATTTTTCCTCTTTATATAATCAATCATAAATAGTATTCTATCATATAGTGTATCGTTAAATTTTTTATTATAATGTATTCCATCCTCATTCATATACTCTTTTCCTACGCAGTCACTCATATCTATAAAATATACAGTATCAGGGAATTCCATTATAACTTTTCTAATCATAGCATCATACTCGGCTGTAGTGAACATAAAATTATTTGCACTTGATAAGTCATAATACATATAAGAATGAACAAACACATATTTATTCATCATCTTAGCCACTGCGAAGAGATTTCTAAGTTGATTTTCAAATACACTTGGATGAGTATTTCGATGTCTATCATTTACACTTATAGATAAAAATAACATTTTTTTATAGGTAGTAAATGCATCAAATAGTTTTTCCCAATTTTCCTCTATAGTATGTCCCTCTTGAAAATATGGAAACAACCTTAAGTCTCTCCCCTTTTCATCCTTATAAAATCTCTCAGCATATGAATCTCCTGCAACTAAAAGTTCAGTCATCGCACCTGGCCCATTGTCAAGCATTGAGTCTATCCCTCCAGTTATTATCCTTTCAGCTGCAAATGTCTCAAATGTCATAACTACAATAATTATGCAAATTATTATTTTTTTAAATAGTTGTTTTTTCATTATCAAAAATTAAACATAACACAATGTAGAGTTTTATTAGTTTCTACATTGTGTTCTATATATATATATATTATCATAAAACAAGTTTTAATGCAATTTATATTTTGTTAATATCTAATTATTCAAGTCCTATAAACTTATATCCTGCATCTTCAACTATTGTTTTTGCTTCATCAGCAGTCATATCTTCTTTCAAACTTAATTCTACAGTTTTTTTCTCATGAGAAGCCACTGCGCTCTCAACTTTTGCATTTTTTTCAAATGCCTCTTTTACTCTACCCTCACAGTGTGGGCACATCATTCCTTCTACTTTTACAACTTTTTTCATAGTTCCTTCTCCTTTCGGGCTCACAATGTTTATCCCTACATTGTTACTATTTATATCTATATTGATTGGTAAACGATTAGTTTTTGTATTTTTATGTACATTAAATAAATTAAGTCTAAGTGCATTCATACATACAGTAAAACTTGATAAACTCATAGCGGCTGCACCTACCATAGGATTCATTTTATATGTAAATAATCCTGCTGCAAGTGGTATACAAATTACGTTATAAAAGAATGCCCAAAATAAATTTTGATGAATATTTCTTACGGTTGCTAAACTCAATCTTATCGCCGCTGATACATCTGTAAGTTTACTATTCATAAGGACTACATCAGCACTATCTATTGCAACATCTGTTCCTGCTCCGATGGCTATACCTATATCTGCTCTCACGAGTGCAGGTGCATCATTTATTCCATCTCCTACCATGGCCACTTTTCCATATTGTTGCAATTTTTTAATTACACTTTCTTTTCCATCGGGCATTACTCCTGCTACTACATTTTTAACTCCTGCTATTTTTGCGATTGCATTTGCAGTAGTTATATTATCGCCTGTGAGCATAACTGTTGCAACACCAAGATTATCTAATTCTTTTATAGCCTTTTCAGAATCATCTTTCACCACATCAGCAACTGCAATTATACCAAGTAGTCTACCATCTAATTCAAAAAAGAGTGGTGTCTTACCTTCATTTGCAAATGCTACTGATTTAGTAAGTACATTATTATCAAGTGGCACAAGAGTTTTAATAAACTTTTCACTGCCAGCATTTGCCACTTTGCCATCAATCTTTGCTGTCAGACCATTGCCTGGAAGAATTTTGAAATCTGTTGCAAAAGAGGTTATCTGGTCTAACCCTATATTGCCATCAACATAACTAACTATTGCCTTTGCGAGTGGATGCTCCGAATTTTTTTCAAGTGCATAGGCAACATTTATAAGTTCTTTGTCATCTTTTGCATTTATCTTATAAATATCTGTTACTTTGGGTTCGCCTTTAGTTATAGTTCCTGTTTTATCAAGTGCTATTATTTGCATTTTCCCAAGATTCTCAAGAGACTCACTCGTCTTAAAAAGTATTCCATTTTTTGCACCCATACCATTTCCAACCATGATGGCAACTGGTGTAGCAAGTCCCAAAGCACATGGGCAAGAAATAACTAATACTGATATGCCACGTGCAAGTGCAAAACTAAAACTCTCTTTTCCTATGACAAGCCAAAGAACTGTTACAATAAATGCTATACCTATTACTGAAGGCACAAATACCAAAGAAACTTTGTCTGCTATTCTTGCGATAGGTGCCTTTGTTGCGGCTGCATCTGAAACCATATTTATAATTTTACTTAAAGTTGTATCTTCACCAACTCTCTCTGCCTTACAAATAATAACTCCTGACTCATTTGTAGTTGCTGCAGAAACTTTATCGCCGACATTTTTATCTATAGGAATTGATTCACCAGTTAGCGCTGATTCATTTACAGCCGTTACACCATCTATCACAACTCCATCTACTGGTATATTTTCTCCTGGAATAACTTTAAATACATCTCCTATATTTACTTCTTCTATTGGTACAATTTTTTCTACTCCATTTACTACAAGTCTTGCAGTCTTTGGTGCAAGTTTCATAAGTGATTTAAGTGCGTCAGTAGTTCTACCTTTTGACATGGCTTCAAGAGTTTTACCAATAGTTATAAGACATGGTATCATTGCTGCCGATTCAAAATATAATTCATTGTGATATAATGGCATCAAATCCATATTGCTTGCGCCATTTGTTATTAATCCACACATCTGATAAAGCACTACTAAACTCCATGCGAATGATGCAGTAGAACCAAGTGCTACAAGTGTATCCATATTTGGTGCAAGATGTATAAGAGATTTTAAGCCACTTGTGAAAAACTTTTGATTGATAAGCATAACTATAATTGCAAGTAACATCTGCGTTATCGCAAGTGCTATATGGTTATGCTCGAAAAACTTTGGAAGTGGGAAGTTAAGCATATTGTGTCCCATAGTTATATACATAAGAACTATTAAAAAGAATGCAGAACTTATAAGCCTCTTGACTAACTTTGGTGTCTCTGTGTCTTTAAGTGCCTCATCATAAGAACTACTTTTCTTTTCACTTTTATCTGCACCTTTAACTTTAGCACCATAACCCGCATCCACTACTGCTTTTATAATATCACTATCCGATGCTGTGCCTTCTACTCCCATAGAATTAGTAAGTAGTGACACACTACAAGATTTAACTCCATCTACTTTACTTACTGCTTTTTCAACTCTCGCTTGACATGCAGCACAACTCATTCCCTCTACTAAAAATTGCTTCATTCTATCCTCCTAATCAAAATGATAAAACTTTTTAAATGATTCTGGATACATATGGTATCCATCATAGAAATCATCCATTGTAGCACCTATATAATGTGGGTCATAAGCCCCTTCAATTCTACAACCATAATACACTACAAGATTTATAAAAAGTTCTGTCATTTCTCTAACAACTTGGTATTTATGCATCTCTAACTTATCAAATATAACCGGTGGCTTTGGAACCATCATTAAATTTACTTTTATATTTTTTTTATTAAAATACTTAATAGTATCTATAACTATAGATTTGGCTTCACTACTGACTTTGAAATTCTTAATATTAGATTCTGCATCAATTAATTTATTCAGTTCTCCCATATATACTCCACGGTTTTCATATATAAAAGCACCATACAACGTAGAAAAATCATTTCTATAATAAAATAAGTTTTTATCTAACTCATACTCATTGATTTTTTTTGTCAAGTCAAAGTCCTCTTCGTTTTTATAATAATTGTTAAAGTTAGTTATGGGTTTACTCTTTTTTTTATTCTTTATAACACTTATAAAATAGTTTCCAAAACTATTAAATGGATTTGATTTTGTATCTGCCTTAATATAATTACATAATTCAGTAAGAGTAAAATCCATAATTACTCTGCTATATTTTATATTGTAATAATCAAGCAATCCAAGAATATTTAATTTATCTTGAAAGGTGCCTCCACCTATTGACAGATTGATACAATCGGCTCCTACATCAGATGTAGAGAGTGACTGCAAGTGACTGCTGCCAATAATTACAGTATGTATAGGTCTGTTTAGATTTTTAATTGCATTTGCTTTAAGATACAATTGATGGTTTTTACTAAAATAATACGGAGCATATGAACCACTTAAAATATTAATGGCATTTTGTTCTATAGGTGTGATGGACTGTGCAGCAAAAGATGTAAAAGAAAATGTTAAAGATAATAACATTATAATCGTTAATATTTTTTTTATTAGTGTTTTCATTACTCCACTGTAACTGATTTAGCAAGGTTCTTTGGTTTATCTATGTCACATTTATTATTTTTTGCCACATAATATGCAAAAAGTTGAAGTGGAATTATCTCTACAAGTGACATAAATAATTCATTTGTTTTTGGAACAAGTAAAACATCATCGGCTTCTTTAAATATCTTTTTATTGTCTTCCATAGCAAGTGCCAACACCTCTGCGCCTCTTGCCTTTACCTGTTGTATATTTGAAATTATTTTATCAAGTAATGGCTCATAGCAACATGCTGCAACTACTAATCGCCCTTCATCAATTAGTGCTATTGTTCCATGCTTAAGTTCTCCTGCTGCATATGCTTCTGAATGTATATATGATATTTCTTTTAATTTTAGTGAACCTTCAAGACAAACTGCATAATCAAAATATCTTCCTATGAAGAAAATAGATTTGTTGTGGTAATATTTGTCAGCAAGAGTTTTTACTTTTGCATTTAAGTCGAGTGCTCTTTGTGCTCTCTCTGGCAAATGTTTTATAATGTTTGTATACTCTTCTAACTGTTTGTCATCTATTTTATTTAGTTTCTTTGCAGCCCATACTGCAAACATATAAAATACTGCTACTTGAGTTGTATAACCTTTAGTTGTAGCAACTGCTATTTCTGGTCCTGCCCAAGTATATATTACATAGTCTGATAACTTTGCTATAGTGCTACCTACAACATTTACAATCGCAAGGACTGTTGCTCCTTTACTTTTTGCTTCTTTTATAGCCGCTATAGTATCTGCAGTTTCGCCTGATTGACTTACTACTATAACAAGAGTTTCTTCATCTATCATAGGGTCACTGTATCTAAGTTCACTTGCTACATCCATACTAACATGAAGTCTTGCAAGTTTTTCTATGACAAGTTTACCTACACAGCCAGCATAATATGCAGAGCCACACGCAGTAATCAAGACTCTATTATACTTTAAAATATCAAGATTTAATTCATCAAAGTCAATTTTTCCATTTTTAATTCTTGGTTCTATAGTTGCTTTTATCGCTGCAGGTTGTTCCATTATCTCTTTAATCATAAAATGTTCATACCCGCTCTTTTCTGCTGCAGCAATGTCCCAAGTAACTTTTCTAATTTCTTTTTTTATCTCTTCGCCTTTATAGTCATATATTATCACTTTGTCTTTATGAATCTCAGCGAGTTCATTGTCATCAAGGTCTATGACATTTTTTGTGTGATTTATAAATGCAGTTATATCAGAACCAAAATAATTTTCTCCAACGCCTATCCCTATGATAAGAGGACTTGCGACTTTTGCTGCATATATCACGCCAGGGTTATCAGTACAAAGTACACCTATACCGTATGAGCCTGTAACCTCTGATACTGTTTTCATAATTGCTTTTTTTATATCGCCATTATAATTGAAAGACAAAAGTTGAACCATTACTTCAGTGTCTGTTTCACTTTTAAATGTCATTCCTTTTTTAAGAAGTTTTTCTTTTATCTCGGCTTGATTTTCTATGATACCATTATGTACAATAGCAAACTTACCATCTTCTGACATATGTGGATGTGCATTTATATCATTTGGGATGCCGTGTGTAGCCCACCTGGTGTGACCTATACCACAAGTTCCAATTAATTTATCATTTGCCACAGCAAGATTAACAAGATTGTCGACCTTGCCTTGCGCTTTTACCATATTTATTTCATTATTACGCTGGATGGCTATTCCTGCCGAGTCATAACCTCTATACTCAAGTCTTTTAAGCCCATCTAAAATTATTCCTCTTGCATCTCCAGTTCCAGTAAAACCAATTATTCCACACATATCTTTACCCTTTATTCATTCACTCTTATATTAGAAAATGTTGCATCTGCACCATTTAATTTTACATCAGCCGTAAATGTTGGTGTATTTTCATAACTAAGCACTGTAGATGTACCTATGTTTGAACCGGCTGGATTGTTCATAGTTATTCTTTGCTCATCTTCTGTTTTAGTACTATCATCTTCTACAACTACTGGCAACATCTCAGAGCCTGATGCTACAAACACTATCTTACCTGATGACATATCTTTTTTTACTTGCTCCATAGTAGTAATAGACACAAACTGAAGCCCAGGAGTTACGTTTACTCTTACACTGTGGTCTTCATCAATTTCATAAGCAATCTGGTCGCCTATTGCTATTGCTCGAAGTGTGCCCTGTCCATCCTCTGTATTAGTAAATTCATTTATTACTTTATTTCCTAATTTAAATGTAACTACATTATTATTCACATCAAAAGTGATGTTTTCAGCAAAATAATTTTGAACTTCATAAGGGTCAATAAATCCAAGTTTTTCTACTTTGCCATCAGTTACTTTAAATATATACAGTGCTTCTGTAAGAGTTCCTGTTCCCTCCATTATGCCACCAGAAATTAATATAACTCCATTTTCTTCATCAACATCTACTGTTGGATTATTTCCATGACATACATCTTCAAATACATAATTATTTCCATTACTTCTTATTAACACACCATAATTATTAAGTGTTTTGCCACTTCTATCACTATAAAGTGACCATATACTCAAATCACTTTCTAAATCACCATATAAGCATTCAATAATCTTATTATCCTTATCAAAATCTATACTATCAAGAACTGTTTTTACAGCACTCATATTAGTTTGTTCTTTTTTGGTATATGTATCTTTCTTAAAAGGTTTTGATAAAGTCTTGCTGAATGCTCCTTCATCAATATTTACAACTTCCATAACATTGCCATCAAACTCATCTGTATTTTCAAGAGTTTCATCTACTGTAGTTTCACTTTCTACAACTTCACTCTCCTTACCTTTGCAGGCAAATAAATTAAATACAAGTAAAGTTAAAGATGACAATAGTATTATTTTCTTAAATAATTTTAATCTCATATAAACAAACTATAACTACAAAAGTAGTTATACTCCTTTCCTAAATATTACATATATAATACCACATTTTGCCAAAAATAAAAAGCCCCCCTATAAGGTGGGGGCTTATAAATATACTCTTTAAATACTATCTCTTATAATACTATCTCTTAGAGAATTGTGGTGCGCGTCTTGCTGATTTAAGACCATATTTCTTTCTTTCTTTCATTCTTGGGTCTCTTGTTAAAAAACCTTCTTTTTTAAGAACTGCTCTATAATCTTTATCAACTTCAAGGAGTGCTCTTGCAACACCATGTCTTATTGCTCCTGCTTGACCTGATGTTCCACCGCCATAAACATTTACTAAAACATCAAACTTTCCTTCTGTTTTAGTTGCTACAAATGGTTGATTAATTATTTTCTTCAATGTTTCAAGACCAACATAATCATCAAGTGATCTTTTATTGATTGTGATTTCACCTTTGCCCGGCATAAGATAAACTCTTGCTACAGATTTTTTTCTTCTACCAGTTCCATAATATCTTTCTCTTGACTTTGCCATATGGGTTTACCTCCTATACCTTTAAGGTCTCAGGTTTCTGAGCCTTGTGTTTGTGTTCTGGTCCAGCATAAACAAATAACTTTTTATACATTTGTCTGCCAAGAGGTCCCTTTGGTAACATTCCCTTTATTGCATACTCAACGACTCTTTCAGGGAACTTACTTTTTAATTCACGAAGTGTGATATATCTTCCTCCGCCAAGCCATCCAGTATGATGGAAATAAATTTTTTGGTCAAGTTTCTTTCCAGTAACTTTTACTTTTTCAGCATTTACTACAACTATGTAATCGCCCATATCTACATTTGGCATATAAGTTGTTTTATGCTTTCCTTGTAAGATTTCTGCGGCTTTGGTTGCAAGACGGCCAAGGACTACACCGTCGCAATCAATGACATACCACTTCTTTGTGGCAATGTCATTTGCCTTTGGTACAAATGTCATTTAATTTTCCTCCTTACTCTGGTGTGCAGTATAAGAACCTACAATTTTTAGTTCCTGCACTGTCGTTTTCGGTGATTTGGTAAATGTGACATCATTTACCAACTTAACACATATGTCCTATACGGACAAGCCCAATTATAATAGCATAATTTTTTACTTTTTGCAAGTATTTAATGTCTAAAATCTTTTAAAATAATCCATTATTTTAGTGAATTTATAGGCTTTTTGCCAATAATCAATTTAGGAAGAGCCCTAACCATCCACTATTTTTCACATTATTATACTGATTTAAAATACTTTCATTATAGAATGCTTACAATACTTATGATATAATATACATTATGAGCATATTTAAAACTAAAATATTTTTAATAATAATATCTTTATCACTTTTATTAAGTGTGTTTAGTTCATGCACATTTTCAAATGACAAAGTCTCTATTTCATCTGATTTACCAGATAATGTAAATCTAACTATCAATTTTGTCTTGCCTGACTATATCTATCTTAACAAAGAAGATTTATTTAATGACTTTTTTTATGAGTTCTATTCATACATTGTTAGCAAAAAAGATGGGGCACAACATTTAAGTAGTTATAATATAAAAAATGTTGATGACTTGTATGCCATTTGCAAAAACTGGGACAATAAATCAGGAGTTGGGTTTCCAATTGTTGGCAATGCACTTGGCAAGTACTTTTTAACTCAAAAAATTGGTAGTAATTTTGTTGAGCAAAAACAATTTGACACATTTTTAGGCTATTGCCTAAATAATAATAAATTTTTAGACTTTTTGTATTTTGACAAAACTTTCTTTTATCATTTTAGATTAGATGAAGGATATACAGGTAGTTTGGCTGATGGCAAAGACCCATATGGCTCTGACTTTTTTGCAAGTACATATGCAAGCATCATTGATACAGCAAAGTTTTTTTATTATACCAAGGATAGTTTGCCAACTTATTTAGTGCATAAAAAAAACATCCCTAAATTGTATGATATAATTCCAGGCGTTCTAACTAATAACTTTAATGAAAGTATAAGTATATCATATAATACAAAAAATAATGTTCCATTTACATTACCAGATGACTATAATTGTTATGGTTTTAAATTTGCTGGCTACTACACTGAACCCAATTTTAGTTCAGATTCTATCACACATATTGACAATGATTTTATTATTAACAATAACTTACTAAAAGAGCAAAACTATATCATGCTCTATGCCAAGTTTGAAAGATATGGGGTATTTGCTGAAGAATTATTGTCAGATTTTCCTGATATGAAGTAAAACATATAACCTACAATATCTCTATTCATATTTCGTTTTACATTCATATCATCTGTGTTTTTCTCTTACTTCACATTTGATGAAGTCGCTATTGCAACATCTATATCTATTTTTGATTTTTGTATCCCTCTCCTATCTATATAAAAATCTTTTTCATATATTAAATCTGAAACTTTCACACACTTTAAACCTTTCTGTTTAGTAATTTTAAGAATTGTATCTAAAGCCTGAACTGTAAAATCTGCCCCATTATGGAATAAAATTATATTACCTGCATGGTAACTATCTTCACTTCCGAGCCTATATATAATTGCTTCTACACTTTCATTTTTCCAATCAAGTGAATCGTGAGTCCATTGAATAGGATAATACCCTCTCTCTTTAAGCAGTCTAATAGATAAATTATTATAATTGCCATAAGGGAATCGGAATAAACACATATCTACCCCAGTTACTTCTTTAACTGCTGCATGACATTGTTCGATTTCCTCTATGATTCTGTTTTCACCATACTCTGGAAACCTTACATGCTTATTTGAATGGTTACCTATCTCATGCCCTCTTCGTAATATTTCCTTAACTGATTCTTGATGTGCCCATACATAAAAAGCCGTTAAAAAAAATGTTGCCTTTGCATCATATTTATCAAGAATATCTAATAATGGTTTTGTATGTTGGTCATTCCATGAACTATCAAATGTAAGTGCTATATAATTCTTTTTATTATCTTTTACATCAACACTATAAATAGGTGTACTATCACGATATTGTCCAAATAATGAGTTTTCATTTTGAACAAGCCTCTTTTGATAAAACACATTAATAGCATCTTCATTTACGGGACCATAAACCTTTTTATTTAATGGTGCCGAAAAAACTGCCAACTGCAGATTAAATATAATTAGTATGCTTATTATTATACTTCTTTTAATATTCATGTCTTTCATTATATCATAAAATTTGGACAAAAAAAAGCCCCGCTATAAGCAGGGACTTCTTTTACTAGTAAAAGATTTTATTCTCTACTTAGATTACCAATTTGCATTGTTGGCTTGAACTGTAGCCAACCAAGTATTAGAACTTGCTGTTGGGTAAGCATAAGATATTCTTGGATATTTTAAACTTACATCAACAAATGTGTTTCTGATAAGTTGTTTTTGTCCTGCACGTAATACCTTCTCACCAGTTGAAGGGTCCTTCATCTCAGTTCCCTTATCTGACCATTGCTCATCTTTACCTACTACTTTATAAACAGCAGCAGACTCTCTAGCAATTTGAGTTGGGTTTGGAACATTAACAACAACACCATCTCTTAATTTTCTTAATGGAGTTTCTCCATAATAGAAACGAGTATCGTTCCAATCTGGCCATCTTGTAATTCTTTGGGCTACAAGATATCCGATGATATCTCTCTTTCCTGCTGGTTGAGACTCATCAAATAACATACAGAAGAACCATGCTGGTCCAAACATTTTGTTATTGTAAAGATCACCAAACTCATCAGGAACATTTACAGCCTCTGTTCTCATCTTTCCTTGAGCATCAACACCAGCCTCTCTCTCTCTGTAAGGTAATACTGATACGTAGTAATCACCTCTGAAAGTTTGAGCAGCTTTTGGATCTGTGTCTTGAATGTCGCAATCTACTCTGATAACGAATTCTGTATCAGAAAGTCTTACACCATTAACAAATCTGATTTTTTTGCCTTGAGAAACATAATCATGCATACTTTGTAACTTAAGTTGCTCAGTATCAATTCTTTCAACAGTTGGTTTTCCAGTAAGTTCATTGATAGGTCCATAAACGAGATGCTTAACATCTACTGTTCTTCCAGTATATTGACGCTCTGATAATGGCTTTTGAAGCGCATTAGTATGAGCATCATAACTCTCTGGATTAGTTACATCAGAACCTACAGGCTCTGCTGTTCCTTCAATAGCACCATTAGCACCTTGAACTTTCTTAACTAAACCTTTTTCACTATAGTTTTCATTACATACATCAAGTAAACGGTTAAAATCTGCGATACTAACACGTCTAACTGATCTCTCATGAATAACTTGTCCAGCTGCATTAGTATAAACTGATTGACCTGAACCAGCATTAACTGTTGAAGCAACACCACCACTGATGATAGTTGTTGAACCAGTTGTGTTTCTAAGAGCTGCAAATGAATTTAATGACATCCCAAACACCATAGTAAGTGCAAGGCAAGAAGCCATAATTCTTTTACTCATCATTGTTTTTCCTCCTATAGAATTTATACAATAATTATATCACTTTTTAGTATCTTGTCAATATATTTTTAAGCAACAAATCGCCTATTTTTTGCTATTTTTTGTTAATAATTTTGTCATATTTCCCCTAAAAAATATTGATTTTTAAACACTTTTTTTATGACGTTTTTTTAGCAAATTTTCAAGAAAAAGGGTGGATATTATCCACCCAATAAAAGTTTATCCAATATTTTAAACTTGATAAAAACTATTGAACTGATTCCATATGGCTCTCAAGGAAATTAGAACTACTATTTTCAGTATAAGAACCAGTGTAAGCAATTCCTCTCTTATTAGTTCCATTGAATCTTAAATCAGTCCAAGCAGAATATCTTCTAATTCTCTCTGCTACCATAAATCCGCAAAGGTCATGCTTTGTGTTATCAAATACTCCAAAATAGAACCAACTTGGTCCATAAATAGCAACGCCTTCTTCAATTTTTCCATTTGCAGGTACAGAAACGATTTGATTAGTTGCCATATCTTTTGAATATGGTGCGACATTTAAAACATAATCTGAAGTTGTCTTCTCTTCACCAGTTCCTATTTCAAGACGAACAATCCAAGTAGTAGCACTGCCATTATATCTTGTAGCATTTATAATTCTTGATTGTTTTCCATAAGTATTAGTTGCTACTTCTTCAAATCTAACAAGGTCTTTATAAAATATATTTGTTGGTGTTTTAGATACAACTGTTCCAACAACTGCACCTGTTGTATATGTAGCAGCACTTACTGGCATAATTGATGATGTAATCATCATAACTATTAATAACACACTTATAATCTTTTTCATTTTGTTCTCCTTTCGGGCATATAGCATTTGCCCTTACAACAATGTGTACCCTTATAAACAATTTAATACCCACTTATTATAATGCATTTTTATAAATATTGCAAGATATACCAAGTAGGCAAAGTGAAAAGTTTGTGTTTATTTTTTTAAAATCTAAAATACAAAAATGGGTCATTGTAACCTAAATATATTAAAAATAATGATACCCCAAGCAGCAAAATCATAACTACAATATTTAATGCTACATTATTCTTTACATACATATATATAGTGTTTGGTATTTTAATTACACACAAGATACCTATAATGATAGCCCTCACATTGTTCATTATTGTCATGTCAAATGTTTCATTTATAAATGTCGCATTTACCCCAAACATTTTTGAAAAGTATAACATCATATCATTTAAGTTTTCATTTGAGAATATAACAAATGAGATAATGATTACAATTAATAAATATATATGTGCAAGTGGCTTGATTTTCAAAAATGTTTTTGAAAAAATTAGTTGCTCCAACACCATAAAGATAAAAAAATATAGTCCCCAAATGACATAATTAAAATTCGCTCCATGCCAAAGTCCAGTCGCAGCCCATACTATAAACATAGCCACAAATGTAGTAATAAATGATGAAAACTTTTTATTAATTTTATTAAATGCATTTCTAATCTTTTTAATTGGCTTTGATAGTAGAATTGGATACATAAGATAATCTCTAAACCAAGTAGATAATGTTATATGCCATCTTCTCCAATACTCTTCAACTGACAGCGATAAAAATGGGTCTTTAAAATTATCTGGAATAGTTATCCCTATCATCTTTCCAAGTCCTATAGCCATAAGTGAATAACCAAAGAAATCAAAATACATTTGCATACTATATGATATAGCCCCACCCCACGCTGCTATGACACATAGTCTATCATAACCTACATCTGAAATGTCTACATTTACAAGTGATAATTGATTTGCAATTATCACTTTACTTGCAAGTCCAATTATAAATATAGAGAGCCCCTCATAAACATTTTTAAGTAACACACTTCTATCTAACTTAATTTCTTTAACTATGTCTTTAAATCTCACTATTGGTCCTGCTATAAGTTGAGGAAACATAATTACATAAGTAGCAAAATCTACAAAGTTTCTTTCCGCTTTTATTTTTTTAAAATACACATCTATAACATATGACACAATTTGAAATGTATAAAAACTTATTCCTATAGGAAGTATAAGATTTAATTTATTAATTGTAATATTTTTATTTATAAGATTTACTACATCTATAAAAAAATTATAATACTTAAAAATAAATAAATTACCGAAGTTTAATATAAGCGATACTACCAATAATAAAACTCTTATGCTTTTATTACTCTTTTTATAGCGATAATTGTATGATGCCTTACTCCTACTGATTGGGTGATTTCCACTTAATTTCGCCACTGAATTATCGCTATGAACATTGTTATCAACGTCATTCTCTTCTATCCCTACAGTGATAAAATAATTAATAACAAGTGACCCTATCAATATCAAAACATAATATAGGTTATCAAAGCATCCAAATGCATAAAAACCTATACTATATAAAAGTAGTGTTATATTTTTGTATTTATTTTCTACTAAAAAATAACTTATAAAAAAAAGTGGCAAAAAATATAATAGAAAATAAAAACTACTAAATACCATTATGTTTCCCCTTTGCTTCCATAAAATTAATATAAAAACCTACATATGATATCATTCTATCGTAAAATGTTGTCTGCATATGGAAACCATCACTTGTATAATCAGTATTATCCTTTATGAAAACTTTTGTATTTATATAGTTTTCATTAAAATATTCATTTAGTGCAGCATCATATTCTACGCCTTTATAAAAATTATGAATTGCACCATTTGCTATATCTTCATCAATCTTTTCTTTTGTAGCAGGAAGGAGTGAACATACATATACCTTTATTTTAGGATTTTGTTTTTTTAATTTTTCAATTAGAGCATTATATTCACTTATAAAATGTTCTGAATTTTCTATATATTTTATATTATATCCTATCCAAATCACTGCATAATCAAAATCACTTACATCAATGGCAGATTTGTCATCTGCTTTTTTTATTATATCCTTTAACATAAGAGCGCCAAATGGAAAAATATTCTTATCATTTATATATTTTAATCTTTGAATCTTTAAAACATTTGAATCGCCAATAAAACATATTCTATTATACATTTCATTTACATAATCTGTATTTAATTTATAGTATTTAGAGTTTTTGTAATTTCTTAAATCACTAATGAATTTCTCGTATTCCGAAAATAATTTTTCATTACCTTCTGATATTTTAGTTTCTTCTAAATATTCACTTACATCAAGGAGCCCTAAATCATTATATGAATTATCTATATTTTGTGTAGAAGTTCTATTAATATCACCAATATTAGTGCTGTTTTCATTTATATCATTATGATTTATACTATCTTCGCTTATTTCTTTTAATTCATCACTATTTATTTCTGACTTTTCTTCAACATTATTTAATATATATTTATCCACAATAGTTTGCGATTTAACTTTTATCTCATATCTTTTAATAAAAATATTAAACCCTATAATCAAAAATACGGCAAACACAATTATTGATATTAAGTTCTTTATATTTTTATTTAACATTATGATATTTCATCCCACTCACTATATTTCTCTAAAAGTTCACTACTTTTTTCTTTAATTTTTTCGTTAATACTATTTAATTCTTCAAAATTAGTTTGTATTTTTTCATCAAGCAAACTTTTATTTAATTCTTCTATTTCTTGTTCTATTTTTTCAATCTCTTCTTCAAGTTTTTTGGTTCTCTTTTGATTTTTATTCTTTTGCTTATTTAACATGTAGTTATCTTTACTTGATAATTCTACCAAATCATTTTTAAACGAGGCACTCTCTTTATCTATTTGTATTGGCACATCTTGCGAACCCACATCGCCATTATCTTTTCGTAGAGGTGTAACCTGCTCTCTTAAATCACCTTTTGCTATATAATTATCACTCTTCAATTCTTTTTCTTTTACATACTTCTCATAGTCATCATATCCGAATTCAAATAAATGAGTGTCGCTAATTAGTTTTAATTCATTATTGTTTGTCTCAACTTCTTTTTTCTCAAATAGCAATACTTTACTTGCTATCTTTTTTACAAAATATCTATCGTGTGAAACGAAAATTACTGTGCCATCATAATCATCTAATATGTTCTCAAGACTTTCTTTTCCAAGTATATCCAAATGATTTGTCGGCTCATCCAGTATAAGCAAGTTTGGTTTTCTTTCAAAAATTTTCGAAAGACATAATCTTACTTTTTCTCCTCCAGATAAATCACATACTCTTTTTTCTATATCTTCTTCTCCAAATAAAAATCTTCCAAGTCTATTTCTAACTTCTGTATTAGTATATGTAGGGAACTCATCTGAAAAGTCATTAAATACTGTTTTCGTAGAGTTATTTTCTGCTATTCTTTGGTCAAAATACTCATACTCTATCTCATGTCCATATTCATATGTGCCTTCAATCTTAGGAAGCACTCCAACAATCGTTTTTATAAAAGTTGACTTGCCTGTACCATTCGCTCCTATAACTGCAAGTCTATCATGTCTACTAACTGTTAAACTCACTTCCGCAATCGCATTAGGTGTGGTGCTTAAGTTTTGTGCGCCATACCCCACAACAAGATTTCTGCACCTAAGCACTTCTTTTCCACCAGCCTTATTTGGCACTATTTTTACATGAAATGTTTTTGTATCAGCCTCATCTGGCTTAAATGTTTTTGCTTCCAACTTCTCTATAACTTTATCTTTCGACTGAACCATCTTTGCTTTTGTCGCTTTATATCTAAATCTATCCGCAAGTGCAGTAAGCCTTTCTATCTCTTTTAAGTTTTTATTGTATTCTGCAAGTTTTAGTTGATAATTAATCTCTTTTTGTGCTACAAAATCAGTATAATTTCCATCATATCTTTGTGTTATTTTATTTTCTACATCATAAATCACATTACAAATATTATCAAGGAACATTCTATCATGTGAAACTACTACAACATTTTTCTTATAGTTCTTTAAATAATTTTCCATCCACTCAATCGCTTCTATGTCAAGGTGATTTGTAGGTTCATCAAGTAAAAGAACATCAGGTTTTGAAAGCAATAGTTTTAAAAGAGATATCTTTGTAGTTTGACCTCCTGAAAATTGGCTCATAGGCTTATCTAAATCAAGTTCGCTAAAACCAAACTTTCTAAACCCAGTTTTTAATTCTTTAATGTATGTTTCACCGCCTTCATAATTATAACTATCTATCAATGCATTTAAATCATTTGCTTTCTTTTCATCATAATTATTACTTAAATCTTCAGTAATCATCTCAATCTTTCTTTCCATATCAAGCAGTTTCTCAAATGCAATCAATAAATATTGATATACTGTGATACCTGCATCATCGATGTTCTGTGACCCCTCGCCTGCTAACTGTTGTCTCATAAATGATACATTATAATCTTTTGACTTGACAATCTCTCCCATTGTGTTGTCTTCATTATAATCAAGCCCAATATCGCCATTCATAAGTTTAAGAAGTGTAGTTTTCCCTGCACCATTTCTACCTACTATACCTATCTTCTCATTGTCAACCATACGAAAATTAAAATGAGACAAAATCTCATTACCACCAAGAGAAACTGTTCCGTTTTTAATTTCGTATAACATTTTTTAAATTTTATATAGTATCAAATGACTTACAATAATCAATTACTGATTTATATCCTTCTTCACTTTCTATTCTCTTACTTCCATCATTTTCATAAAAAACTTTTTTAGTAGTAGCAGTACCAAAGCCATACACAGTGTGTCTCTCACTCATCATCATAATATTATACACACATTCTTTTCCATCTTTAGCATAGCCTACATTTTCAAGATTTCCTGCCATATTTTTTTGTCGATATAAATAATATGGATGTAAATTAAGATATTTTGCTAAATATTCACTCCACTTAAACATTTTGTCTATCTCTCTTCTACCTTCAGGTTCGCAAAACTTCGCCCTTCTTTGATTGCCAAGCCCTGCAAGATAATAATTTTTAGTCCACGAGTCAAGTTCAAAATTGAGTCTTGCTGCTCTCTTAAGTGCAAGAGAATGAACTGTAAATGAATCAGGTTTAAGTTTTCTAATGCCATTTAAAGTTTTTAATACATTAAGTAAGTGTTCATTTGGTAGTCCCAAAATTATATCCATATTTATATTGTCAAAACCAAGACTTCTCGCAAGTTTAAATTTTTTAATTACATCCTTTACTGTATGTTTTCTGCCTATAAGGTCAAGAGTTCTCTGGTTAAAACTCTGTGGATTGATAGAGATACGAGTAACTCCATGCTTTTTCATAATTATTAACTTTTCTTTAGTTATAGTATCTGGTCTTCCTGCTTCAACTGTATACTCTATGCATTTACTCTTATCAACATATTTATCTATAATAGTAAGAAGTCTTTCAAATTGTTCCTCATTAAGCGAAGTAGGTGTGCCACCACCAATATAAAGTGTAAGAGCCTTTCCTCCTATGCTTGCAATTCGACTTTTAAAATCTTTCTCAAGTGTTTCAAGATAGGTGTCTACATATTTTGAAAACTTTTCTATATTAAATGATGTAAATGAACAATAAAGACATGTGCTTTTACAAAATGGGACACCTACATAAATGCTATATGATTTTTTATAATCTTTAACTTCAGGGCGATTTAGAATTTCAATTTCTTTTTTTGCTATCCTTATTAATTCATTAGCCTTTAAATCGCTTATATAATATTCTTTTTTTAATTCATTTCGTATATAATCATCAGTGAGTAGAGGGTTACCTACTAAATCTTCTATTATTTTAGTGACTATATTTACTGGGCGAATACCAGTTAGTGTTCCCCATAAAAGAGTTTTTCCAGTTAATTTTGATAAATAATTATAAAGTTGCCTTTTAAGTTCTGATTTGATTTGGAGGCGGTCGCCAGAAAGCGCTCCAGTATAGTAGTCATTCACAACAATATCATCATTCGCTATTTGGGGCTCACAAGGCTTCGCCCCTACAGTATCAATACTCTCATCCGTAGTATTGCTTTCTATTATATAGGTTATTTTTTGTAAAGTAAAAAAAGCGAGACATAAGTCTCTTATGTCTGTTTCAAATTTTGCCAATTCTTTCTTTATATATACATAAATCATTTTATCCCTATGATTATATCATATATACATAATTGCAACAATATAAAAGGGCGGACAATCCGCCCTTATAATATATTCTACTACATCAGTTTCAAATCCCATTATGGACTTGCAGTTGTAGTCTCCGCATTATCTTTGATACCACGAATAGACATCTCATATTTAACTCGTGATTGAACTTGTTGTTGCATATTAACTTCCATATTGGCTAAAATTTCACTCATGCCAGTTGAAGTTGCATCCCCATTTATCCAAAGATTTATCTCTTCCCGTGTCACAAAAATTCTTTTTAACTCTTCTTGTGTTTCAGCAAAACCAGGGATGGCAGTTAAAGCACCCATAATTAAAACTGATAAAATAATTATTAAAACTTTTTTTGTTAAACTTTTCATACTTTCCTTTCAGGTTTTATAAACCTTTTTAATTTGAAATTTTTTAAGATTTTGCATAATATTATTTCATTTATATATTCTTTTTAATCTTAATTTTTCATATCCTAATCCCTAATCACTTGCAAGAAGTGTCCAGCCAGCTGGCTTCCCTGAACTTCCAGAAGGAACTGTGTAACCACTAACATTATTATATACTAACGTCCCTGTCGGTGCCACATTTTCTAACCACCAAGAAAAACTAGTAGAATCTAAGTGACCTGTCCATCCAATTTTTACATAATTAAGACTTGTACAGCCAGAAAACATACGGAAATAGCATTCACTTTGTAGTGTATTAGGTGCTGGAAGATATGGTGCTCGAGTTAAACTAGTACACCCCAAAAACATCCTACTATAGCAACCTTCACTTAATGAAGTAGATGGCAGTTCTGGTGCAACCGTTAGCCCTGTCCCTTCAAACATATTGGCATAACAATAGCTAGCTAAAACATTAGAAGGGAGCACTGGAGCTGTTGTCAAACTTGTACAACCTGAAAACAATTGGTTGAAACAATAGTTAGTCAAATTTGAATTATTAATCATAGCATTCACATTTCCACTTGCAGCAATAGTTCCTGTCATAACAAATTTCATATATCTGAATACTCCGATTGAAAGTGTAGAATTAGTATTTCTTACATATAAAACATCATTATTATTTAAAGTTCTTGCTGATCCATTCCAAGCAGTCCAATTTACTTCATCTGTTGATATTTGTATACCACTAGTATCAACCGTTCCAGTTTTTGAATATGCTACACTAGAATTGTTCGCTTTTGCTGTAAATTTTAAATATTCAGAATCAAGTACAATCCACTTATGTGTATCATCTTTTGGTATAGCTGATGCTCCATAATCTCTATATGTTCCTTTATAAACGAATGTTCCAGAATCTGCAACTTGTTCAACCCAATTATTAAAAGATATTCCCATTATATCTCCAGTATAACCTATTTTTATGTAATTAAGGTTACTGCACTTATTAAACATATTCTTATAACAACTATCAGCAAGAGTTGTTGCTGGTAGTTCTGGAGCTTTTGTAAGTCCTGTACACATATAAAACATACCATCATAGCAATAAGGAGCTAGAGTTGTAGCAGGCAGTTCTGGAGCCACTTTTAAATTAACACAACCACCAAATAAAGATTCAAAACAATAATTTGTCAAAGCACTATTATTAATCAAGGCATATATATTACCATAAGATTTAAAACTACCACTAGACATAGTGAAATTAACATAATCATCATAACTAGTTGACAATGTATTATTTGTATTCCTTACATATATTTTCTCTCCACTATTAAGTGTTTTTACAGTTGTCCCCCAAGTAGTCCAATTAATTTCATCACTAGATACTTGAACACCACTTATATTTGCTCCATTATGAGCCTGAATATTAATTTTAGAATTATCTTCTAAGGCTTCAAACACTAGGTATGCATGTTCCTTGATTTCCCATTTGTGGGCAGAATCTTTTGGTATATAAGAAGAACCGAAGTTACTTGTATGTGTTCCTTTATACACAAATGTTCCTGTATCTGCAACACCTCTAACCCAATTAGAGAAACAGGAAAGACCAAAATCACCTGTCCATCCTATATTTATAAAATTAAGATTTGTGCAACCATCAAATAAGTTATGGTAGCAACCTGTTACGAGTGATGTTGCTGGAAGTTCTGGTGCTGTGGTTAAACTTGTACAGCCAGAAAACATAGCTGCATAGGAATTAACTACAAGTGTAGTTGCTGGTAGCTCTGGTGCTTGTGTCAAATTTTCACAATTAAAAAACATATATCTATAACAACTATCTTCAAGTGTAGTGGCTGGGAGTTCTGGTGCTACTTGTAAATGTTTACAACCATTAAACATATATTCATAACAATGACTTGCAAGAGTTGTTGCTGGAAGTGTAGGTGCTGTAGTTAAATTCTCACAATCCCAGAACATACAACAATAACAACCGTAGGATAATGTGGTTGCTGGTAAAGTTGTAGGTGCAGTAGTAAGATTTTTACAGCCAAGGAACATTGCATAACAACATTCCCTTTCAAGTGTTGTAGCTAGAATCTCTGGTGCCTGTGCAAGATTTTCACAATTTCTAAACATATATCGATAACAATAATTTCTAAGTGTTGTTGCTGGAAGTGTGGTTGGGACTGTTGTTAAATTAGTACAGCCATCAAACATACATTCATAACAAGAGTAGGATAATGTGGTTGCTGGTAAAGTTGTAGGTGCAGTTGTTAAATTTGTACATCCTTTAAACATACTAAAATAACACTCTGCCATAAGTGTAGTTGCTGGTAACTCTGGTGCTACTTGTAGACTCGTACAACCATCAAACATATTTTTATAGCAACTATCAGCAAGAACTGTAGCAGGCAGTGCTGGTGCTGCTGCTAAATTAGTACATCCCTTAAACATCTCAGAATAACAAGCTTCTACAACCTCTGTCGCAGGGAGTATCGGAGATGATACAAGGCTCGTGCAATCTTTAAATAAACGATAAAAACAATAGCGTCTCACACTATTATAATTAACCATAGAACTTATATCTCCACCACCTGATAAACTTCCTGTCATAACAAATTGTACATAATTATTTGTGCCGGTTGATAAATTTAGAGTACTATTTTTTACATATATATTTTCATTAGTTGCTAAATTTATAACTGTATTTGCATCCCAATCTGTCCATGTTGTCCTATCATAAGAATACGAAATTCTTGGTGCTACATTACCGTTAATAACATACTTTATTGTTGATGCTTCATTTGCCAAGAATCTAAGTTCTGTTGGTGATTGAGTTATAATCCACCTATTAGTATCATCTTTTGGAATTGCGCTAGCACCAAAAGTTGCTGTTGGTCCATCATACAATATTTCACCACTATCAGCTACATTATTTACCCAATTATTAAAATAAGCACTGTCTAATATTCCTTTATAACTTAATTCTATATATCTAAGATTTGTGCAACCATCAAAAATTCTATTATAACAATTATTTACAAGTGTTGTCGCAGGAAGTAGTGGTGCAGTTGTTAAAGCTTCACAGCCTTTAAACATCGATGCATAACAATTTTCTTTTAATATTTTTGCTGGAAGAATAACTGGTGCACTTGTCATATTTTGGCAACCATTAAACATACCAGCATAACAATAATTGCCAATATTTGTTGCTGGTAATTCTGGTGCACTTAATAAACCTCTACATCCAGAAAACATATAGGTATAAGCATAATTTCCTACAGTTGTTGCAGGAAGTTCTGGTGCTTGTTTTAAATTTCTACATTCCAAAAATAAACCAAAAAATGAATAATCAGGTACATCTTCTCTAAAATTAATTAACGAATTGACATTGCCACTAGCATTTATAGCCCCTGACATATCAAAATATAAACCATTATGGTTATCAAGCGATAAAGTATTACTTTTATTCCATACATATATAGTTTCATTATTGTCAAGATTAATACTTGAACCATCCCATTTAGTCCAACTTATCATATCATAGGAATATCCTATATTTAAATTTGGCAATGATCCATTAATGGTATATGATATGCGAGAACCATTTTGAGTTGATGTAAATGCCAAAAAACCATCACGAGCTTTTGCTCCATTTAACTCTTTTCTTTTTTCTTTTATCAAATCTTTAAGTTTCTGAGTTGGCTTTCCATCTTCATCTAAGTACTCAGGAACTTTTTTATATTTTTCTGTAAATCTATATTGCATATCATAATAATCCATGTTGGTATAAATTCTTGATGTTGCATTTTTATCAAGTTCTGATAAAGATGCTGTAAATCCTTTAACCCACGCTGTCCACTCATCACGAACTATGAATGCAGCATTTTCTCTATCAGTCAGTTCTCTACCCACATTTGTTGCAAAAGTAAAACTTGCTGGTAAAAGAACAAGCCCTACCACCATTAAAATTGATAATGTTTTTAAAATTCTTTTAATTGCTTTCATAATGTACTCCAAATGTTTTATAAAACTGATTATTTTATTACATAAAACAAATATTGCGCAAATTAATTGCACACTTTTTCTTATACATTATACAATAAAAAACCCTATTTTTTCAACAAAATATGATAAAAAAGTATTAAAAAACTATTAAATTTAGCACATAGCCCCAAAAATGTATGTTTAAGGCTCAAATGTGAATATTAATATACGAGTGTCATAAGCCCCATCATTTAAAAAGACCTTATTTAGGCTTGTTTTTCCCTCTATGTTTATATTGTTTTTGAGCCAATCGCTCCTATCAATGCTAAACATGTTATTGGTATTAGGGATAGTTACTATAGTAATTATTCGGTCTCCCATAGCAAGTTTACTATGTATATATGCATTTATTGCTATGTCATTTGCATCTATAAAATTGGAATTATCATCATATTTAGTGCCAAGCAACATTAGTTTTTGTATTATCGCATCTGCCTCTTCTTTCTTGCCACCAGTAATAAGCATTAAAATTTGTGCCTCATAAAACTTTCTAATTGCATCGACATTTGCATTAAAATCAATAACACCAGTATTAAGATAATATGCAACAAGTTCTTTTCCATACTTTGTAGCAGTGCAAGTATGACCATTCTCTCTAAAATGATTTATGTTAAACTCTGCATCTGTTCCATTTATATAATTATTAAAAAGTTGATTAAAGCCAAGTTCTATATTAGTTACCGGGTCTTCCCAAGTAACATCCACATTATACCATTCACCATCAAGATAAATTTGATTCCATGCGTGAGGTGCTTCTACACCTTTTGAGTTTACTGCATTTCCAGTTACAACTATGGATGACAAATTGCATTTTTTCGCGATAAGGTCAAAAGCTTTTGCATATCCAGAGCAAGTTGCCTTATGGTTTACGAGTGCACCATAGGCTTTATAACTGTCAGTTATCTCTGGTGAATCATTATACTCTTCATCTTCATCATAAGTTGTAGTTGCCACAAGATATTTTATAATCATAATTTCTTTTTCAAAATCACTCATCTCTGGTTTTATATAATTATAAATAAAATCATCTACAACTTGCATCACATCTTTATTTCCACTTTCATCTTCAGCAAGATAAGTAGACATAAGACTTTTATCAAGTCCCATAGTTGCTATATTAACCGCATAAGTCTTGATAGATGAAACATTTACAAATGTCAGCACAACTAATGCGTATATAATTCTAATTATTCTCTTTTTACTTATAACATCCATATAGTTTTTGTTTGTAATATATGATATAATTGTTCTTGCCTACTGAGTAGTAGAGTAATTTACGAAAGGAGGTTTCAATGCAACACTTTTTTCTCGAAATAGTTGTTGGTATAGTTGCAAGCATAATTGCTTACTATATCTGCATGTGGCTTAATAACCACTTTAACTAGTTATTAAAAAAGCACCCTTGGGAAAGGTGCTTTTTTCTTTGCAACATTTTTTCTCACCTTCATTATATCATAATTTAGATATTTGTCAATATGTATCACTTTATAAAACTGTATAGTACTACGACCATTACTATTGATGGCAACATATTGGCAAGTTTTACTTTTGTCACTCCCATAAGATTTAGTCCAATCATCATCACAAGAAGATTTCCCACTGCAGAAAACTCATTCATAAGTAACTCATCTTTTGCCAAAAATGTAAGTGAACCTGCAAATAATGCAATAAGTCCCTCAAATACTAAAATAGTAAATGAAGAAAATGCAACTCCTATACCAAGTGTTGAGCCATAAATAAGTGCAGCACAAAAGTCAAGAGTCGATTTTAAAAATAAAACACTATAGTCATGATTTAGTCCTGCTTCTATACTGCCAAGCACCGACATAGCACCAACAGCAAAAAGAATACTCGCTGATGCAAATGCTTCTGCGAAACGTGAATCATTTGCATTCTTTGCAAATGATTTTTTAAAGAACTCTCCTAAATCATTTACATATTTATCTATGTCTATTATAGTTCCTATTGCTACTGATAGTGTCAATAATAACTCATTTTGAATCTTAAGTGCTGTTTTAATTCCAATTATAAAAGTCACTATCCCAAGTGACATCATAACAGCAGATGTTATCTTTTCTGACAAAACTTTATTAAAAAGTACACCAATTATAGCACCTACAAGTATAGCAACAACATTTACTAGCACTCCAATCATAATCTCTCCACAAAGTTAGAGCATAAATACATATTTTCTATTAGCCAAATTACACCAAATTACAATAATTCCAAAATCTTTTCTTTTGGTTGTAACCCCATAGTCCTATTAACTGCTTCACCATTTTTAAATATTATAATAGTAGGTATAGACATTACTTTAAATTTACTCGCAAGTTCCATATTTTTATCTACATCTATCTTTACTACCTTTATATCTGCTCTCTCTTCAGCGATTTCTTTTATAATTGGCGCAAGAGCAGTACAAGGTCCACACCAAGTAGCAAAAAAATCTGCAAGAACAGGTTTATCAGATTTTAAAACTTCACTTTCAAAATTGTCGTTCGTAACAATAATTTCCATAATTGTCTCTCCTTCTTTATTAACTACGTTTATAATTTTGACTCTATGATATATGCCAAATTATACTAATTTATATCTTGCAACTTTTTAATGATTTTGTCAATACATTTACTTATACAGATGTCAATCCCGTTTTTATTAAAGTATTATAATTTTTATACAATTCATATGCAGTTTCTTTTTCTATTACTTCCATAATTCCATAATGTTATTCATTATTTTGTTTTCTTCATCTTCTACAAATTTGAATAAATCATTGTAAAATTTACTTTTTTTGTATTTGTCAAACTCTTCCAACTGATTTATATACTCAAAATCTTTAATCTCTTTTACTTCATAAATTGAGTTCATTGTCTCAAACACTATACCTTCATTAGTTTTTTTATAATCTATGATTGCACTTGTATGTCCTGCCCTATCACAACATAATGAATAATATGGTATTGCACATATTGGTTCTCCAAAAATCCCATAATCTCCATAATAACTTCTAATTAAACACCCCCACTGACAACATCTTTTTCGTTTAGGTTGCTTGAGTATATTATCTACATCAATATGTGCACCATTAAACCCATAAACAAAATGACTTTTCTCTAAGTCTTTTAAATGTACTTTTTTATATTCTTCATATTCCTTTAAAAACTCATCTTCTGGCATCACTTTAAACCGCCAATTGCAATATTCATTTGCGCAGTCAGCAATACAATTAATTACTTCTTCAATGTTCAGCAAAATAGCATTTTTGTATGAATCCATTTTAAAACAGTATCTCTTCCCACTTAACTTACCATGTCCATAACACTCATACTCCGATACAAAACTTTTGTGTGGCAATATATACATTTTATACTTAGCCTCAAAATGCTCCCCTGTTTCTTTTTCTCTTTTTTTTCTGCCATCAATTATTTGTTTTGCTTTTTGTTTGTAATAATTACTCAATTCATCAATTTCTTCATCTTTTAAAGATGTTTCATCATATACTTTTCTTATTTCTTTAATATCTTCTTTTTTCATAACTGCTCCTTTCTCTCACATTCTTCACAAATCATCATCTCTTTTCACATCTTGCCATTATGTTCACTAATTCTAATTTACCACAAGTATACAATATACAATATACAAAAAATGCATATTACACTCGCATATGCATTTTCACTAGATTTTTTTATATTTATTATGTCCCTTAACTCTTTCAATATAATTTATGTTGTTTCTTCAATGAATTGGGGTTATCGACTACTTCCATATAAACTTGATGATAATGCTAAAACATTCCTTAAAAATCTAACCGTGCATTTAAATATAGGGTAAGACCCTCTATTTTTTATTATTCACCTTCCTTTTTAGACTTTTTTCTCTTAAAGTCATCTTCAGTTGCAACACCTTGCTCTATCATCATACTCTTTAATGTTGGATTCTTTTTTGCAACCTTTGTAAGTTCTAAGTCAACCAAAAGGTTATTTGCCTTTGTAAGATACTCGCCTGCTCTAGTTCTATATCTTTATTCTTTAAGTCACCATTTAATCTTATAATCTCTGCTTCTTTTTCGTTTCTTAGTTCAGCAAGCTCTCGATTATACTTATTAACAAGTTCCTGTTCCCTATTTTTTATTGCAAGTTCATTTGTGGCTTTAACCTCTGCAAGTCTACTTGCAAGTTCTTTCTCAAATTCCTCATTCTTCACCTGTTGAACAATGTCAAGATAATAATTCTCATCAATCTCAAATTCTGTTTGACACTTAGGACACTTAATCATTTTTGGCATACTTCTTTTCACCTTTTTTACACATATAGCTCATAGGTTTCACCTCTACATTTCTATCGTAAGAGCGAGTTATACAAGCCCTTATATGCTTATTTTTTTATAACCTTAACTATGAGAAAATTATAACATTTTATGTGTACAAAAATTTGTACATTTCGCTTTTTTTTATTATTAAAAATGACAAATAAAAACCATATCTTTAATTATTCATTTTTAGATTTTGAGATTTTTTCTTTCAGTTCTTTTAAACTATTGTCTATATAAGGCTTTTCGTCAGTAAAGTTAATCATAAAAGTTTCTATGTTTACATCTCCGCATTTTGTGCTTGATAGGTAATTTTTATTAACCCTCTCTAAACTATTTGATGGGTATAGTAAATACACCTTCGGCAACTTATTAGCATTACCACATGCATGTCTTATAGAATATGCAAACATTTGATACATATCCATTTGTGAAATACCATAGTTTTTTCTTTCATCATTTATCAACTTTTTCCACTTTGTGTCCATTATAATAGTATTATTAAATTTATCCCTTAAAACAATATCAGGCCTTAAAGTGAATTTCTGTGGGTTATCAAATAATTTTTTACTTGTTGATTGTGTTTTTATTTCATAAGTATCACCAAAAACATTTCTGATTCTCTTTGCTACATATGATTCGAACAAATCATTCATTTTATATAATAAAGCTTTAGCCCCATGAGAACCAGAAAAAGTGATAAAAGATTTATTATCCAAAAATACTTCAGCCCACTTTAATAATTCATCATATTCCTTTGTACTTTTATCAATCATTACTTTTTTAAAATCATTTTTATAATTTATAGAAGTGTCAACCAAATCAAAAAATACAAGATCCTCTTTTATGTTCTGTATATTTTTTGCATCTTTTGAGATTTTTAGCAATTTCACCAAAGTACTTTTTAATAACCTATTTTCTACCCGATTATATGAAAACTCATCAAACTGAGTGTAAAATTTTTCTTTGTGAACAATATTATGTTTGATATGTTGGTTAATCATTAATTTTCCTTTAAAAAATGATACATTCTCCAATTTATTCAAATAAATAGATCTTAAACCTTTTTTTATCAACTCATTTAAACTGCTAAGAAACATAGATATATAAATTTCAAAAATTGGTTTATTTTTTACTTCTAAATCACCATTTCTTAATACTTTAGCTTTTTTTATATTTTTTAAAGTACAAAACATATCTACAAATATTTTTTTAGTTATTTTAATATCATCACTTTCTTTTTGATTTACATCAACATAACTATACTTGTTTGTTATATCATATGAATTATTTTCTACACTATTTGTAAAATAAATCTTGGGTAATATATCTATTTGGTGTCCATTAGGCAATTGTATTAACCCAACATAATTCGTTATTTGAACAAATGTTCCTTGTTTATCTTTTCCTTTTTTTATAAACAAAGAAACATCATCTTCAACATTTTTTGCACCAGTAAAGTCATCTACAAATTGACATAACTCATCAAAAAGTTTTTTGTTGTCATTATCACCCTCTTTATCACCTGGGCTCAATACAATTTTTTTGTACTCTTGTACTGTTATACACTTTCTCTTCATTTTATAAACCTTATATTACTGCAAATATTTATAGAAATCATAATCTGTAAATTGCTCATCATTTATTTCATACATTTGTTTTTCTTCATCAATAAAATCTATTCCTTCCTCTCCAAATAGCTTTTCTTTTTCATCTATTTCTTTAATAAATACTTTTATATCATCTTCCTTTTGATTATCTCCCAGTATCATTCTAATTTTTTTATAATCCTCATAAAAATATTCCTGAAGCAATGGTATAATTTCATTTCTCATAACATTATCTAAATCACTAATATTTTTAATTTTAATGAAATAAGAGTGACCTATAGTATGTTCTCTATCAAACAAATATTCTATTCTTTTATTCATTGTTTCCAAAATATAATTAATATTTATTGTTTTTCCGTCTTTAGATTTAATTTCTTTCGTATCTATTAAATCAGGATTTGGCATCATTTCAATAAATTTAAATCTTCGTCTTAAAGCAGTATCTATAAGTGAAATTGACCTATCTGCAGTATTCATTGTACCAATGATATATACATTATTAGGTACCGAAAAAGTAAACTTACTATATGGCAACATAACAGACATTTCTTCTGCCGCGCCATTTCTTTTTGTCTTTTCAATTAGAGTAATTAGTTCCCCAAAAATTTTTGAAATATTCCCTCTATTTATTTCATCAATTATGAAAACATAATTGTCAACTCTTTTTTTCTTTGAACTTTCTTCCACAATAGTGCTATTTAATACATTATTCTTTGTCAAGGTTTTCATATACTCAACAACTGCTTTGTAATATGTTTGATGATAGTCTAGCTTTCCACCATTATAAACTATTTTCAATTTTTCTTTTGTTATTGTTCCAGAAGAGCGATATGTATTCATGCTTGCATCAATTTTTTTATTTTTATCATATTCGTTTTTAGTTTGAAAATTAAAATTATCTTTACTGTTTCTTTGTAAAATTATTATAGAAGAACTGCAAGTAATATCTTTCATACCACTTATACCATTATAATTTCCATTATCCACATCACTTAAAAGATTCTGATATTGTTGCTCAAAAATATCAACACCTTTGGTCCTTTCACAAAACTCTTTAAAAATTCCATCTTCAATTTTGTAAATAACATTTTCTTCTTCAGTGATAACTGGCTTTATCCCCTCTATAAATTCTTCATAGCCATATGACTGGTGAAAAGTAATAAATTGTATATGTCCATTATCATTATTTGACAATTCGTTATTGAATTCTCTTAACAAATCATCATGACTAACTTGATTTCCTTTATCATCTATAACATTAAATTTTTCATCTATTTTATATTCGTCTTTTATCATTGCAACTGCAAGATGAACTGCATTATATGTTTTCCCAGTACCTGGAGGTCCACATAATATTACATTTTTATTTTCAAACAACATTTTTTTATAACTCTCCATATTAACAATTCCCCCACTCAAACTATTATTCGAATATTTTTTAGCATTAGTAGTACTTTCATAACTCAATTGTGCAAATGAATTTATACTATTGCTATTATTATTTATAATTTCTGTTTTCACTTTGTCAATTAAATTCATATATTCTTGTGCATTATTAGGCGTCTCAATTTTATTTTGAATATTTTGGTTAATATAATTTAACATATTTCCGCATAGTGGGCAAAAAACATCTGGTCTTATCATAAACAATGCTCCAGAAATTGATTTTATTTTTTTTCCTGTTGGTCCACTTATTTTATTCACTTTATCAAAATTATTTTCAAATAGCGGTATATCGTTTGGATAATTCATTGCAGACTCAAATAAGTCCCACATCATATCAACTTCTTTCGTTTTTGATAAATCTATTGGAACTACATTCCTTGGATTGGTCCCTGGTATTCCACTATAATCAGTTGGAATATTGCTTTGTAATTTAAACACTTGCTTTGCATTAGTTAATATTTTTTTTATTTTATCAATCCCATAATTGTGTAGCCATAGAAAAAAAGTAATTGCATCACAATCAGTTGTTATAGTTGTTCCATTATGTGGTAAGCTAATTTCACCAATGCTATTTACACATCCATTTAAAAAATTTATAAACCATTGTCTACTTTTGTTAGATGTAATATACATTTGTAACAAGATATCCGCCAATTCTTTATAAAATGGTATCCAATCATACATAGCCATAATCATTTTGTGATATATTAATCAAATAGTTAATTAATATATTACTTTACCTCCTTTTTTTGTTTGATTATTTAATATGTTAAAAATTTATCAAATTCTATGTTGTAACAATAAATAAATTAGTGTGCTTATCGCACACTAATTCATCAATAATTTATGGTTTTATTTTCGCACTCTTTATTCATCTCTCTAGTACAACCCTGCAAGTTTACTAAACTCCTTTTTCGTCATACCAAGTTCTTTAGCTGCATCAGCCAATTCAACCAGTCCTTTTTTTACCATAAGTATGAATGACTCCATCATTCCTTCTTTTATTCCTTCTTTTCTACCTTCTTTTATACCTTCTTTCATGCCTTCTTTTCTTCCCGCCTCACGTTCTTCATCCATCATTTGCCTTAATTCTTTACTCATCTTTTGTCCTCCTTTTTCGTAATATTCTTTTTTAGTCTTGCTTGTTACTTTATATTTTCTATTAAATGTTGTCTTATCTAATAACAATTGCAAATACTCATTTATATTTTTATTTGTTAGACCAACAGTATTTACATAATATACTTTTAACCCTGCATTCCAAGGACTTATGTCTTCTCCTTGGTCTGATACTACATTCATCTTGACTTCATAAACTGTACTACCTTTTTTGAATATATCATTTTTAGTTAGGTATATTGTTATTATATCTTTTAAATCTTTATACTTCGTTCCTATTTCAGTAAGATAACTTTTTATCTTTGATGCATACATAAATATCCTTCGCTCATGTCCTTCTTCATCTGTTAGCTGTATTTCAACATTTACTATGCTACCATCACCAAGTTTACAAAACATATCAAGAATTACATCTTTGCTAAAAGCAGTTGGAAGATTCTTTTGGATATCATTCTCTAACACCACCAACTTTTTATCTTGAAGTATAACTCTAAGGAACTCTTGGCAAAAATTTTTATGTTGTGCAAATAGCATAAATGTATCATTCTTCAGCGGATAAGACTCTTTTACTTTCTTATCAATTTCCCTTTGATGCTTTGAATCAATAGTAAAACTTTTTATTTCCTTATCTTTAGTTTTTATAGTAATCTTTTGTGGTTTCAAAATATATCTCCCCGTATTTAATAAATATAATATATCATAATTTTGCTAATATGTCAAAAATAGTTGGTTTTCAGATAGTATCATAGCAGAATACATCTTTTCTTATATTTCTAAATAACTTAAATATCCTCAACAACCATCATTATCAAGAACTAATGTTTTTATTTTCAAATATTTCTAAAAACTTATAACATAACTCTATTTGTCAAATCATTTTCCATATTATTATCAGTTAAAATACTCCTTCCTCTCTTTCACATCTTTCATTAAATTTTTCAATACTTGCAGATGCTTTAAGGTCCTCAGTATACTCTTCGTCATTTGCATCATCAAATCCTGTCGTGATATCATCATTTTTTATATCATCGCAAGGTTCAAATTCACCTTTAAAAATATCTAATTCGGATTTATCAAAATAAGTTACAAACTCATCAAAATTAATTCTAGCTAACTTGTTTATATCATTATCTAAAATTTTATAATACCTTTGAAGTGGTTTTTTATAGAACACATCATGCCCAGTTGGCAATTCAAATACTGAATGCCGACCACTAAAATTAATTTTCCCTTCATCTATTTTTCTCTTTCTCTCTTCAAGTTCTTTTTCAAAATCGTCGAGATTCAACACTAATCCGTGTCCATTTTCTGTATCATCAGAATATACCGGTCTATACATATGCACATACTTTAATATGTCAACTCCATTTTTCATGTAAATATTTGAAAATGATAATGCATCAACAGCTGAAAATACATTTGTACCTTCTGCACGATTCTCATAACAAATCATCTCATCAGGATATTCTTTTGATATTTTTCGCATAGTTTCATCACTATTACTTATTAAAAAGTCACCATTAGAACTTAATTGCATCAATTCACTTGTACACCATTTTAGGGAAGATACATATCGTCAATCATATCTTTAACTTTTTTATAATACTCAAAGTTGCACTTATCTTTATAATCTATTATCGCTTTATCATTTTCAGTGTTATACAAATTACAAGCATCTTCTAATTCTTTAGTGCTTTTAAATAATTTCCCACCTGGTAATAGTGCAGTGTTTGTAAAGAAATTTTGATATTCAACAGGTTGCATTCTAGTTTTTAAATATATACGATACTTTTCAACCACATCTAATCCTATACTCGCAAACCAATTTGCTGCCGATTCATCACTTTCCCTTTTAGCGGTTCTATTACTACCTGTAAATGCCATATGGCCAAGTTCGTGAAGAAACGTTAATTTTGTTATCTTTTTACACATTTCATTACAAAAATCTTCATAATCAACAAGCAAATCATTCCTTTTTTTACAAGCCAAAATATATGTTTCATTTTTATATGTTACATATTTTTTTAAATATTTTTTAGTAAATGCTTCTAAATGCTTTGGAGCAATAATTACATATTTCCCAATTTTAAAATCCACATCACTAATATTATATTTTCTTTTAAAATACTCTAAAGTACTTTCATTGTCAATACATATGTACAGCCCAAGTTCATCTACTTTTATATAACATTCAATTCCTTTCAAAATAAATTCATCATCTAAAAAAATAATCCCATTTAGTGTGTGCATATTGATATATGTCATATAGTATAATAAATCATCATCATTTATATCAATTTTAACTTTATTATCATTATTATTTCTCACCATTATTTCATGATAATTATCACCTATCCATCCTTTATCACAATATACTTTTCTATAATCATGTTCTTTATCAGCTAACTCAATTAATTTTTTTTCTTCATATTTAAATTCATTAAAATAATTACTAAAATCTGCTTTGTGTTTTAATAAAGTTTTTAGACTTTTACTAATGATATTCAATCTTTCTTCTAGTCTTTTAACATAAGAATTAGCATTATTAAAAGTGTCCATATTAATAACTTTATTTGACTTAGTATAAGCATTATATTTGTCATACAGTGATTTGTTATTGTCAAAATCTGATAATAGTTTTTTTTCTTTCATATAGTAATATTCATAGTTATTATAACTACTATACTCTGTTGATACTATTCTGTTTTTATTGACAATTTTTTTAGTATTACATATAGACAAATTGTATAATTCTTTATATGTTTCATTATTAGTAAGATATTTATACGGAATTTCTTCACTATAATTTCCTACATTATATATTTTACAATCAAGGTTTCTCTTTTCTTTGCTTAAGTATAACTGAATTATTAACCTATCATATTTATAGATAGGAGGTAAGTTTTCTAATATAAAAGGAATGCGACTCTGCGAATCAAAGCAAGATAATTTCGCTTTTACAAGTTCAATATAATACTCACCACTTTCAGTTATATTTTTTATTTCATTAGTTTTAAAACTTATATTTTGATGTTCTGCATTTAATTTTATTCTTTTTTCTTGGACATCCAAATATACTTTCTTGTTTGGAATGAGTTTATCTATAATTTTTTCATTTAAATCACTCTTTCGAACAAAAATTGTCACTATATTTTCTTTACTCATAGTTCCTCCTTTTTTTTTATTAATTTATCTATAAACTATATGGCAAAAATACATGTATTCAATTATTTTTAACATCTAAAGTTTACTCCATTTTGTTTTTTCTACTTTTCACAACTAATCATTACTGAATATATTAAGAATGACCTTAAATACCTAAATCATTAGAATTCTTAATATCTTTTGTTTTAATTTTTATCAAATTCATCAAATACTTATTTAAATCGTTATTGTTATCCTTATCTAATAAGCAGTTACAACACATTATTTTAACTTTATTCATGCCAATTCTCTTTTTTATAAAAAAGCCAGCAAGCTCCTGCTGACTTAAATATTTACACATTTATAAAGTTTTACTGCATTTAAAAACTCAACAAAAAAAACTATCTATTAAATAGAGATATGGGTTTGTATGGTCATCATATGTAGAATCTTGCATCTTCTTTCCTCTCTATAATTAAGTCTTTCATAGTCTTTTATGATAATATTTCTTTCTCATTTAAACAATTAGTACAATCCTGCAAGTTTGCTAAACTCTTTTTTAGTCATACCAAGTTCTTTGGCTGCATCAGCCAATTTAACCAATCCTTTTTTGTAATTTCAAGATATAACTCCCTGTATTTAATAAATAGAGTATATCATAATTCTATAGATATATCAAAAATTGCATCAAAGCATATCATTCCACTGTCTATAAATTTCCTCCCAGAATCCACCTCTCCACATTCATAATCTTCACCCCATTATCATTTTCATCTAAGTCATCATCTAAGGTTAATATTATTTTTTCATAGTTGTCATCTATAGATTTAAATGGTCTCATTTCGCGTTCATAAGTTTGACTATCTCTTATACTTGCAGTTACTTGGATGTATTCTATTTCATCACCTTTATGTGCCACAAAATCAATCTCATATTCATTTGTCTTACCTATAAATACTTTATAACCTCTTCTTATTAGTTCTAGATAAACTATGTTTTCTATGATGTGACCTAAGTCAAGTCTACTATTTGGAACAAGGGAATATTTAAATCCAACATCTACTATATAATATTTCTCTTGAGATTTGAGATATTGTTTGCCTTTTATGTCATATCTCTTCACTTGATATAAGATATAACTTTCGATCATTGCATTTATATATTTTTCTACAGTCTTTGCATCAACTTTTCTACCATCGGAAGTTAAAGTATCAGATATTTTTTTACTAGATATAGTTGATCCTATGTTATCTATTATAAATCTTAAAATGCTTTTGAAAACTATAATGTCACTTATTTTATTTCTATTTAAAATGTCTTTCACTACTATCGTATTAAATAAACTTTCAACATATTCTTTTATTAACTCTTTATCATTTGCAAATTGAATAACTTGCGGAAATGAAGTGTTTTCTATGTAAGACATTAAGTTCGCTTCTTTATTATTTTCTTTCATCCCTTCTCTGTATTCTTTGTATGATAATGGAAGCATTTCTATTTGCACATATCGGCCAGAAATCAAAGTTGCAATTTCAGATGACAACATATATGCATTTGATCCCGTAATGTATATGTCGACATTTGTTTTGAGATATAAACTATCAATTGTTTTTTGAAATTTATTTACATTTTGAATTTCATCAAGTATGATATAATATTTTTTGTCATCTTTTATTAATGCATTTATAAAATCATATAATGCCTTGTAATTCGTAAGCTCTTCATTATCTAAATCTTCAAAGTTTATAAAAATGATGTGATCTTCGCTTATCCCATTTTCAAGTAAATAATCTTTATACATTAAAAGCAATGTGGACTTGCCACACCGCCTTACACCAGTTATTACTTTTATTAGCCCTTTGTCCTTGAACTTTAGTAACCTTTCAAAGTATTCAACTCTTTTTACCATTAAAACCTCAAAAATACCATTTTTCTAGTAATATTGTACTAAATCTAGGACGAAATGTCAAGTTTTCGGAATTCATTCCCAAAACTTATGAAAATTGCCAAGTTTTCGGAATTCATTCCTAAAACTTGGCAATATATTATTTCACCATATTTTAACCTTTTCTTAAAATGCTCTACCTTAATAATTCACTATGTAATATGTTGATGTCATTCCACTATGTTCATATGACTCTATATCAAGTTCTTTGTCACCAACTTCAGTATCATAAAAATAGCAATCCTCCTTATTAGATATAGAAAGTAAATAATAATTCTTAACATCTATTTTGTCATATCTTTTTTTCTTAGTCTTTTCTTCTTCATTAAATATAAGATAATCAATATAGCTTTCAAGTGCTCTATCAACTTGCTCATCCAATGGTATCGTAACTAATTTTAACTTGCCTTTATCTTTTCCAGTTTTTATTTCTTCTGTTTTGCAATCATTTCTTACTGTGAATCCATATTTTTTGCCATCATACTCAAACTCACAAGTATATGCACCGCAAAATGCATACACATATTTAAAATCAATATTGTACTTTTTATTGTGTCCTAAAAATATTTCTGTATCCAAACTTTTTCAACATCATTGAATGTTACTTTTTTGTTTCCCTCGCTCCAAATCACTTCATTGCTATCAATTATATGAAACATATTCACCACATTATCTTCACATATAATAGGTTTTAATTCTTCTTCAAAAATTGCCTTTTCGTCTTCAGAAAATATTTTAACAAACTCATCGTAAAATGTTTGTTTATCAAATTTCTTGACTCCATCATCACGAACTTCTCTATAATGTTTGGCATACTTTGCTATTTCGTTATCGTTTTTAACATAATTCATATAGTTATCAATATCATAAAGAGGCTCTTAATGTTTTATATCAAAGTAAATCTAATTTAGTTGTAGTGCAGTTTCAAGACATTTTAGGCGCTGGCAGTATTGGTCGTATGAATATACCATCTACTGTTTCTTCAATGAATTGGGGTTATCAACTACTTCCATATGAACTTGATGATAATGCTAAAACTATTCTCACAAATTTAACTGTTGATTCAAAAAGAACACACTAAATAAATTTATTGTAAATTTGTGTTTCTATCTTACTCTCATCTTTTTGATACACTTTATTCAAAACTCTTTTATAAAAATCTAATTGTGCTTTATACTCATTATCTAAATGAGCCTTAAATTTCTCTTTATCTACATTTTTATTGATATTTGATTTATAATCAACTATCAACACAGAGTCATCTTTGTTAATAATCACTAAGTCTGCCCTACCATTTACAAGACTTTTTAATTCTTTATTAAAGTTTTTGTTATTATAAATTCCATTTTCTTCATCCACATATTCAAATGACAATTCAGTAAATATTTGTTTAGCATTTGGTATCGTTTTTGTCATCAAATCAGATTTAATAAACTTTTCAATATCTTCTTTTAATACATCTTTTAATTTCCCAATATAATCATCAATTTTTTGTTCTTCGCTTTCAAACATTTTAAACTTAGATATAGTATCATAGGACTCTATTATTGCAAGATTTATAATAGTCTCAATTTCTTTGCTTTTAGCATCCAGTATTTTTTTATTAATTATATATGAGTTGACAATCAATTCAAATACTCTATGCATAATTGTTCCATACACAGCACCTTTTATTTCAATATTGTCTTTGCCAATTGTGATTTCACTATCTTCATTATCATTATCTTGTTCAATACTCACGCTATTAATCACATTTCCATCTTCTTCACTATTTTCAGTATAAATAACCTTATCTTCTTTTGCAAGTAAACTTGGTGAAATCTTATTATATATTTTTTCTTTTTGACTATTATCTTTTTCTAATTCAAATTCATTCTTTTCCCATTTTGATGATTTAGTAGAATTTGATTGTGATACAAAATTGCTATCATCTTTTATATAATCTCTAATCTTCATTTTTTTGTTTTCACACTCTATATCAAATAAATTCTCTTTCATTTTTATACTTTCAATATACTTATTTAATAGTTCTTGCTTATCAGTCAATACATTCATAACAATTAACACTTCTTCAGCACGGGTTACTGCTACATATGCAAGACGATCATATTCAGCAATTTCTTCTGTTTCAACTTTTTTTATAATGTCATTATTATTTGCGTACGAAGCAAGATACTCATTTTTATAGTTAATTAGTCTACTGGCACTTATATAATATTCATTATCTTCATGGTATGTATCATAATTAAAATAAACTGGTTTATTAGCTTTATTATAGTAAGGTCTTTGATCACTTCGTTTACATATAATTACAATCTTCCCCTCAAGACCTTTAGCCTTATGTACATTCATAAAACGAACAGCATTACTCTCATACTCTTGTGATATTTCTCTTTCATAACCGGTTTCTATAAATTTGCATATTCCATCATATACTTCCATTTTGTTATTATCATATTGATTTATGACAGTTTCTAACATTTGAGTTATTTGTGTTTGAATTCTTTTTAGCTTACTTGCATCTAATTCATCTTGATTATAAATATATAAGTCTAAATTATGTGCAATATATGTAAGTGCAGTATATGCATCCATTGATTTTATTTTTTCAAAAAACTTTTTCATCTTCTCTTTTAAGTCATCTTTATTAGTATCATTAACTAAGCCTTTTGCAAATACTTGTGATATTCCTTCTGTTGCTAACTTATCACCATAAGGATATGCAATATACCTATATATATTTCTAATTCGAAATAATATCTTATTGTCACTTATATTTATTTTTGATGATATGTTTACTGGTATATCATTTTCCATAAGAACTTTCATATATTTATCCATATCTTTTGTACTTCTACACAGTATTAAAAAATCTCTATACTCTACCTCCTTTAGTTTTTCTTTTTTTCTATCATAGATTTTAAAATTATTATCAACCAAAGTTTTAATAAGTCTGGGTAAATCTTTTTCTTCATATTCTTTCTTATATAACCAGTTGCTACCATTCTTTGGGACTTTGTCAGGATATCCTATATGATAAACACCTTTTAAAGCAATATCATTGCTATTATTTTTATAAAAAATATTAGCACTACTTTTTGATTCCATCTCACCATAATTTTCAAATATACTTACATTGTTTTCATTTACAAAGTCAACTATATCCTTATTAGATCTATAATTATAATTTAATGTATATACTTTAACTTTTTCTCCTTCTTTTTCCATATTTTCAAATTCTTTCTTAACCTTAAGATAAAGTGGCACATCAGCACCTCTAAATCTATAGATTGATTGTTTGGGATCACCCACTATAAATAATGATCCTTCTCTTAGTTTTCCACTTTCATCTTTTGCAAGACTATATATCAAATCAACTTGAACTCTATCTGTATCTTGAAACTCATCAACATAAAAATATTTATATTTCTTTCTAAAATATTTTAATGCATTCTTACTATACTCTTCTTTGCCATTCAACAAGTCTCTTACTTTTATAAGTAATAAATTATTTGATATATAATGACTATCTTTAATCTCTCTATACTCTTTAGCAAATGGTTCTATAAAATCAATTAAATAATTCGCTATAAATGCTTCTCTTTCAGGATACAATACCTCTTTTGCATTGTCTCTTGAGTCATTAATGATTTTTTTATCCTTATCTTTTTTAGGATAATTTTCAATTCCTGATTTTAATAACTTAGCATCTTTAACAACATTTATCTCTTCTGGCAAGTCGGTAAGGATAGAAAAAACTGAAAAAGATAAATCTTTCAGTTTATTTATTTTTAATTCATAAATCTTGATGATACTTTTATAATCAATACTTCTCCACTTATTATTAAAAAACTCCATTTTATTGTTTCTTTCATCATCATTTTCAAGCATAGATAAATCCATTCTAAGTTTCGCATTTAAGGCTTGTTCCATAAGAAGTTTGTAACAAAAACTATGAATGGTAGAAATTTGAATTTTTTCATAATTAACAATCGCATTATGAATATTACTTTTTTTAGTATCATCTTTTTCTTCTATAAATGATTTATTTAATGCAGTAAACATTCTTGTTCTCATCTCTTCAGCTGCTTTTTTAGTAAAGGTAATAGCAACTATTGCTTCTGGGTCTATGCCAGATTTTAATTGATTTAAAATTCTTTCTAATAAAAGTGTAGTTTTCCCCGCTCCTGCACCAGCTTCTACAAACATAGAAGTTTCTATATTGTTCATAATATCTTCTCTTTTTTTATCTTCAGTCATAATTTGCTCCTTTATATTATTGCTACCCATATTATATCATTCTCTTTATACAAATATTTTTATAATTACAAAATATACATCTATCTTCTTCTTTTTTTATTTCATCCAACTTATCAAGCATATAATCTCTTTTTTTAAAAACATTATAAATAATTTTACTTGGTGTAATACTGCTTGGCACAATTTTATCATTAGGATTCGCACTAATTTTTCGCGGATAACTAGACCCAGATATCGGATCTTCAAATTCATTTTTTTCTATTCTTAAAATCTTCTCTACTCCTTTTTTATCATCATCAAATATAAAAACATAATCAAATTCTTCTACTACATAACCATTTTTCTCTGCCAGCAACTTATAGATATGATGTTGACTTGTATTTTCTGCATTGGCATATTTAGCAAAATTATCCTTGCTACCAGTCTTATAATCTATAATTCTAACTATTTTTTTCCCATTTTCCACACAAACATCTATCCTATCTATAATGCCTTTATAATTAACTTCAAAAGTAAAATCATCTATATTGATACTGTGTTTACAATCTTCTACATTTAACTCTGTTTCAGCAATTATCCACTTGTTATCCTTACTTTTTAACTCTTCATGCAACTCTTCAAGATATTGTTTTAAACTTTTTTTACATTCAGTTTGAAATTTTTTAGCCTCTCCCATACTATATATAGGATAATTCTTTTCAAATTCTTTTACACATTCATCAAATATTTTTTCAAAACTTTCATTATCAAAACTACCTATTTCATTATTCTTTTTCCCTTTTAAATATGCATCAACATATTTTTGAAGTATCAAATGTGCAAATGTACCCTTTTCATTACTTTCCAACCATTCAGATTTATCTTTTAATTGATATTGCTCTTCACTTAGATGCTCATCTTTACTATAATGATATTGCAATGGACATTTTATAAGCATATCAAAAGAAGACTTGCTAAAAAATAATTCATTTTCTTTTTTTACATTATTTGACATATTTTAAACCTCTTACCCTTTCTATTTTGTTCTTACTAACCTCTTGTTTTAAAAATACTTATTGAGTATTTTTTATGAACTTTCCTTGATTTTTTGCTCCTTAAACCACCTATCATTGTCAAATGCATATTCTCTATCAATTATATTAGGATATTTTTCAATTCTTTCATCTTTACCGTTACCAAATTCTTGCAATAAATTTACATAAAGAGGAGACTCTGCAAGGTTAATGTTGTCTAATATATCATAAAATGGTGCACTAATATTAACTTTTGCATCTCTAAATGCTTTAATTGTCTTTAATAAATCATCAGCATTTTTTATTGGTGATAGGCTTTTTAACTGCACACTATGACCTTTTGGTTTTTCATTATCATAGTCATAATATTTTCTTCTTTCTTCATCAAGTAATATAGGTGATTCTGTACCATTTACATTATATTTAGCCGCAAGACCCATAATATAGATATTTTTACGATTAATAATTTTATATCCAGTAAACTTAGTGGCTATTATCTCATCATCTTTTTCTTCATCACTAAAGCTTATAATACTTAATTCTTCTATAAGAATGTCTAATGCTTTATTAAATTCATTTACTTCTCCATACAATTCTATATTCTTAGTTAATTCTTTTAATTTTATTTTTATAATATTTTTTTCTTTATCTCTATTAGTTGTCCATTTATCTGAGAAGTTAAGTAATTTAATATATAATTGCATTACATTGATTTTTTTACTATTTATTTCTGTCTTAAATACTTCTATCAAATCAGTTAAAAACACAGTAAAATAATTAAAGTTTTCTTTTTCTTCTATGACAAACTTCTCATATTGTTTTAAATAAAACGACAATTTTTCTATATTTGATATATATGCTATTTTTAAATGCTCATTATTGTATTTTTTTATCTTTTCTCTTTTATCATCCTCTAACTTTTTATCATCTACACCTTCAGTATTATCTTCTTCATTATCTTTTTCACCTTCTTTAATTTTCTCATCATAATCTACACTGTCTTTTATCAATCGATTAAATACGACTTTCTTTAAATCTTTATACAGAAAATCATTTTTAGCAAATTTTAATATATCAATAATTAGTTTTAAATAATCATTGAATAAAGCACTATAACCTGATAATACATTTACATTTATATCATTTTCTGCAAACAACATTTTAATATATTTTACATATGTTTCATCAGTATATAATAGTGCTACATTACCAAATTTTATTTTTTTCGCCTCTATATCTTTTAAGACTTCATAAACTTCTGTAAATATTCCATAACATTTTTTAAATACAAAATGACAATTTCCACCTTGAGTAATTTCATTAACATTTATACTTTCTACTTTATTATCTTTAAATAGTTTTTCAATAAATTCATCTTGTAAAATTGGTCTATCATCTTCAAAAAACATCGTTTTAATTATTGTATCTTTGCCAATTATGTTACATATATCAATTTTGTTATTGTTAATTATGTTTGTTGCTTCAATATATGCACTTGCTTCATCATATAGTTTTCTATCTTTTAATTCTTTTTCATACTCTTCACATAATTTTTCAAGTTCACTATTCTTTTTTGCTATATAATCTGTACCTTTTGCACTATCTTTAAATTTATCATTTGGGTTTAATCTAAGTAAATTGATACTATTTAATATCTCAATCAAAGTTTTTCTACAAATTGATTCCTCTGGACAAAATGTCCATTTACCTATCTTCCTTAATATACTCTCAATTAAATTTGCTCCATAATTATTTTTAATTAATGATATGGATGCCAAGTCTCCGTCTTGCGCCGAATTAAATCTTATTATATCAAGAGCTAAGTCAACTGGTCTTTTTATATCTACATTTATAATCATATTTCCATCAAAAGCATCTCTTTCTATAAGTTTATTTGCATTTTGTACATTATCTGTCAATATAAGTATCTTGTTTTCTTTCCAGTTTCCTAAATATGATTGTAACTTATTCTCTCTACTCTTTTCTTTAGATTCAGTTTTTTGGGGTTCATCACTTATTATAGTTTTAAGAAACTTTATAGACTCGCTCACTTCTTTCTTCTCTTTCATATTTTTATAATCTCCTTTATAGCATCTCACAAAAACGTCTCTTATGTTTTTAATATTTTATCACATAATTATTATTTTTATGAGTACTAATAATAATATAAACATGTATCAACTAAAGTTTTATATTCTTTTTCTATTTTTTTATACTTTTTAATATAGGCTTTTTCATCAATCGTTTTAAGTTCATAATCTTTATTTTTTACTGCATTTTTAATATCTTTCATAAATGAAATAGAGATTTCTCTACCATCACAATAAACTTTATATTCCTTCTCTAAGTCATAATTTGAGTTTTTTGTATATAAAATTGTATCTGTAATAAGTTTATAAGTTTTCGAATCTATCTTGAGTTGTAAATCACGCTCCATTCTCCAAATTATATCTAATTCTTTTCTCTCTTTCTCATTACCATCTTCATCAAGTATATTATTTAAGTATTGTTTTAATTTATTTATTACTACTTTACTATACTTGAGTTTTGTACTTTCTCCATTCCTTATATGCTCTAATTCTTCATACATTTTTAATCTCGTAAAATAACGTTGTTCAAACAATGGAATACTACATTTATTTTTTTGCTTCTTTTTTTCATTTTTAAATTCTAATTCTATACTTTTCCTATCATATTTATACACATAAACTACATCTCTCAACATATCATAATCGGCTCTTTTAAGCAAAGGCTTTAATTGTTTTTCCAAATCTTTAACTTTGCTCATTCTTTCATGATACTTAAAAACAATTGCCAGATAATCTTTTAATTCATTATATACATTTTCATCTATTTCTAATTTTGTTTTTTTACCAGTATAAATTTTTTCTAACTCCTTACTCATATCTTTATATTCCATATACATATTATCAGTAAGACCTTTCTTGTGCCATTTCATCCAGTTCACAATCCCATTTTTCTTATCAGTAACTTTATATGCATCTCCTATTTCTTTTTTTATTTTATCATCTATCTCCCAATTTTTAAGTATAAGCGGAATATAATCATAAGTAAAAGTATTTTTAATATATTCATCATAGTCCTTTCTACTAAATATTAAATTATTAGAATACTCTTTTTGATACTTTTTATAAAGTTTTATTGCCTCTTCTTTATTTACAACTTCAACTCCTCCATTATGCACATGTAAAGCATAAGTAAATGCTTCAAACTTTTGTTCTATATCATCAAAAAATGGTGGATACAAATCATTTACTAATCTATTTTCATAAGAACTCATATCATAGTCAGCATAAATAATTACATATGATAAAAAAGGATATCTATTTGCATATTCAAGATGTTCTACTAAAAACTCATATGGATCTGGATACTTAGTGGTATTAAAATTATCACCAACAAAGCCTTTGGCATCTACAAAACGTGTTATGGGTGTATTTGTTATAAAAGGTTGGTTAATAAACCAATTTTCAAAATCTTGATTGTTATCTGAATCACCCTCAATTTGATTTTCCTCACCATATATTTCTTTTGCACTTTGTGTATCAAGTATAGAAAGTAAAAAGAAATAATATACTATTATCATAATTTAATGATTAAAAAAATGAGCCAAAATTGGCTCATTTTTTTGCATCTTTTTTTGAATTACATACATTCAATCTTTAAATGCTTTTTATTCATTGATTATAATTATTACTTTATCCACTTCCCATCTGCGCCTACTTTGCTACCATCTGGTGCTACACCATTTGACAACATAGTTCCATCATTGTTGAAGAAATACCAACTATCAGAAACTTTAGTCCAGCCTCTTGACATCTGTCCTAAATTATAAGAATCAGTTCCTAAGTAATAAGTTTTTCCTGTTGTATCTGATAACCATCCTGTAAGCATATCACCATTATTATCAAAGAAGTAGAAGTTTTGTACTTGAACATTTTGTCCGTTTACTACTTTATTTTCATTTAAGCAAGCCCAAGTATTTTTTGCTTGTTCAACTTGACCATTTGCATTTACCACATCAAGATGCCATTTTCCATCTGCAGATGCCTTCCAAGTTGAATTTGCTGTGTTAGTATTAACTGGTATATTTGATATATTTGTATTAAGTTTTGTAGTGTTATTTGCATTTACTGCTAATGCTTGTTGATTTGGTAATGCTGCTGCATTTAAACTTGCATTGCCAAGTAATACTTCTCCCATTTGTGCTACAGTTGGAAGAACTTCCATATCAAGTGGTCCACCACCAGATGCTGCTCCTGCAATTAAACCTCCTGGACCACCGCCAGATGCTGCTCCTGCTATTAAGCCTCCTGGACCACCGCCAGATGCTGCTCCTGCTATTAAGCCCCCTGGTCCACCTCCAGATGCACCACTGCCGGCAGCGCTACGGCCACCGCCGCCTCCGCCGCCTCCACCACCACCGCCACCACCTCCGCCGCCTCCGCCACCACCACCTGATGACCTTACTACTCTAGGTGCTGGTTGAATAGGAACTGGTGTTGCTACTGGTATTGCTTCCCATATTGCATATAATATAGTATTTTCAACTGGAGTATATTCTCCCTTGTTCTCAATTTGATTTCCTGCTAAATCTATCCAATGTTTAAAGTTATGTCCTGCCTTAGTGAACTCATTTGCTTTAATAGTGTCAGTAGTTCCCTTCTTTATCATTTGCTCACTCATGTTACCACTACCACCATCGCCACCTCTAAACTCGACTACATAATAATTATCTGTATCTTTTTCCCAAACTGGCATTAATTTATAATCATCATCCGCATATATAAATGAGTTATTTGGATATGTATTGCCGTGTTGGTCTTTAAAATGTAGTAACTTATATCCTGCATAATTATCATCTTGATGTAAATACAATCTGTCTCCTGCAAGAGTCATCTTTGTACTTGTATGATTAGTCTTGCTAGTTGCATCATATTTTGTCAAAAGTATATTGTAGTATAAATTAGTATATCCTTCTTCTTCACTTCCTAAATCTTGTGCGATTTTTTCTTGCATTGCATCATATTTAGATTTTTCAAGCCATACAGCACGAACTGTTCTTGCTCCATCATTATATGTATAATTTGCTTGATTCTTCCATGTCTTTACTGTAGTTGCATTTGCAAAGTCTACATCTTCTTCCCACTCGATAAATACATAGCCATCTCTTTCAAACTTATTAGTTTCCAAATTCTTCGTGCTGCCTTCATATACTTTCTGTGTATATGCTTCTCCATTAGCACCATTTGGCTTAAATGTAACTAATACATACTCTGCTTCTATTCCACTATCAACTATATTACCTACAAGAGGTTTAGTATCTGGCATACTACCAGGAATACCAAGTGGCTCATCAACGAGTGCGCCATCCTTTTTCCATCTTGCATATAATATGTGATTCTTTGATGCATTTACATATCCTTTGTCTAATATCTTTGTATATGTTCCATCTTCATTTGCTTCAAGCCAATGTGAAAACTCATAACCAGGTCTATTTAATGATACTGCATTTAACTTTACATTTTTATTTTGCTTTACAACTCTTTGTTCAAGCATATGTGACTCAATGCCAGGTGCTATGAAACTGATGGTTACTTTCTCATCATATCCATTTCTTGCTCCCCAATAAGCAGTTAATGTCACATCACCATTAAGTTTTATATTTTGTCCATTTTGATAGTGTTGTCCATCACTACCACCCCACTCACCGAAATAGAAATCTGTGTTACCTATAGCATCATCAGGTGGAGCGATAAACTCATTTAACTTGATTGGTGTCCACTCGCCTTTAAGTACAAATTGATTATACATAACACCGCTACCGCCATTTGGCTTAAATGTGATAGTGTGATATACATTTCCATCATCTGCTATTTTATCCCATTTAGCATAGAAAGTTTCATCTTGAGCCACCCAATGTTTATCTCCTATTTGAGTAAATGCCTTGCTATCTGGGTCATTCCATACTTCTCTCCAACCATCAAATCTATATCCAGGTTTAAACATCTCATTTGCAGTTGGGAATACAGTTACTTCTCCATACTTCCAAGTAGTTGGTTTTACATATCCATCTATGTAACTTGCACCACCATCCTCAAGATATAAATTATAAGTCTTTGGTCCCCACTTTGCAGTCAAATCTATATCTTCAGTTATAGTTAATGCATCATCTTCATTGTAATGATTGCCATTTGCATCTTCCCAGTATAAGAACTCATTTCCAGTTAAAGAATAAGGTGTAGGGAAACTTTCTACAGTTCCAGATTTTCTAAAGTGATATCTCTCATAGCAATCAGCGGTATTTTTATCATGTCCACAGTGTAATGTCACTTTTTTATATCTTGATAAATTATCAGTAACTACATGTATTCTTAAATTTCCATCAAGTTGCTCATAGTTCTTATGAATTCTATTGAAGTTATCTACATTAACTCCACCTGGTTTAGTTGGGTCATATAACTCACCAAGTGTGCAATTTGCATATGACTTACCACTAACTACTGTCTCGTAGTGAACTGGATTGCAATCATCACTTACAGTATTTTTATCTATGCCAAGCATAAAGCCTGCTACAGTTTGTGGAGCATTTAATATTATAGTAAACTTCTCGCCTTTATTAAGTTTAATTGCTTCATCTTCAGAAAACTCTACAAAGTTATTTCCTGCTTTTAATGATACCCATTTATAAGTAGAGCCACTACCATATTGTTCATAATCTTCATTTGCTTCTTTCTCTATAGTAAGTTTTACGCCTTCCATTGCACTATCTGCAACTATAGATACTGCTTTTATAATCTCGTTATCTTTTTTTGCTTCATATTCTACATAGGCATCAAATACTTCTATAGTATCTGGTGAAGAACCACCATCATAATAATACATATTGTCATATGTACCTGTTGGTACAAACTCTGCATCAAATACATTACAATTCCTGAGTCCAGTATAATATGAAACCCATACAAAGTTGCCATGAGAGTTCTTACATAAGAATGCACCATCTCCCTCTAATGCCAACTCGTCAAGCATTTCTTTGGTAGCATTATAAAGGTCCTCTCCTTGCAAGTCTATTTTCCACATCATATAATATCCGTGAACATTATTTAAATATTTTTTTATAGTTGCTTCTTCATTTGCCTTATAATCTTTGTAGAGGTCAGTTACTGCAAAATTATCTTTGCTGTAATTGTCATCCCAACCTATAACTTGAACTGCATGTCCACCTTGCCAGTAAAACATAATTTCAAGTGGGTCTCTATATGCAAATGTTGCATGTGTATCATCAATTTCTTTATTTCCATTTGAATGCCAAGTTAATCCAATAACAGCAGAACCATTTTTTACAACACTTCTCTTTACATTTTCAATCATATTAGGTCTGCTATAACTATATACATCAGTATATGGTTCATATCTATAATTAGTTAATTTAACTACGCTATTATTTTGTATAGCATTTGCCTTATCAGTTTTTCCACCATTAAGACCATTAGTTAAAGTAGTTATGTCATCTGGGAACACTGCATCTTCTTCACTTTGAATACCCATAAATTTAGATGCATAATTTACAAAAGTAGTAGTATCTCCACCTTTCATAGTGTAATAGCAATCATTACACCATTCTCTACTTGCACCTGCATTTCCAAGTGGGTCAGTTGGATGTTCTCTATAGAAGAATGCTGTTGCTACTTCTGATAAATTAAATTCTCCGTTGAATAAATGCTCTTGGCAGTAATCATAATAATTCTTTAACATATAAGTTTCTGCCATAGCAAGATGTGCAAATGTATAGCACCAACCAGTGGTATCTTGGTCTTTAAGTGAAGTTATAAATTTCTCTGGTGTAGTATAACTATTAAGTGCAGTAATCTCGTCTTCAGTCATATCTTCTGGATTTGCACCAAACAGTGTTTTATTCTTTTTCTTTGTTAGTTTTTTATTTAATGTTGTTTCATTTTTACCACCTGAACCACCAATAAGTACATTGGCAGTTTTAGTGATGATGTGTTCATCTGTTATAACACCTGTAAGAACTACTGCTGGACCACCATCTGCGCTTCCTTCATCACCAGTCTCACCAGTACTAAGTGGTAAATTATCTACTACTCTTTCAAATGTTTTGCCATTTAATACTATGGCTTTACCACCATTTCCTTTTACATTTGTATCTCCTGTAAGGCTTCCTTGTCCTCCAAGAACAAGTCCACGAACTGCTGTAAAATCATATTCATCCTTGGTATAGTTACCGATGATAGCGGCGCTACCCTTATTGCCATCAGTACCATTTCCACCATAAATTTCAGAACCAATGATTAAGACATTACTATCTTCAAAGTTTACTGCTTCATATCCATCTTTCGCATTTACAACACCTGATATAAAATTTAGTGTTGAGTTATTTGCCTTAATAACTGCATACTCTGCATTTCCTTTTAAACTTCCTTTGTGTTTTACATCCTTAAATGTAAATGTGGCATTGTCAACAATCACAGCATAATTATTCTCTGGACCAGTTAAATCATATCCATTTAAATCAAGAGTTAAATCACTTTTTATATTAATAGGGTTTGTAAGAGTTGCATCTTTTTCAAGTTTTATAATTGTATTATCTTCATTTATGCTAAACACTCCATCATAATCTGCATAAACATTTGCCAAAACATCATTTGCAGATTTACTTACTTCTGAATCAGTAGCAACATTTGTCTCATTTTCAGCCAATTCATTTGACTCAGTATTTTCTGCATCAGAAATAGTTGCGATGTCTTCAGCAACAATAGTAGTTTCTTCAGTTGAATATTCCACTGTAGTTGTTGCATTTTCAGAAGTATCTGAAGGTGTCTCACTTTCTGCTACAGTAGTAGTTTCATTGTTTTCACTTTCTACTATAGTAGTAGTTGTCTCCTCATTTTTCACTGAAGTTGTTGTCTCATCCTCTTCCTCTTCTTCAGTAGTTGTTTGTTCCTCGCCTTCTTCCATTTCAGTAGGGCTTTCACTTGTATCCTCTTCTTTTTTGGCATCAGAACTTGCAGGCTCTAAATCTTTAGAACCTTTTTCATTTTCATTTACTGTTGTAGTCAAAACCTTAGAAGTTTCTGTCTCTACTGTTTTGTTATCTACTGCATCAGCAAAAACCATCATGCCATGTGATGCGCAAATCATAGAAGCAAGTAGAATCACTGCTATGATTTTCTTTAAAACTCTTTTCATTTCTTTCCCCCTATAAGTTATAATCTATACTTCTATCTCTACGATTTTTTCATACTCAACTTTTTTTTCTTTTAGCAATTTTTCAATTACATCTTTATTTGAAATATCGGTGGCAAATGATATACCACAATCTGAAGTCAAATCTCTCGGTGCTGAAATCAATTTGCCATCAATGTTTGCTTCTCTACAAATTCTTTCAGTTGCCATTGCTTCACTTGATGTATAAAATGTAATTATCAATTTTAATTCTTTTTTTAACATTCTATATAATTCTCACTCATTAAAGAGACTATGCCTCTTAATAAGTATTCATTATTATTTATTTTTATATGTAATGTAGTTCCACTTGGCTGTATAACATTTACAGATACTTCTTTTTTAATTTTTTTATAAAGATATGCTCCAAGGGCTGTAGTGCCACTCGCACAAGAACTTTCCCAATAGAGAGTATCTACATCTTTTACATACACAAGCGGAAGCATTTTCACTTTATTCTCTTTATTTTCAAATGCATAAGTTTTAGTTACATCAAGCCCTTCACATATCATTATGCCAAGTGCTTTCACTTTTAAATATTCACACCACGACTTAATATTTTTTTCTAAATATTTTTTATACTCATCTATATTATCAATTTCTTTTTCTTCTATTATAATGTGTGCTATTCCTTCAAAATACACTACTTTAAATGTTTCACCACACAAAAAAGTAACTTCGCTTACTTCTTTTGCCTTAGGCATATTAACAATTCCTTCGTAAGTAATGAAGTTATCTTCTGTTTTAAATCTATCATTTGTACCTACATAAGTAGAATTATCATATTTTACTTTTACATCAATGACTTTATCTACTCCTGTAGTTTTTACTATTATATTTCCATCATTTATGCCATTTTTTATTGCATAATATGCTGCTGCACTCATTGTTGCGTTGCCACAAAACTCGTTTCCAGCCATCTCTAATATTATATCAAAAACCTCGCCGCTTGGCAACTTTAACTTTTCAGCATTTTTTGGCAGTTTTATAAATCCTACTTGCTCAGCAATTTGCTCTTTTTTAAGCAATTCTTTAGCAATATATGAGTAATTTTCCTTATCTACATCACTTAAAACAAGTATTGTTATGTTTTTAGATGGATTCATAACCGCATATTCTATTTTATCTCTATTATTGCTTAACTCCATTTTGCCTTATAAAGTTCCACCAATTTATTATCTGACATCACCTTTTGTCTTTTTTCATATAATGCTCTATAAAGAATTATTTCTCCAACTATTGATATTGCTATCTCTTCTGGTGTCTCCGCTCCAATTCCAAACCCTATTGGCGCACAGATTCTATTTATTTCTTTTTCAGTATAACCATCAGTTGACAATTTTTCTTTGATAGTCTTATTTTTATTTGCACTTCCTATCATCCCTATGTAAAATGCATCAGTTTTTAATGTCTGTTTCATCACTTCATAATCAAATCCGTGCCCTCTTGTCATACTGACAACAAAATCATCTTTTGTTATATTAATTTTTTCTAAAATTTTATTATATGGTGATACTATTATCTCTTTAGCATCTTTAAATCTATCTCTTGTAGCAAAGTCCTCTCTATCATCCCACACAACATATTCAAACCCTACATAGCGAAGTACTTTTGCCAATTCCATACTCACATGCCCAGCGCCAAATAGATATACGATATGTTTATTCTGATTTTTCTTTTCAATATTTTCTATAATACTATATGACTTTTCATCATTAGTTAGATATGTGAATCTTGTCAAATTATTTCCACCACATACCATACCTATACTTTCGGTTCCTTCTTGATTAAGTTCAAACTTCTTTTCACTATTAACTTTTTTTACTACTAATTCTTTTGCAAGATTAGTGCACTTATATTCATAAGTGCCACCTCCAACAGTGCCAAAACTTTTACCAGAGGCATCTACAAACATAAAGGCACCCTCTTTTCTTGGGCACCCAAAGTCAGATGAGTCAACAATTTCTACCAACTCTAAATCAATATTATTTTTTAACATCTCTCTTGCTTTTTCTAAAATCTCATTTACCATAAACTTCATCATTGTGCATAATAGCAACAACTACGACACCTCCTATACTTCTTGCCTTATCAGAAATAGTAAAACAATTTTCATACTCGCTTAATCTTGGGTCTATGTCAGCAATCTTTAATCCTTTCTTTACACTATATCCATCTTTTATGATGCCTCTTAATATTCCATCCATAGTCGCTTTCACATCACAATGACTACTACTTGCTAAACCATCAGGCGAATCTATCTTCGCAATTATTTCATCTTTCAATACTTTATCACCAATCTTATGAATATTATGGATAATTCCATCAGCAGGCGAATGTATAACTCTATCAAAACTATGTCCTTCTATCAAACCAGGTATTCCTGTATTTTTCATTGGGCTTCCATTTTCTATAATTCGTGCAAGATTATGTCCTCTCATAGTTTCAATAGCGATGTGGCAATCAACCTTTGCAGTAAATCCTGGTCCTACACCTATAACAAGTGGTGCCATATCTATTTTTGTACCAAGATTTCTTTTTGCAAGTATAGAATCAATCACTACATCAAATTTTATCTCATTTAATATTTTTGCTTCTGGGTCTATCACAAGTGGAACTTTATTTTCTTCCCAGCACTTATAAATCATAGATGGAACTTCTTTGCAAAAAACACACTCTACCCCATCAAGCACTTTCTTACCATCATATATAGCGGATGAAAATGACACTTCAGTTCTTATGGTTGATGGTTTCTCAACTTCTGTACTGCATACTTTAAATCCCGCATAATTGAGACTCCAAATTATACCACTTGCTATATCACCAGCGCCACGAACTAAAACTTTTAAACTTTTTTTAGTTTCATTTTCCATTTTCATCAATATCAATCAAATATTTCTCACTAATATAATATCTATATAAATATTTAAAATATTTTTCAAGCAACTCCCTTGGTCCTTTATCTCCATTTATTTTAAGTATCTCATCAAAATATTCTTTTTCAAAATATGCAGGATTTTTTACTTCATCACTGCACATAGCCGATATACTATTTTTATTTAAAATGCTATTATAAACAAAACTTGCGAGTTCAGACGCAGGTAAATATGGCATATCAGCATTTACAAATACCATAGCATCAAGTTCATCATTATTTATACTATCTCTATAATAATTTATTGCTAATTTTATAGATTCAGACATACCAAGAACTGCTTTAGTATTATTTAACATTATAACTTTATCATTATAATTCTTATCATTTAGTATTTCTTCATATTGACTTACAACTATTATATCTACTTGCAAATCTCTATAGTCTTTATTGTTCTTAAAATTATTTATAATAATATTTTTTGCATCTATTAGTTTGTCTATCATAAGTTCATATAACTTATATGAATGCTTTAACTTATTTATATTTTTATCACTAATATATTCTTTTGCATCAATCATTAGTTTATTGCTACCAAATCTTTTTGAAAATCCTGCAGCAAGTAGAACTATGGCTATCTTATTTATCTTGGCTACCACGTGATTAACATTATTATTAAAATAATTTTTATATACAGTTATTTTTGCCTCACTATGTTGTTTCTTTAATGGTTCATAATAATAGTGCTCAACAAAGCCATCTATTAACTCTTCACTAACAATGGTTTCAGGTCTAATATTATTTTCATCTAAATAATTATCATTTCCATAGAACTCATCAAACCTATGGCAAACTGCGCCAATCTCTCTACCAACACTTTCCATCCCTACTACAATTATTATTTCATTTACATCATGCGGTATTACTGGTTCTTTATCTTGCTTTGGAATCTTTAGTGGCATAGAGCGACTTCCATCTGCTTCAACTATCACGTAATCAAATTTATCGCAAATAGACCTATAATCATTACTTTCAAGTGGTGTTATTAATTCTTTTTCTATATTTAAATTAGCAATATAGTTTATCTTTCCAGGCTTAATAGCCTTTTCACCTGCTACTTTTATATTTGCCCCTAATGTAAAACATTTTTTTACATCATCATCATACCACATATGTGTGGTTGTAGTTATACAAACTTTTTTATTTTCGTTTGCATACTTTTTTGCAAGATTTTTAACTAATGTTGTCTTCCCTCCTGAACCACACACTGCGATAACATATGCCATAAATAAAACCTCTATTCAGCAAAAGCCTTATCAAAATATTGGTCCACAGCCATTTTGATTTCTTGACCTGGGTCTATATTTTTAAGCAAACTAAAGAAACAAACTATACCATATTTTGCATACTTTTTATTCAACTCTGCTAATGATTTCTCATTTGTAGTATCAAAATAATATTTTATAAAACTATTCCACATAACATCTAAATATTTTGCCTCACAGTGGAAAAGTCTATCAGTGACATAAGATGGGAAATAGTGGAAAAAGAAATATAAACAACCTATGTCATAATCAGGATTGCCATATGCGATATTACCAAGGTCTATAACAAACTCTTCAGTATCAGTCATTATGAAGTTTCCACTTTGAAAATCTCCGTGTATACAAGTATTCATCTTCTCAATGCCATCTATAAGTTTAAGTGATTTTTCTTTTTGTGCTTCACTCATTATGTCCCACTTAAGTATTTGCTCTCTTGTTCTTTCTTCCATAGATTCAAAGTTATTTACATCGCAAACTTTACTATGTAAATCTTTTGCAATTCTTGCAAATCTCTTCATATATAAGTCTATATTTACTGTGTCTTCACCTGCCGCTCTTGCTATTGACTTCTTTCCTTCTATGTACTCATATATAAGTCCCAGTTCTCCAGTTGGAAGTTCTACTATGTCATCAACTTTTGGAGTTTTCACCCCTATAGCGAGAGCCTTTTTTGTAACTTCCATTTCCTTTTCCAAAGATTCAAGTGTCATAGGCGCAAATTCAGTGCCGAACTTTACCATCCACTTCTTGTCTGCACTCATGTAACTTTTTGAATTTCTTCTTTCACTAAAACAAGTCCATCCTGTTAAATCAAAATTTTTAATCATAAAATATCCTCCAACAAAATTATTCTATCCAGTTTAGTTTTACTATAACTGGTCGCGAGCATTGCCCACATTAAAATTTGTTTATATAATGGCATCTAGTTTCTAAAAAATAGATTTATGATGTACCCATTACTTAAATTATTGCAATGTTATTGCACCCAAGCGCCATCTGCGCCTACAATGTAGCCATCTGGGGTTATATTATTTGCAAGCATAATGCCATCTGCTGTAAAGTAATACCATTTACTTTGTACTTGATACCAACCAAATACCATCATTCCTTCTCTTGCAGTCTTTACATTTTCCAAATAGCACCATTTGTCATCAACTGTCTTTACCCATCCTGTAACCATATTGCCTTCCCTGTCAAAATAATATGTCGCTGTATTTAATATACCATTTGCATTTTGTTCTATAGTATTACTTACAAGATAGAAACCATCACTTGCTGGAATAGTCTGTCCACCTAAATTAATATTCATCTTGAACTTATTTGTTATTGGGTCATAAACCCATGTGACTTGATTTGCATATACACCTGCTTTAAGTTCTTTTGTTTTATTTATATATGTGACTGCTGGTGCAGTTTGACTATTTGAAATTGGTCCGGTGCCACTACCTCCACCGCCACCACCACTACCACCTGAACTTCCACCACCTCCACCTGGATTATATGATGGATAATAAGGTGCTGGGTTTTGTGTCCAATTTGCAGTTAAAGTTAAATCTGTTGTCACTTCTCCTATATTTTGTCCATCAGTAAATGTTCTTCCATCATCTGATGACCAATTATTAAATGTATATCCATCTCTTGTAAATGTCACTGCATCAAGTATTGTATCCTCTCCAACAAGCGCATACTGTGAACTCATAGAGCCAGTGCCACCACCTGAAAGAAATGTTATAGTGTGATGTGCATCTACTATATTCCACTTTGCATATAAAACTAAATTCTCTGTCAATCCTACAAGATTTGTTACTGGAGAACCACTAAAGTCACTATGTTGATACCAGCCATCAAATGCATAATGATTTCTTGCTATATTTGCACTTGTAGGAAGTGTTACAGTGCTTGCATTAGTAACATTGTACTCTGCTGGTACAGTGTAAGTCTCTGACCATGTTCCATGATTTTCATGGTATGTGATAGTGTATGTTATAATATTCCACTTCGCATAAATACTGTATGTTAAAGTTCCTTCTACATATATGCCATCTGTTGACTTATCATAAGGTGTATTGAATGTGTCATTGTCTATATACCATCCATCAAATGTGTATCCTGCTTTAGTTGGTGTTGTAAGTTCATCTACATATGCTGTATTATATGTCTTCATAAATAATGTTGAACCAGTTATTGTGCCTCCATTTGCATTATAATTTACAGTATATGTTACATATTTATATGCTGCTATCACTTCGACATCGCCAGATGATGTATTAGATATACTTGTTGCATGCTCTATATCATCATGTCCCGCTTGCCTTATAATCCAGTAATCAAATTGCTTTGTCGCAGGTGGCACAATATTTTCTGACGATGGAAGTGCCATACCTTCACTATATGTGTAAGACATAGTCGCAGTAAATCCAGTTGCAAATGTTATGTCACTACCATCAACATTGTGCCAAATAACATTAAAGTTTGCATTATTATAAACTGCTATAATCTCTACTTCTCCAACTGATGTAGGACTTATACTTATCGCAGGATTTATATCAGGAAGTCCAACTTGCCTTATAATCCAATGTGAAAATTGCCTTTCAACTCGTAATACTAAATCATTTGCATCTGGAAGTGCTGGCAATCCTTCACCATATGTATATGAAGTTGATGCTACATAACCATCTCTAAAATGTTCACCATCAAGTTCCCAATTTATAGTATAACTTGCATTTTTATAAATTGCTTTTATTGTTTTGTCACCTGTATCAATTGTTGTGATAGATGTAGTTGCAACATTTTCTATCTCCCAGTGGTCAAACTCATGACCTACTGGTGCTACTACATCTGTTGATGCAGGTAATATTAGTCCTATACCATATTCATACTCTGATGGTGTTGATAATAAATGTCCTTCTCCCATATCAAATGTTAAAGGATATGTTAAGCCTTTATAATTTGCCACTAACTCAATGTCCCCAGTAACATTCACTGCTATCTCACTAACTGTTGCTGTCTCACCTGCATATGACCAACCTACAAAATATTTTCCAGTAGGAGTGACAATATTATCTGCAGTAGGGAGTTTCATTCCACCTTGATATAAATCCATTTGTCCCCACAGAGTTGATTTTGCTTGCCATGCACCTCCATTTAAATTAAATGAAATCTGATTATTATCTTTTCGATAAGTTGGAGATGGTACCTTAAGTACCATTGCTGGGCGAATACCATTAGTTTTGTTATTAGGATAATGGAATGGAGCGGCAGCGACTGACCCTGAAGGGGTTACACCATAAACAAGACTATAACTCGCACCACCTATAATATCAGTGTTTCTAAGGAACCAATTTACGGCACCATTTGACAAAACAGTCATTCTTGTTCCATTATTACTTACATTTTTTGCATAATTTGAAGGTATTCCTACTCCTTCATCATTTGAACTAAAATAATCTCTACCCTCTTTAACTGATAATAAAAATACCCTATCTTCTGTGTCAATATAATTATTCGTATTTTCATATGATTCAGTTCTTATATTTTTATTGAGTAAGCCATTTATTTCATTTGCAGTAAATGCAGTATTCATAAATGTGTCATTTAACCAAGTTCTAATATCTGAACCATCCCAATTAATAAATGTCTTTTCATGATGATACGACACATTGTCAAGAACTTTATCTGCTATTAAAAATATTTCAGAACTATTAGTATCTAATACTCTCCACTTAATAGGTTCTAATTGAGTACCTGTCTCATCTTGCTGTGGATATGTGCCAAACCAGACATGGTCAGGGAATACATCTTTATATACAGCCTTTACTGTCTTTGGTCCTAAATCACTCTCTGTTATTTTAGTTACTTTTATACCATCAATCTCCCAGTGGTCAAAGAGTCTACTACTATCTTGTGATACAACATTTGTTGGGAAATCATCTGTTCCTATACCATTTATATAATTGACTGGCCCTGCGCCACTATCAAAGTGACCTTCAGGACCACCATTTCCATCATGCAAGTCCCAAGTTATATTATATCTATATTTTGCTTCAAGTGTTATATTATCTTTTTTGTCAATTGCTATTTCTGTAATTATATCTGCAGAATTGCTTTCATAAGTCCAACCTAAAAACTCGCTGTCATCAGGTACATTTAAATTGTCAACTGTAGGAAGTTTTTGACCACCATGATAACGATTATAATCATTCCACAGAGTAGACTTATTCTTAAAACTTCCACCATTTAGATGCCAGGTTACTTCATTTCTTGTTGCTCTTATAGCCATAGATGACAAATCTACATAAATGGCAGGGCGCACACCGGCTCCCAAATACTCTTCGCGGCCTTCAAGAGAAGGAACAAAAGATGCTTTTATTACATCGGCCTTATTCGCATCAGTAGTCATTTCTTGTGAACGCAACCACCAAGTTGCATGAACTGCCATGTATTTATCTATTGCACTTCCATTCCATGTTGACCAGTCCACATATGTTGTCATCTTTCCATCTTTTTCTAAAGGAGATGGAAAATAATTATCAACTTCAGGTTTTGACAATAAAAACACTTTATCTTGTGTCTCAACATTACCTGATATAGCAGTAGTTGATAAAGTTTTATTAACTATAGCACTATTTATTTGATTAGATGTAAATGCACTATTTATAAATGTATTATTTAGCCAATTCCTAATATAAGAATTTTCCCAAGAAACTGCCGTATCACTATCATTAAATCCTTTATGGTCAATAACTTTATCAGCAACTAAAAATGCTTCATTTCCATTTTGATTTAATACTTTCCATTTAATAGGCTCTAACTGCACTCCTGTCCCATCATTTTGTGGATATGTACCAAACCATATGTCAGAAGGAAGTGTTCCATATACTGCTTTTATATTTTTATCACCATCATCATTACTTGTTAAACTTGTGACAACATTTCCATCTATCTCCCAGTGGTCAAAGAACTTACCTGTAGGTGGCACCACATTAGTAGGTAGCACATAAGTATTCCTAAAAATATATGATGATGAAGCAACTATGCCATCCTTCCACTGTCCATAAACTCCTGTGTCGCCATCCTCTAAATCCCAAGTAAGATTATATTTATATCTTGCTTTCAAAGTTATATCGCCTGTCTTATCTGATGCGATTTCTGTTACAAAGGTATTGAGGTCATCACTATAAGACCAACCTATAAACTGACTACCACTACGAATATTGAGATTATTCACATCTGGCAATTTCTGTCCACCTTGATAATAATCAAAACTCTCCCATAAGGTTGAGCCACTCTTCCAAGAACCACCATCAAGGTCAAGACTAACATGGTTATTTGCATATTTAAACATTTCTTGCTCGAGGTTAACATACATCGCAGGGCGGATACCATATTGAACATTAGGGTCGTAGTCTGCTGGCTTTTCTTCAGTATCACGATTACCAGTATAAATCGGATTATCATTGCTATCATAAGTGTAGTATGCACTCCAAGGCGCACCACCTGCTCCACTTATTGGCTCCCTTAACCACCAAAATGAACATCCACTATGTGTATTAACATGTAAACTTCCACCAGTTTGTGCTTTTGCATAAGGGGTTGCCTGTCCACGTCTTGGAGTAACGGCCCAAACGGAAGCATTTGTTGTCACAGGAATATAATTATAAAACTCGTCAAGAGATAGTAAAAATATCGTTTCAATTGCTTCGCCACAAAGTGGTGTTGTAATATTTTTTGATTTTATACCATTATTTTTCTGATTTTCTGTAAAGGCAGTGTTCATAAAATCACCCCTTAACCAATTCCTTATAGAACTAGTTGGCCAAGCATCATATGTACTAAACACCCTGGCATCAAGAAGTTTTTCTGACAATAACAATGCCTCATTTCCATCCTGACTTAAAACTCTCCATCTTATAGGTTCATACTGAACCCCTGTTGTATCATTTTGAGGGAATGTTCCAAACCAAATGTTTGATGGTAATGCGCCATCGCCAAAAAGTTGATTATTATTTATTGCATTTATCTCTGATAGACTTGCTGAACTTATTTCTGAAAGGCTTGCTACTTCTATATTTTGTAGATTAATATTATTAATTTCAGAATCACTTGCTAATAAAATTTCTAATGTTTCACTATTGGTTGCTACTTCTTTATTAAGTTCTATATCTGTAAGAGTAGAGTTAGTTATAGTATTTTCTACTGCATCACTGCTTGTTGATATGTTATTCTCATTCTCAGTTTGATTTTCTAAATCTAAGTTTTCTTCTGTGGCAACACTCTCAGTGGCAGTGCTGGTGCTTTCAGTGTTGGTATTTTCTGAAAGCACAACTGTTGTAGGTTCAGTTGTTGGAACTAAAGTTGCAGAGGTTGGCTCTTCACTTACATCAGTTGTTGTTTCTTCTGAAATAATAGTAGAAGAAGTCTGTTCTTCACTTGCATTAGTTGCTGTCTCTTCAGAAATAGCAGTAGTAGAAGTTGGTTCTTCACTTGTGTTAGTTGTTGTTTCAGAATTCAATTCTTCTGTAGTAACTTCTATAGTTGTTGTCTCTTCTCCATCAAAATTTTGCTCTGCATCAGCATCAGATAATACAGTGGTTTCATCAACTTCCGGCTCTTCAGGTTCTTCAGTATAGTCAGTTGAAGTTGGCTCATCATAATATTTATGAGATGTTGTAGTCTCAACACTCTCATTTTTCGTTGTCTCTATGACGAAGTCAACAGAGTCTGCGAGTGTTGCAAAACCTCCTGTTGTAAAAATCATAGATACAATTAAAACTACTGCAATTAATCTTTTCATACTACTTCCTCCGCAAGTTGAAACTCATAAAGTTTTGTATTTTTAATATTTCATTATTTTTATTATATATATAAGAAAATAGTTAAAGCAAAAGCAAAAAACCAGTAGGCACTATGCCACACTGGTTTTACCATAATAAAAACTAACTCTTATGTTTAAAAGAGTTCTTTGTATTTCATTATTTAAATCAAAATTAAGCGAAAAAACTCTCATCTTTTGCCCTCTTACTACATTATAGCACATTTATGGCAAAAAAGCATTAAATTTTCATTAAACTTGGCAGCCTAAATCGCCATTTTGCCCCTATATATAGCGGCATTACATATACTTTTAATTGATTGAATCTTTCATTTCTTTAACGAACGACCCTATATATGTCGGTGCATTTTTCCCATATTTACCAAGGAATTCTACTATGGCTGAGCCCACTATTACCCCATCTGCAATATTTGACATTTCTTTTGCTTGTTTAGGACTTGATATTCCAAACCCTATGGCACAAGGAATTTTTGTATTGTCTCTTATTATTTTAACTATTGAATGTAAGTCTGTTGTAATCTCATTTCTTTTTCCGGTTACTCCAAGACTTGAAACAACATAAATAAATCCTTCTGCTTCTTTTGCTATCATAGCAATCCTATTTTTAGAAGTTGGTGCTACAAATGAAATTAAATCTACATCATACTTATGACAAATATCATTAAACTCTTCCTTTTCTTCGTATGGGATATCTGGCAGAATTAAGCCATCAATACCTATTTCCTTACAAGTATTCATAAACTTTTCTGCACCATATGAAAATACTACATTTGCATAAGTCATAAACACCATAGGTACTTTTACATCTTGCCTCAACACTTTTACAAGATTAAAGACTTTATCAGTTGTTATTCCATTTTTTAATGCTCTAACATTTGCACTTTGAATCACTGGTCCTTCAGCAGTTGGATCAGAAAATGGAATACCGAGTTCTATTAAGTCTGCCCCATTTTTTACTGCTTCACGGACTGCACTGATAGTAGTATCAGTATCAGGGTCTCCACAAGTTATAAATGCAATAAATGCTTTCCCATTCTCAAATGCCTTTTTAATATTACTCATGTATATCCTCCCCTCTATATCTTGCAATAGCTGCACAGTCCTTATCACCTCTACCAGAAATAGTTATTACAATTATTTTATCCTTTCCCATACCTTTTGCAATTTTTATTGCATATGCTACTGCATGTGCAGATTCTATAGCTGGAATTATTCCTTCAGTCTTTGACATATATTCAAATGCATTCACGGCTTCTTCATCTGTTATAGCCACATACTCTGCTCTTTTTATGTCATGCAAATATGCATGCTCAGGTCCTACACCTGGATAGTCAAGTCCTGCTGATATAGAATATACTGGAGCAATTTGTCCATACTTGTCTTGACAAAAATATGATTTCATACCATGGAAGATGCCAAGCCTTCCAGTGTTGATTGTTGCTGCAGTTTCAAATGTATCTATTCCTCTTCCAGCAGCCTCCACTCCGATTAGTTTTACATTTTTATCTTCTATAAAGTGATAAAAACTTCCTATGGCATTTGAGCCACCACCAACACAAGCAAGAACTATATCTGGAAGTTGTCCTTCTTTTTCTTTTAGTTGTTCTTTTATTTCTTTTGATATTACTGATTGAAAATCTCTCACAATAGTTGGAAATGGATGAGGTCCCATTACTGAACCAAGGCAATAGTGTGTATCGCTAATTCTTGTAGTCCACTCTTTCATAGCTTCTGACACTGCATCTTTTAAAGTTGCAGTTCCTGTATCAACAGCGACGACTTTTGCGCCAAGAAGTTTCATACGATATACATTAAGTGCTTGTCTTATAGTATCTTCCTTCCCCATAAACACTGTGCACTCAAGTCCCATAAGTGCAGCCGCAGTAGCAGTTGCTACACCATGTTGACCTGCACCAGTTTCAGCAATTAACCTTTTTTTACCCATTTTTTTCGCAAGAAGTGCTTGCCCTAAAACATTATTTATTTTATGTGCACCCGTATGATTTAAATCTTCTCTTTTCAAATAAATCTTTGCACCACCAATATCTTCTGTCATCTTTTTTGCAAAATATAATCTTGACGGGCGACCTGCATACTCATTAAAAAGTTCTGTAAGTTCATTATTAAATGTTACATCATTCTTATAATAATTATATCCTTCTTCAAGTTCTATTACTGCATTCATAAGTGTTTCTGGTATATACTGACCACCATGAATGCCAAATCTTCCTTTTTTCTCTTTCATCTTTTCCTCCCACAACTATTTATTTCTTACTATCTTCAAAAACTCTTGCATTTTCAATTCATCTTTTACTCCATCTGTTTCGATTCCAGAACTTACATCTACTGCAAATGGTTTAAGTTTTGTTATTGCTTCTTCTACATTATTTACATTAAGTCCTCCCGCCAAAAAATAATCTCTCTTAACATTTTTTATTAAGTTCCAGTCAAAACTTTTTCCAGTTCCGTATCCATTATCAAGCATCACATAATCAGCTACACTTTCATTTGCATTTATAATGTCATCATGAGATATGATTTTAAATGCTTTAATAATTGGTTTTTTTGTTGTGTCCTGCAAATATTTTATATATTTATTATTTTCATTGCCATGAAGTTGAATTATATCCATAATATTTTGATTGGAAAAATTTATAATATTGTCTATATCTTCATCAACAAACACACCAACAACTTTAATTCTTTTATCTAACACTAATTTTAATTCTTTTGCCTTATCCATACTAATATTTCTTTTACTTTTATCCCAAAATATAAATCCAATAAAATCTGGAACTAAAGCATTGCACATATTTATGTCTTCTATTCTTTTTATTCCACAAAACTTAACTTTCATCATAATTAATTACCATACAACAAACATATAATGACATGCCCATCATAGATGCAAAAACTTATCACCCCTTATAATAATTGTTTTAAATAATTTAATTTTTCTTTTTTGTTATCTGCCATCACTAGTGTTTCTCCTACCAACACTGCATCAGCACCCATATCATAAATATTTTTTATGTCTTCTGCAGTTTTTACCCCACTCTCTGATACAAATATAATATCTTTTGGAACAAGCTGCCTTAATTTTATACTATTGCTGGTATCTACTTGAAAATTATTTAAGTTTCTGTTATTAACACCAATAATTCTTGCTCCTGCATTAAGTGCCTTTTTTATTTCATTTTCATCATGTGCTTCAACAAGAGCAGATATTCCAAGCTCATCACAAATTTTTATATACTTTTTAATATTTTCATCTGATAAAATTGCACATATAAGTAGCACAGCCTTCGCACCCAAGATTTTTGACTCATAAATCATATATTCATCAACTACAAAATCTTTTCTAAGACAAGGAATTTTCACTTCATTTGCTATTTCTTTTAGATACTTGTCAGCTCCAAGAAACCATTTTGGTTCAGTTAATACAGAAATGCAATCACCACCGGCTGTTTCATATTCTTTTGCTATCTTTAAGTAAAGAAAATCTTTTACAATGATTCCTTTAGATGGTGATGCTTTTTTACACTCACAAATAAATGACAAACCATCTTTTTTTAGTGCTCTTTCAAATTCAAAATTACCTTTACTCATTGCTAATGCTTCTTGTTTTATATCATTCAAAGGTTTAATTCTTTTATTCTCTTCAACTCTATTATATGTATATTTTGCAATTTCATCTAAAATACTCATAACATCCTCTTTATTACAAACAATTTTTATTAGGTAGCACTTGTAAATTATTACTACTTATTGCTTAGTTCAATAAACTTGTTAAGTGTCTCCATTGCCTTCCCATTATCAATTAATTCTCCCGCAAGTTTAATTCCTTCTTTCATATCATTTGCCTTACCTCCAATATAAAGAGAAGCTCCTGCATTTATAAGTGTCGCATTTCTCTTATGTCCTTTTTCACCACTAAGTATTTTTCTTACTATCTCTGCATTTTCATTTGGTTCTCCACCTTTTAAATCTTCCTTGTTACATTTTTCAAACCCAAAATCTTCAGGTTCTATAATATACGATTTGTACCAACCATCTTTAATTTCACAAACAGTAGTAGGTGCACTAAGTGATATCTCATCTAATTTATCTTGACCATATACCACCATTCCTCTTTTTATTCCAAGACTTATAAGAACCTGTGCAAGTGGCAATACAAGATAGTCGTCATATACACCAAGTAATTGCATAGAAGGTCTGCCTGGATTAGTCAGTGGTCCTAAAATATTAAAAACTGTTCTAAACCCAAGTTCTTTTCTAATAGGTCCAACATACTTCATTGATGTGTGATATTTTTGTGCGAAGAAGAAACACATCCCTACTTCTTTTAAAAGCTCAACACACTTTTCTGGTTCTTGATTTATATTTACTCCAAGTGCTTCAAAACAATCAGCTGTTCCACATTTTGATGAAGCTGCACGATTACCATGCTTTGCAACTTTTACCCCACCTGCTGCAGCAATTATCGCAGAAGTAGTTGATATATTAAAACTGTTTGCATTATCGCCACCAGTTCCTACGATTTCAAATACTTCCATATTTGTTTTTACTTGTGTTGCATGCTCTCTCATGGCAGTGGCACAACCAGCTATTTCATCTGTAGTTTCTGCTCTTGCACTTTTCGTTGACAAAGCAGATAAAAATGCAGCATTTTGAGTTGCAGTGGTTTCACCACTCATAATTTCATTCATCACTGCATATGCTTCATCATAAGTCAGATCCCCTTTTCCTACAATTTTTACAATGGCTTCTTTAATCATGATTTTATCCTCCTAAAAAGTTATTTATTATTTGCTTCCCATCTATTGTCAATATAGACTCTGGATGGAACTGAACGCCATATATATTATATTTCTTATGCTCAACAGCCATTACTTCATTTTCATTTGTCATGGCAGTTATTTTTAAATCATTTGGAATAGTAGACGTGCTCGCAACAAGTGAATGATATCTCGCTACAGATATACATTCTGGTAAATTTTTAAATATTTTACTATTTATATCTATTTTTATATTTGATTGTTTACCATGCATAAGTTTTTTTGCATATGTTATAGTTGCTCCATAAGTTTCACATATTGCCTGGTGTCCAAGACATATACCAAGTATTGGGGTATCTATACCCATTATTTTTATAACTTGATTTATGTTGCCAGCATTTTCAGGTCTCCCTGGTCCTGGCGATATAATTATATGTGTTGGTTTAAGGTCTCTTATTTCTTCAACTGACATCTCATCATTTCTTATAACTTTTATATCAGTATTTATCTCTCCAATTAATTGATAGAGATTATATGTAAAACTATCATAATTATCTATAAGCAAAATCATAAATCAGTACCTCCTGCAATTTCAAGTGCTGATAAAGTAGCTAATGCTTTATTTCTACATTCTTCATATTCTTTTTCTGGAATTGAATCTGCTACTATCCCTGCACCGCTTCTTATAAAAACTTTTCCATTTTTTTTATATATTATCCTTATAGCAATGCACATATCCATATTTCCATTGAAATCTATATACCCTATCGCACCACCATATATTCCTCTTTTATTATTTTCAAGTTCACCAATTATTTGACAAGCCCTTATTTTAGGTGCACCTGATAAAGTTCCAGCAGGAAGTACTGCTTCTATAGCTGAAAGTGCATCACTTTTATCATTTATTTCACCTCTTACCACTGACCCTATGTGCATAACATGAGAAAAATATTCAATATTATGTAACTTTTCAACTTTCACAGAATTAAACTTACTAATTTTGCCTAAATCATTTCTCCCTAAATCAACAAGCATATTATGTTCTGCAAGTTCTTTTTCATCAGATAATAATTCATAAGATAATCGCATATCTTCTTCATGCGTTTTACCTCTTTTTCTTGTACCAGCGAGTGGAAACGTATGGAGAATTCCATTTTCAAGCTTTACCAAAGTTTCTGGCGATGCACCTGCAACTTCTACATCGGTTCCTGAAAAATAAAACATATAAGGTGATGGGTTTATCGTTCTAAGGACTCTATATGTGTCAAATAAAGACCCTTCAAAATCAGCACTAAATCGATTAGACAAAACAACTTGGAAAATATCTCCTTCATAAATATATTTTTTTGCTTTTTCTACCATCCTACAATATTTTTCTTTATTAAATAGTTCCAATATTTTGCTTTTAATTTTTGCTTTTTCCTCAACTTTTTTTTCTCCCATTGTAAGAATGTTTATTATATTTTTTATTTCTAATATTGCTTTGTTATAATCTGATTCTAAGTTGTCTGTTTTCATATTTACAATTATTACTATTTTTTGTTTTACATTATCAAATGCTATGACCTTATCAAATAACATAAGGTCTAAATCTTTAAAATTCTCATTGTCCTCTACCTCTACTTTAGCACTTGGCTCATTGTAATATAAATAATCATATGCAAAATATCCAACAAGACCGCCTGTAAATGGTGGTAAATAATCAAACTTTGGACTTTTGTATTTTGATAAAATCTTTCTAATATAATCTGCAGGATTCTCAATATCAATCTTAACAGTTTCTGTTTCCACAACTCCATTAAGTTTTCCTCCAATGCAAGTAATCTCCATTTTTGGATTATACCCTAAAAATGTCCACCTGCCCCATGTCTCATTTGCCTTAGCTGACTCAAGTAGATAACAATGATTTGATACATTTTTTAATTTCCTCATTACTTCAATTGGTGTAATAAAGTCTGATAGCATTTCAAAACTGATTGGTATTACATCATATTTTTTTGTTAATGTAATATCTTGTACTTCCGTAAATGTAGGTTTAATATTCATCTCTTCTCCTTTTTTATATAACTATTTATGTAGCCTGTGTCACAAATAAAAAAATCCTCAACAGAATAACTCTGTCAAGGACGAATAATTATTTTATCCGCGGTGCCACCTTGAATTCATATAAATCATGCTCTCAGTAGGATTCTATCAAATCCCTTGCAACTTACGTATGCACGCACGTCGTAGAATACTCAGAAATTACTTTCTTTTGACTACGCCCTCAGCGGTCCATTTGACAATTAGTTTCTTGCCTGACTCTCACCACCACAGGCTCGCTCATAAGGCTTAATTTGCCGTTATCTCCGCATCAACGGTTTAAATATCTATGTCTTACAATAGCATTCTATCATTATATATTATTGGTGTCAATAAAAATTGAACAAAATTTGCATTTTTGTTATATTTCATATAACTTAAACACATACTATTCTTTCATACTAACGTCAAAACCTATCATAGAATATAATACCAAAAGTATTAAGTAACTTATTATATTTCACAATATTACTCAGTCATTAAATATGCTATAAACTGCCTTGCCGACCTGCCGGAATAGTCATTGTGATACATATTCCAAAGTGTTGCTCTCTTTATAAGTTCTTCCTTATTTATAGAAGATAAGTTCTTGTTTTCGCTTGCAAGGACACATATCATATCAAAAAACTCTTGTCTCTTCACATTAAAATATCCTATAGTTAGTCCAAAGCGACTTGCCAGTGAAGTTTGTTCAGCAAGTGTATCAGACATATGCACATCATCTTTTTCTACTTCTTGCCTATCGCTAAATGTCTCATGCAATAAATGCACTCGATTTGAAGTTGCATACACAAGTACATTTTCAGGTTTCACTTCAAGCCCACCCTCTATAACTGCTTTTAGATATTTATATTCAGTTTCATTTTTTTCAAATGACAAATCATCAAGATAAATGATAAAACGATAATTTCTATCTTTAATAATACTTAAAATCTCTGGCAAATACTTATAATCATATTTGTAAACCTCAATCATCCTAAGTCCTTTTTCATAATACATATTGAGTAGCGATTTGACGCTTGAAGATTTTCCAGTTCCTGCATCACCATAGAGCAAAACATTATTTGTAGGTTTTCCATTTACAAATGCTTCTGTATTCTGAATAAGCGACTTCTTCTGCTCTTCATACCCTATCAAATCAGAAAATGTAATATCACTTGTCCCAACGATAGGAGTTAATAATGTATCTTCTTTATTCTGTGAAACTCTAAATGCCTTATGTAGTCCAAAATTTCCAACACCATACTTTTTATAAAATGTTACAACCTTCTCATAAAACTTTTTCGCATCAATTTCACCTTTAATCTCATTGTATAATTCTTTTATTCTTAAAGATACATTGGTATTTGCAAAACCACTTTTACTACTATCCTTATTTTTATAATTTCTCATCAGAGTAAAACAATCTAATTTTAAATCTCTCTCTATCTCACTAAAATCATAATGAATAAGTTGTATAAATATTTCAAAATCATTTAGTGCAAAAGATTTGAGCGAATCATTTATTACTTCTTTTCTTTCAGCAGCAAGTGTAAATGGATTTTCACTTGTCGCTATTAAATAAACTATATAATTTGTCCAAAGGTCATCATCAAATTGATATTTATTACCCAATTCAATTATATTATAAACCTTATCAAGCAACATACTTGCGACTTTGTCATCAGAAAAAGTTTTGCAGTCTTTATGCTTTATGATTTCGGCAAGTCTCATAAGTGGACTTGACCTATCTATATTTCTATATACTACCAATCTATAAGTTAGTTCTTGCATATACATCTCCTGTCCTATTTAGTTTTTAGAAATTTCATTAAACTAAAACAATTATTTGATATTTGTTGCATTTAAAATAAAAACCACTACATTTCCTAAAACTACTATCTCATAAAATTAGTCATTTTATGTTCTTCATTAAAATTAATTTTATACTTTGCTTTGCCATCATTTATACATTTTACTACAAATGCAATATTCTTCCCAAGATGTCTCATAGTCTGCATTCCTTCTTCATCGTTTTTTGCTTCGCCAGGCAATCTTCCAAATGCATTATTCCAATACTGGCTTCCTACAACTACCATATTGCTTATAGTAAAATATTTATTTATCACATCAAAGTTGGTATCAGTTCCTGCACGGCGAGCAGTACATACTGCTGCACCAACTTTCATACCAAGGTCATAACTTGCACTATAAAATAATCTGTCAAGAAAACTTATAACTGTTCCATTTGTAGAGGCATAATAAGTCGGACTTCCTACTACTATACCATCAGCAGTTTTAAATTTTTCTGCAACTTCATTTACAATGTCGTCTATGACACATTTGCCAAGTTTATAACATCCATTGCATGCCATACAACCTTTCACATCATTCTTGATACTGATTATCTCTGTTTCAATATTTTCTTCATTTAAACTTTTTGCAACTTCATTAAGTGCTGCCTCTGTGTTTGAATCTTTTCTTGGGCTACCATTAATTAATAGTATTTTCATAACTATCCTCCTTGAACTTTTATTATAAACCTTAAAACCTAATAACTATTTTTAACTAAATCATTATAGCATTTTTATTAACTTATTGCCACAATAAAGTCTGTAGCATAAAATCAAAATTAAACTATAATTTGATAACTATAAACTTAAAATTATACTACTCTAAATCAAATTTTATTACATTTTTATCTCAATATATTACTGAAAATTTTATTTTGTGGTATAATTATTATCGTGCTTATAAGGGTTGAAAATTTCATTTTAAAAAATATGGTTGCAATTATAGCATTTGTTTTAGCAATAATTACTATATTTTTTGTGCCTATAGATAAAAAGTATCTAAACTACATTGATTACAAAACTATCTCTTGCCTATTTCTTATATCTTGCATAATCAGTGCATTTAAAGATATTAATTTCTTTTATGCTGTAGCAAGACAAATAATTATACGATTTAATACTCTCCGCAAATCTTATGTTGCGCTTATTACTATTACATTTGTTGGTTCTATGATTATAGCAAATGATATGGCACTAATTACTTTTCTTCCTCTCGGCTATCTCATACTAAAAGAAACTAATAACGAGGATAAAGAGGCATTTGTATTCATAATGCAAAATGTTGCAGCAAATCTTGGTGGTATGCTTACACCATTTGGCAACCCTCAAAACCTATACATATACACAAAGTATAATATAGATAATATTTATTTTATGAAAATAATGCTTGTCCCTTTTATAGTAGCAATTATTTTGTTGTATCTAAGTTCGCTATTTATCAAGAATGATAAATTAACACTTAATCGCCAAGATATAAAAGTTAGTTCAGTAAAAGAAAAAGTTTATATCTTTCTTTTTGTACTTGCGATATTTGTAGTATTTAGGTATGTCCCACTTTATATAGGGCTTATAGTTATTCCTATCATAATACTGATACTTGATAGGCACGCATTCAAAAATGTTGATTATAGTTTGCTTCTCACTTTCGTTTTCTTTTTTATATTTTCATCTAACTTGGCAAGAATAGATGCAGTAAATATTTTCTTTTCAAAACTACTTGAGAAAAATGTTTACTTCACCACTCTGTTCTCTTGCCAATTTATGTCAAATGTTCCAACCAGCATTCTCCTGTCAAAGTTTACAAATAACTTCATCCCCCTACTCTATGGTGTAAACATTGGTGGACTTGGTACACTTGTCGCATCCCTCGCTTCTCTTATAACTTTTAGAAATTATATATCTCTCAACCCAAAAAAAACAGGTCCATATTTGGCCCTGTTTACATTCATAAATGTTATATTTATAGTTGTGGAGTCTGCAGTTGTTGTGTTTCTTATTAAATAATATATAATCTGTATATTTTCATATTTTCTAATAAGCCTTTCATTGCCACTTGGGGAATGTAAATAAGTACATATATTCACTGCAACATAGATTTTGATACAACAGCAATTTCTGTGCATTTGCTTCGCAAATGTTACGAAATTGCATAAGAACTTCCAAAATTTTGCTTCGCAAAATTGGAAGCACTAAAAAAAACCGCTAATATAAAGCATATTAGCGATTTTGTTTTTATTCTTGTTTTTTAAATTACAACTTTTTTGAAAAGTTTTGCATAAATTAATTTAAAATTACATATTTTTCAAAAAGGTGCAAAGGTGCAAAAAGGTGCACGATTTTCTAAAAGGTGCATAAAGGTGCAAAAAGGTGCACGACTTTTTCAAAGGTGCAAAAAAGGTGCAAATTTTACTTATAAAATGCCGTCCTAAATGCATCGTTGTCTCGCATCAATTCAGGAACATATCTTTTTAATGCATTTTCCAAATTGTTACATGCCTCTTTAAAACTCTTATAGTCATTTGCAGTTTTCAAAGCACTTTCAATTTCTTCAAATTCAAAATTTATCAAACTGCTATATGCTATAGACTTTTTTTGAAACGAAAACAGAGAAATAAAATTTTCTTTTAATGATTTTAATAAACATTCAGTGTTTCTACCTTCGCTATATAAATCCATTAGTAAAGGGTCTTTAGAACTATTACCTTTATATGTTTCATATTGACTCTCATCCATATCAAAATAGTCCCCCAGAACATGTATATTATAAAGTGCAGATGCCATTGCATCGCATTTTTTTGAGTCATTATAATTAAATACCTTCTTTACAGTATTTAACATTAATTCTTTTCTAAGCTTCCAATGTGCTTTATCATCATAATATTTGAAGTTCCACCCTCTATGAGTATATCTCCTATGGTATTGATTGCTATTAAATTTAATTTCTGCAATAGATTTAATTATTCCTTTAACTTTGGCTGTATTATTTAAGAATCTAAGTTCCGTTTCTCCGCCCTTACTTGTATAATCCAAACATAAGAACGAAGCATATTCTAATGCGGTTAATTTGTTAGTGCCATCTTTATTTGTAATACTATAATGCCCAAATAAAATATCTTTCATTAACTTATTATGCTCTTGAGCACTCTCATATGCAAAAATATTACTGGAAGTAACCAATAGAAACGATAATGTTAGCAAAAAAGTCATTATTCGCTTAATTGTTATTCTCTGTCCCAATGATTCAATACCCATCCTTTATTATTTTTAAATTTTGCAGTAACTGGCTCACAGTTATCACTTACTATTGGATAAACTGTAATTTTAGCCTTTGTATTTTTATTAATTTTATAATCAATCTTTTTTAATTCCATTTTTTCTTCGTCAAGTATTTTAGGTATAATAGTTACTACATTTTCTTTTCTATCAACTTCATATTCCCAATGGTCATATACTTTAGTTCCCTTTTCGTCTGAATACTCCATTTTAATATCAGTGCTATCGCAAACTAATAATGAATCCATTTTGAACTTATCGCCTTCGCATATGATACTATAAGAATAATCAGGAACTTTATACTCTGAAGGTGGAAAATACCAAAACAAATTGTCTAAAGGCTCTGTATAAAATAACCAATTTGTTTTATCATGTAATATACTGTCAATAGTTCTCTTTTCTTCATCAGTTATCCTTTTTTCATTAGCCAATTCAAATAGCAATTGACAATTTAAAAGTAGATGCTGATTAACAGGAGGCAATTCATATTTTCTTGCTTCCTTATTTTCTTTATTCATTTGTTTAATTTCATTCTTTTCTTCTTTTGTGGCAGTATCAGGAGTCGGAATATCTTTATACTCATTAAAATACTCTTCATTTGCATTATTTTGTTCTCTCACTAAATTAGAGGTATTAGCATACACACGTTTATATGCCTTATCTAACCATTCTCTTGATTTTGTCAATTCATAGAGTTTGACATACATTTGCGATAAAAAATATTGCAGCTCGTGGTTGTCATTTCTAATATTCTTTTCTAACAAATCCGAATAGTGTACCAAAGTATTTTTATACTCATTACTACCCTGCACTTGTTCAGCTGAAGCAATCGCAAGTGGAATAATATCAGCAAATTCAGTATCTTTTCTAAATATACGAGCTGTATTGTTTTCATACTTCTTTACAGCATCAAAACATTTTTTATAGTAATCCTTATTTGCACCATTGCCATTGTCATCTATATTTTCTGTAGCTTTCATATAATAACAATTTGCTAATACTAACCAGTATGTTGGATATCCCGTATAATCTTTTGCATTAGTTTCAAAGAATGTTATTCTTCTATCAACATTATCAAGATTTTGATTCTTTACAAAATCTTCAATCAAACTTTTATTAAGAATTAAATCATTAGGGATTTCTTTATTTCTTCTCATATTGTTTTTATAATCCCATAAATCACTATTTAATGCATCAATATCTATAAGTTCATCGTCCGAAATATCCCACCCTTGCTTTAAATAATTCATATTTGCAGTATTTATTGCATACTTGTAACCAGTAATTGAATCACCAATCATATATACACCTGATAATGCAATATCTGCCAAATTGGCTGACCTTATAGCTGAAAACAAACCTATCGGATTAGGTATTGCACTCCTAATAGCTGCAGCTCTTTCTTGCTCCCACATATATTTAATTCTTTTTCTTTTTTCATCACTTATCTTTAATTTTGTAATTGTATTTGCCAGTCTTTTCACATATTTTTGTGTTTCTGTATCTACAGCTTCAAGGTTCAAATCTTCATAAACTATATCATAAGTTTTATCTAACATAGCTCTGTCTTTATTTGTTTTAATTGCTTGTGTAGTTACAATCAAATAATTCAACATATTAATTTCAGTTTTATATGCTTCGTCAATTGTAGTAACACCACTATTATTTATTTGAACCGTATCTTTAGCTATTTCAGTTTCTTCTGTTGTAGTTTTTTTGTCTCCGCCACCAAACCAAGAAAATGAATAAGTATAATTACAAACTGATGTTAATAGTACTATACTGGACAAAACAACTGTAAAAAATCTTTTAATAAACATATCGCCTCCAAAATCTAATATATTAAAAAATACTATTTATCAAGCAAATATATTAAGCAACTTAACAAGTAGCAATATAAATAGTATTTCTAAAACAAAGCAAAACAAACCTATAACTGGTAACAATAGCAGAACACCGACTATTTGAAGTATTACTAATAGTAAAGAAAAAGTGAAACCAAGAATTGCAGGTACAATTTTAAGTGTTAACCATACAATGAAAATCAACATAAAAATTGAAAATAAAGTACTCATAACATTACCTCCCACATCTTAATTTATTCACTAAATCATACAATTTTGCATGTCCAAAAAATGTCGCATCATTGCTTAAATTTAGCAATATCATGCAAGTCGCAATTTAATGTTTCCTACAACACATCAATAGTATAATTTATTATACTTTGACCCTTTCATATCCCGTCCAAATATAGTAGTATAAAATAAAAAGTCGCAAACTTGGTAGCTCACGACCGAAAATTGCGAGCTCCTTGCTTGCGAAACAAACCGAAATAACCTTATAGGTTGCGGTATAAAAGCACGCAGTTTTACCAATTAAAATTGCAACCTAATAAAGTTTTTCACTGTTATTCGATTTGTTTCGCAATTAAATTATACAATAAATCTCTAAATTTTGCCACATTAAATTTAAAATGTAAAACTCATTATACATATTTTACCACCATTATGGTGGTAATTTTCTAAACATACATTTTTCCCACCGCTACGGTGGTAATTTTCCAAACCGCAAAAAAAAATGAGACCCTCATTTACTTTCAGTCCCATCTTTCCATATTATTTTTATATCATTTTTATTGACTTTGACCCTATCCACCAATGCATAAAACAACCCTTCGTCAAAGTCATTTAACTTGTTTTTACTTGCTTTCAGGTCAATTATGTAAGTTTCAAGCGCCTAATTTCCTCTAAAGTTTAGTCATCGCTATAAATAAAAAAGCCACCATGCCCTCGGCATACTGGCTTATTTAACTCACATCATTTACTTCTCCCACCATTACACTATCTTTATAATTCAGCATTATCAAAATCCATTCCTCCGTATAATATCCGTTCCATGTATACAACTTTTGCTACTTCATCAATATAATAAAATACCTTATAATTAAGTGCATTAAAAGTTCTATATTCGTGCTTCAACAATTTATTTGACTCAAATAATGTAAATGAATAAGGAAATGACATTAGTAACTTCTCTCGCACAAGCACATGATTTTCTAAATTTACTATTAAATCCTTATTTTTAAACTTTTCAATATAATAATCTGCAATACTATTAAAATCATCAAAATATTGCATTGTATAAACAATTTGATATTTAAATTCCATATTTTTCTTTTATCTTTTTATGAAATTCTTCTGATGTTAAAACTTCAGGATGTTCCATATTATATTTCTCAGCTTCAAGAAGTTTGTTCGAATAATATGTTCTTTCTTCATCAGATATGAAATCTTTTATATCATTTTCTATGATTAGTTTTTTATCTGCAGATACTTGCATATATTTACCCTTTCTATAAAAACATTATATTTCCTCTATCTCTTATATTTTATTATACTAAATAATCTTGTATTTAGCAATAACAAACTCTATCCTTAATTTTAGTTAAAAGCGCGACCTTTTAACTTTCAGTCCCATCTTTCCATATTATTTTTATATCATTTATATTGACTTTGACCTTATCCACCAATGCATAAAATAACCCTTCGTCAAAACCTGTTAACTTGTTTTTACTTGCTTTCAAGTCGTTTATGTAGGTTTCCACAAATTTTGCTTTTATATTATATTAAATGTATCAAGTAAATCATTTCATACAAACGATACCTATATAAAAGGAACCGTTAGACACTTTTTTCTTATTTGCGAAATATGTAAGATTTTAGTGATTTTACTAAACCCCGTTTGTTAGTTCTATAAAGCATAAAACTAGCTAATGTACATATTGCAATACCAATTCCTGACCTTACCCCTGCTTCATAACTTAGTCCGATCCACTTTAGACATTCTTCAGCTATCAAGAAATAAGTAGTTGTTACTGCAGTCATAAACACAGCCGGTATTAATGCAATCAAATAATTCTTTTTGGCATTTGATAAATACACAGCTTCGGCCCACAAAACTATTGTCGCTAAGGTCTGATTTGAAAATGAAAAGTATCTCCATACAATACTATAATCAAGATTTGATATAACAATACCTGTACCAAGTAACAAGATAGTAATTAGTATTCTATTCTTCCATTTTGATTGATCTATTTTAAACCAATCGGCAATAGTAAGTCTAGCAGACCTATAAGCTGTGTCACCAGATGAAATCGGACAAACTACCACACCGAGTAAGGCAATTATGCCACCGACTGATCCCATAGTTCTCATACATATATCATATACAGTGCTAGAAGACATCCCCGATGCCTGTAAGGCTTCTCTAGTTTCATAACAAGTAACTCCTGCTGCAGCCCATACCAAAGCAATAATTCCTTCAGTTATCATAGCACCATAGAAAACTTTTCTTCCATGTTTTTCTTTCTGTATACATCTTGCCATAAGTGGTGACTGAGTGGCATGAAAACCTGATATGGCTCCACAAGCTACTGTTATAAGCATAAATGGCCACCATGGAAGTGATGGATGCTGATTGGAAAAATTATTCCAAAGCTCAGGCATATGAAAATCTGGATTAAAAAGCATAGCACCACTTACACCAATTGCCATAAAAATAAGACTTATGGCAAATATCGGATAAATCTTTCCGATGATTTTATCGATAGGTACAAAGACTGCTATAAAATAATAAATCATAACTATTACTAACCAATGTTTAGTATCTAGGACATTTGGTGTAATCAATGCAAGTAAAGCTGCAGGTCCTTCTGTGAATACTACACCACACATAATTAAAAGGATGACCGAAAATACTCTCATCACAACTGCCATCTTTTTGCCTAAATACTTTCCAACAAGTTCTGATACACTTGCTCCATTCTCTCTTTCTGATAACATACCACATAAATAGTCATGAACACCACCTGCAAGAATGCATCCAAATACTATCCATAAATATACAATAGGACCAAACACTGCACCACTTAGCGCACCAAATATAGGCCCTGTACCTGCTATATTTAATAGTTGTATTAAATATACTCTCCATAACGGCATTGGTATATAATCAACATTATCTTCGCTTTTAAATGCTGCTGTCTTTCTATTATCAGGCCCAAATACTCTCTCAACAAAACTTCCATAAAAAATAAAACCCAATATTAAAATTACAACGGATAATAAAAATGTAATCATATTACTATTCTACCTCTCTTTATTACTATACTAAACCCCTTCCTTGATTTTACATTACTTTTTCGTAATAGGTATTTTCATTATAAGATTATTTGCATTAAATGTACATATGTAATTTACAGAATTACACATTCCCATTATTATTCTTATACCAATGTTTTTTGTTGGTTCATCATCATTTTTGGTTTTCATCTTATATCTTTCTATAGGGTTAAAAGCCTTGCAATCATCTCGAATTCTTGTAATAATTTCATCCTCTTTTATGACTATTCTAATATTAATTGCATGTGGCTTCTTGTCCTTAAAACCATGCTCAATTATGTTAGTACCTATTTCTTCTATACATAGAGCAAGTTTATTTGCTGTAAATGCATCAATATTGTTCTCTTTACAATATAGATATGCTATTCTTGACATTCCAGAAATTTCGAGTTGTGTATCAGCAGTTATTTCTATCTCTTTTCCAGCATTCATACCAAATTTAATTGGGACTAATAATCTTTTAATATTGAAAGATGAACTCTCTATTTTATATGTACAAATAATTATGAAGGTAATGAGTAAAGTGATAATACTTGCAATTGGAGTTGCAACCCATGCTCCTCTTGGTCCTATAAGTTTTATAAGAATAAATGCAGTTGATACAACAATTCCAAAATGCATTAAAAATGAATAGAGATTTGACAAACGAATTCTGCGAACTGATATAAGATAATTTGCAAAAGAATAAATAATTACATATATTGGTAAAGATAATACAAGCATTCTTACACTTTCAGTTCCGTATTTTAGTGCTTCGTTGTTATGAAACCCAACATATATGCCAGCAAAATATTTTGCAAATATAAAAACAATAGTTCCTACAATAATAGTAAACTTGAGTCCCATTTTGATAGCGAATATCTGTAAATCATCAAGAGAAGTTCTATCCTCCTCTCCATAATATATGCCAGACATAACCCATACTACATCAGCAATGCCAAGATAAGCAAAACCAAGCAATGAAGTTACGGATTTTTGAGCACTGAATGCTGCTATTGCAATAGTATTTGCATATGCGGCCAACATATAATTTATGGCGAGCCCTGAGAACATTCTTGAGAGACGTGTGACTATAGTATTTGAACCAGCACTCAGTATACTCTTTAAGTATTGAATTGAATTTTTCAAATCACAAAGGTTAAAACTAAGCGTTCTATCTGTTTGAAGGAAATGACCTGACATAACCATGAACCAAACAAAATCAGCCACGGAAGTAGCAATAGCAATGTTGAATAAGTTGCCCTTGAAATACACAACAACTAAATCACCTAATATGTTGACTATAGTCATAATGATTAATGAGTATACCGTTCTTTCGCTATCGTGATCAAGGTGCATATATCCATTTAGTACTTTTGCAGTTGTCAAAAATGGTGTTCCTATCAACATGCCTCGTATATATACTGAAAGTAATGGCATTAAATTGGCATTTGATCCACTTGCACCAAGAAATATTGCTATGTTGTTTGAAAAAATTATTCCCAGTATGGTAACTAATACTGAAAAAGAAGTAACAAAAATACATGAAAAAGTAAATGCAAAGTTTGCCTTTTTTAGATCACCTTTTCCGACCAAATTAGTATAAAGACTTCGGCTTCCTCCTGCTATCGTACTCCCTATCATAGAAATAAACATACGAAAAGGATTGAATAAACCTACCGCGGCAACCGACTCTATGTCTAAATAGTTTGCTATAACTGCACTATCCACAAGAGGTCCTATTACTGTGGCAATGTCGGCAAGAATATAGGCAGTTAGAGCATTGGTAAATACTTTACTCAATATTTTCTTTTTTTGATTCACGATTTATTCCCTTCAAAAGTAGAACATTTGTGGACGATAAGTCCTTCATCATTTAAAAGCATGGTAGCTGATGGCTCAGTGTCCTCTTTAAGTGACATTTTTGTCCTTTCGTCCTTGTTATCTTATTATATCACATTTTCAAATGTATAGGTAGAAACCACAATGACAGATATTTCTCGCAACATCTACCTTGATACCATTTTTGAAACGAAATTGAAACGAATTTGAAACGGTTTTGAAACGAAAATGAAACGGTTTTGAAACGGTTTTGAAACGGAATTGAAACGGAAATTGCTATTTTTCAATATAGCCTAAATTTGCCAGTTTTGGAAGGTGTACTTTATTACCTATAAAATAGGCATTAACTGAGTGTGTGAAAATTTTTCTGTAAATGAGATATCCTAAGATAATTGACGAGCTGTATGGCAGTAAGATTACCGTTGTCCAGCTCGTTTTGACTATACCTAATCCTATTGATTTCGTCAAGAAATATGATAAAATTGGTACATAATTATATTTCAGGATAATGAAATAAGCAAATCGGAGTTTTGGGAGGTAAATCATGGGATTATTTGATAAGTTTAAGAAAAAAGAACCTGAACCAATAGAGACACATAATCTGGGTGGGTGCATCATCACAAAGTCTTTGTATGAAGGCACTTCTAAATTGAAGTGGATGTTCAGAGAAGAAGGCGTAAATCCTTCAGATAATGGTTGGAAAGCTATTGGAGATACTGATACTGAGGAATATATCAATACTCCAGGTAACAACATGGTTGTTGATTTTGATAGGCTGGTTGAAATAGAACCGTCTGTACTTGCAATATATGATATGCCAGTAGGTACAGATTTAGAATTTGATTCTCAAAGGAGAGTATTTATAGATTCAAATAATGGAAAGGAATACCGATAAATCGGGATTTGATGAAGGAGATGTGCAATGAGTAATAAAGACATTATAAAATATTTTTACGAAGTGATTGTCTCCGAAAACCTGCTTGATGATCTTCATAAATACATTTCAGAGGACTGTGTGCAGAGAGTTGGAGAAAAAGCATATTTTATTGGAACAGAAGGAATGAAACAGCATCTTCTCGCCATCAAACAAACCTACCCCGATTATACACTGAAAATTATCCACCAATACACCGATGGCGACTATGTAATTTCAGAGTTTATCATGCGTGGAACCCACAAAGGTGACTTTCTGGGAATAACACCAACCAATAAGGTTTTAGAAATTACGGGAGTTGACATTGACAGAGTTGTTAACGGAAAAATTGTCGAGCACAGTGGTTCAACTGAAACCTTTGAGACATTCTGGACAAACGGTTTGATTAAACCAGTATAATACCAGCGTGAATATATGGAGGTGTTGTCCGTTATAACTACGTTCTGAACCAAAGAAATTCTAGTTTGCGGGGAGGATTACGTGAAAATAGAAAAAGATGAAATAACAATCCGAAATTTTACGGAAATAGATCTTCCACTCATGTTTAAATGGTTGACAGATAAGAGAGTGCTGGAGTATTACGAAGGTCGTGACATCAGGTTTACGATGGATACTTTGTCTGCACATTTTTTGGAAGAAATTCCAGATGGATTCAGAATGATCATCGAGTATAAGAAATCCCCCATCGGATATGCACAGGCCTATCAATTGAGTGGTGAATTGTTCGATGAATAT
>JAGBKB010000080.1 GCA_017934175.1 Lachnospiraceae bacterium | reverse complement strand
TTTTCTTCAAACTTTGCGAAGTTTGAGTTTAGTATTCGACGTACTGTCTGAGCGAAGCGAGTTTACGCCGATACTTAACGAAAACGAGCAAAGGCTTGATAGAAAATATAGGGTTTTGCGACCTATTTTCGGAGCAAGGTACAAACCAGAATAGTAAGTTAAAATAAGGGTCGTAAGTAATAAATTATGAGAAAGAGCACAAAAATAGTTAAAAGAATTATGGCACTATTTTTAGTTGTGCTTATGAGTATAGAGAGTTTTGCTGCCGTAGTCAGCGACAACGATGGTTCAGCCTTTATCACAAAAGCCGAATTTGATAGTTTAAAAAATAACTTTCAAAGTCAGATAGATCAATATAATGTTAGTATAGATAGTAAAATTGATGGAGCGATAGCATCTTATCTTGCGGGTATTAATGTTGCAAAAAAGACTTTAGTTACTTTAAATGGAGAGGTAAATGATGTTACAATGGGACAGGGTTATAGGTCATATGATAGTAGTTATCTTTCAGCAAGGATTGGAGATATGACTGAATGGGTTATAAATAGTTTGACAATTACTCCAAGAGCTGGAAGATGGGAAAATCTCAATGATGGTATAGTATCTATAGCTCGAACTTCACAAGATACGACAGCGGATAATGAAGCGAAGTTTTCACCGGACCCTTGGATTTTGGGTAATGGAGGAACCGAGTGGTCAAACTCGTCAACATCTTGGAGTTCGAATTATATGGCAGCATTAATTGTAACTCAGCATACTGGAGTACTAAGTCCAGTTATCGGAAACAATAAACCACTAATTTTTTGTAATGCAAATGGTACGATTACTGGATATGATAATCGAAGACTAATAATATCTGACTCGCGTTTTTATAAGGGATCTGACTACCCATCAAGTTTTAGACGTGGTATTATATTATATGGTTCTAGTGCTGATAGCTATCCAACTTATGCAAACTATTTAATTAATCAACAATTGTCATTACCTGCTCAAGGTGGACCACTAAAAGCTGGTTCTTCAACGATTACATACTTTAATGGACACAGTGGACAGTGCCGTGCGTTAGTTAAGTCTGCCACTATAAAATATAATAAGAATATTTTTTGTTATAATTTAGGGACATCAACATTAGTAGATGCTTTTGATGATAATGTGACTAATTTTTATGTAAATGCAAAAGTCAAAACTACTGCGTTAACCGAAGATAATACTAATATACAATCAGAATGTATTTTACAAAATGCAGTATTTCGTCAAAATGCTAACGGTACTTCGGATTCTGGACAAATGTTTTTTGTTAGCCGACCAGAATTTCACTTTAACCAGCTTTATTCTAATACAAATCTTCAATCCGGCTGTTTTGCTGATGATAGCAATGATTCTATAAAACGATTAAAAATGCAATATTTGAGCAATCAAGATTTTAAATCAGGAGATAAAACAAGAAACATTCTAATATATGAAGGACTACCAATTTATACAGCAGAGAAAGAGGGGAAATTAGAATTCAAATTAAAGGTTAAAACAAACCACGATGCATCAGCATTGCATGTTGTTGATCCAGGCACTAGTACAAGTAAAATTAAGTTAAGAATTAAAAGTTCTGAATTTTATATTGGCAATGATACAACAAATGCAGTGGAGATGAAAGTAGGGACTGCAACAAGTCCAATATCACCTACTACACCAAAAGTAACAGAAGCATCAATAGATCAAGGCACAGAAACTACTATTGAGATTGAATGTGATGCTAAAAAAACTTATTTTTTAAGATGGTATGTAGATGGTTATGACTATGGTGGAGAGATTACATATCTTAGGGATGGATATTTTACTCAAGGTAGTTAGGCATATGGTGGATTTCCTTAGCCCTATTAATATGCTCTTGAGATATTCTATGTAAATAAAAGGAAGGGATTGGTGTTATTATTGCAATAAAAGTGGCACCCTTTAACAAGGCTTGCAAAAGCCTTGTTTTATTGTTTTGTTTCAACTGACAAATGCACTGATAACCCCCTATAGCCACCACCAGTATTTTCTCAAATTTGCCATTTGGTACTGGGGATACCCCCTATCATATAGAGGGTTATGTTATTAAATATTTAGTAGTTAGGCTTATACCTCACTCCAAAAAACACGTTAATTAGTTTTCTTGAGCGAGGCATAAGCCTAACAACAAACATTTAGTAAAATAAGGGTCGTGAGATACAAATTATGAAAAAAAGCACAGGAATAGTAAAGAGAGTTTTGGCACTATTTTTAGTTGTGCTTATGAGTATAGAGAGTTTTGCTGCCGTAGTTAGCGACAATGATGGTTCAGCCTTTATCACAAAAGCCGAATTTGACAGTCTTAAAAATAATTTTCAAGCACAGATTGACCAATATAACACATCAATAGATAGTAAGATTGATGGGGCAATTGCGAGTTATCTTGCTGGAATAACAGTTGCTAAAAAAACAACTGAAAAGTTTTTTGATGGAAAAGGTGCAAAGGTATTGATTTGTGATGCTTCCAAGATAAATGACTTGAAATGGGGCACTTTTGCTCTAGATATAAGTCAAATCCAATCTAAGTTTGGGCCTGATACTGAAACTGCTACACAAACGAATACTGGTTCAGCATATGGTAAATGGGTAGCTAAAAGGCCAACAGCAACTCCTTTTGAGTGTTTCAGGTATAATGCTGATACTTCTCGTCTAATTGCATATTCAAACGATTTAAAAGTAAAATTCACAACAATTAGAAATAATAATAGTTTTGCTACCTGGTCTAAACATGCGTCGTCTGATACCAGCGCTATATGGGGTATACGTTGGCATAGTTGTGCTTATCCAGAGGGGAATTCTGGAAAGTATGGTTCTCAAGCACTTGTTTTTGCGAATTGGGGATCTGATGTGTTTACAAGTAATCAACAGTTTTATTCAACTTATAATATGTGGTTGGCCGCTCCTAATTGGACTGAATCATGGAATACGGGTATTAATATAAATTATGCAGGCAACATTGGAACCCCTGACTACTTTCAGTCAGATAAGATAGAAATACAAAATGAAACTAAAATAAATTTGATTTTTGATGATACTACGATAGATCAGAGAAATAAAATATGGACACCTTGTTATGGAAATACGGAAAACATAATACTTGAATGTTTACATGCTGGTGGGCATCCTACTGATGATGATGTGTTTGCTTATAATTATGATAAAACTGGTCGCACTTTGCGATTTGATACACCAGGTGATGCTGGTCTTGCACTTACAGAAACTAGAGTATGGGCCTACAATAATGATTATTCAAGATTCATTCATAGAACCAATCTTTTAAGTTGGAGAAATACAGGAAGTACTTCTTCTGGAAGCCTAAATCAAATAACTTGTGATTATTGGTATGAACCATATTTTGAAAATGATTCACTTTATTCTAAAAATATTATAAATAATATTGACGACTCAAAAATAAATGAATTTTCATCTTATGGTTTCACAGGAGCTTTAACAGAAGGACTACCCATTGGTTTATTTAAAGAAGATGATGAATGTGAATTTGAAATAAATTTACCTACTGCTATGAGCATAGGTTTAAGATCACAAGTATTTAATGCTGGAACTATTGTTTTAAATACGGCTAATGATGCAAATTTAGAAGTGACTATTGATAATGTAAAGAAAACAAACTCAAATAATGAAGTTGCTGCAGGCAATCATAAATTTAAAATTAAGTATGTAGGTAGTGGCAGTAAACCTATATTTATAAAAATAGGAAGAGCAAATGCAGATTTAAGTACAACATAT
>JAGBKB010000079.1 GCA_017934175.1 Lachnospiraceae bacterium | reverse complement strand
TTTGATAAGGAAGATATAATTAGAATATCAAAAAGAATTAATACATTTGATACATCTATTCTTCCGTATGAAGATTGTTGCACTATATTTGTGGCTAAACATCCAGTGACAAAGCCAAATCTAAATCATATACATAAATCAGAAGAGAAATTAAGTGACTGCATAGAAGAATTAGTAAATAAAGCAATAGAAACAAGAGAGGAGATTATATGTTAAATGATATATTGAATAATATTGCTCATTATAATAGCATAGTTAATGGTATAGTCTGGGGTGTACCAATGCTTTGTCTCATTATAGGAGTAGGAATATATTATTCTATAAGAACAAAGTTTTTTCAAGTAACACATGCTAAAGATGTATATGACAATACAATTAAAGGAATTGTGAATAGTTCTTTTGACAAAAAATCAGCAAAAGAAAAAAATAATGTTCTATCACAATTTCAAGCACTTTCAACTGCACTTGCCTCAACTATAGGAACTGGAAACATAGCAGGTGTATCAACTGCTATTGTAATAGGTGGACCGGGCTCTATATTTTGGATGTGGATTTGCGCTATATTTGGTATGGGGACACATTTTGCAGAAGTCATACTTGGAATTTATTATAGGAATTATGACAAAGATTTAGGATACAGTGGCGGACCTATGTATTATCTTGAAAATGGAGTAGGAAAAGAACTTGGGTTTAAAAAATTAGGAAAGGCGTTGGCTATATTATTTGCACTATTTACATTTATTGCCACATACGGTATAGGGAATATGACTCAAGTTAATTCTATTGCTGAAGCATTAAAAACTAATTTTGGAGTTCCAAATATTGTGGTAGGTACTATAATAGCACTTATTTCCGGTTTTATAATATTTGGAGGAATTACAAGAATTGGAGAAGTTACTGAAAAAATTGTTCCTTTTATGGCTATTTTTTATGTGCTTGTAGGAATAATTATTGTAATTATGAATATAAGATATGTTCCACAAGTATTTCATGATATTGTCTTTGGTGCATTTAACATGAAGGCTATTGCAGGTGGGGCACTTGGAGTAATTTTAAAAAGAGCAATTACATACGGATTTAAGAGAGGAGCATTTTCAAATGAAGCAGGTCTTGGGTCAAGTGTTATAGCACATTCTGCCTCAAATGAAAAAGAACCAGTTAAACAAGGTCTTTGGGGAATATTTGAAGTATTTTTTGACACTATAATAGTTTGCACTTTCACCTCACTTATAATTTTATCATCTACCATAAAAGCGCCATCATTAAATGAAACATTAAATAACTTGACTTATGATGAAACGATTGTATGTATAAATGAATCAATAAAAAATGAGAATGGAGAATTAAAACTTGTTGATAATGAGTTTTATCAAATGCCTATTAAAATAGATTCAAGTAACAATGCAGCAGTTTATAGAGAAAAACCAGCAGATGGGAAAAATTATATAGAAATAAAATCATATGGTAAAACATATTATGTAGAGATCTTAGAAGAAAAAGATACTAATGATAATTCGTATTTTTTTGGAAATGTTTTGAAAGTAAAGGCAAACCCACTTTATCATACAAATAAAGAGATATTATATGATGAAGATGGAAGCCCAATAATTGATTCTATTCACATAGAAAATATTAATGGTGTATCACTTGTGACACTTGCAGTTTCAAATAAATTGTCACATATTGCTGGAAAGATTCTTGCTATTGCAATTACCCTATTTGCATTTTCTACAGTTCTTGGATGGTCATATTATGGTTCAAAAACTATAGAGTACTTATTTGGAGCATCATCAGTTATTATTTATAAAGTTTTATACATTATGTTTATAGTTATA
>JAGBKB010000078.1 GCA_017934175.1 Lachnospiraceae bacterium | reverse complement strand
AGATGGTACAATCACATCATCACTTGATAGAGACTTAGACCTTAATCAAAATTTAAATATACATGACCATAATTATTTAAATTCCTTAACTAATAACCAACGACAGCTAATTAATAAAGTTCCATCTAATGATAGTTTTCTTTATGAATTAACTGAGTATATAACTGATAAAAATAGACCATACTCTGAAACTTTGATGGAGAGGGATGGCACTGGGCAATTATCTACCATATACACATATGGAAATCAAAGAATAAACTCTGAAAGTTATAATAATTTATCAGGCTTGTATACTTATGATGGTAGAGGCAGTGTATCGGCGGTTATAGGTTCATATGGAGACTTTAGAGCAAGTTACTGGTATGATGGACTAGGTAATGTAAAATCTCAAATTCACGGCTATGGCGCATTTGGTAGTGGGAAAAAGTACTATGGCTATAATGCAGAACAGTACAACCCAGTAACTGGCAATCAAAACTTAAGAAATAGACAACTAAACATCCGCAGGCAAAGATTTTTAAGTGAAGATACATACATAGGAACATTTACTGAAACATTAAGTATTAACCGATATATTTATGGGAATGACAATCCTTTAACCAACAGAGACCCAGATGGGCTTGCACCAATATATATACAAAATCAGAATACAAATAACAATGGTAAAGAACCATATATTATAAAACAAGGGGATGACCAGTATTTTATAAGAAATGGTGCAGAGCCTGTATATTCTAAAAATGGAAATAATTATTATATTACAAGTGGCAATATAGAAGTAAAAGAAACTCCAAAGCCTATGGTTGGTGGCGTAACATCAATTAGTTCACCAAAATATAAAGATAATAGTCCTTATTCAATAGATGATGTATATCATATCCAAAATTATATAACTAGTGCAGATCCAAATTTAAGGTTTACACAAACTGAAACACCAATATTTACCGCAAAACTAATCGGAGGAATTGGATTAGGTGGTTCAGTTAGTCTTATAGGTGAGCTGAAAGCAGAAGCTAAATATGCTATTGAGATGCCATTATTCTCTAAAGAAGAAAATAATGTAGTTATGAGTGTAGGAGTGGATGCTTTTAGTGTAATTGGGCTTAAAGCAAAATATGAAGAATTAGATAAGTATTCAATTTTCTATGATAAGGATACAAATGGAAAATTTAGCTTAGGGACAGATTTATCTGGATTAGGTGTAGAATTTAGTAGAGATTATTTGAAACGTAAAACTAATATAGAATATTCATTTTTTGATATACCATTTGCATCAGAGGATGATATAAAAATACCTATTGGATTTGAAATTTATGCTTTAGCTGGTGGAGGATTTAAAGGTGAAATAAATATTAGTGAGATTATGAGAAGAGTTGACAAAATATTTGATAGACCTTGCAAAAAATAATGTAAAGATTAGATAAAGGAGTTAAGTGTGATTTTTAGAAGAGCAATTGCTTTTTATATTGATGTAATAGTTAGAGGTTTTATTGGAGTTTTATTATTCCTTATTATATTTTTATATAGTCGAATTTTAACTGCAAAATTTAATTTTAATTATATAAATTTATTTATAATTATGATTATGAGTTTCGCAGGATTTTATATTGATTATTTGATATGCAAATATAATGGTGGCTTTACAATTGGAGATGCTTTATTACATATACGAGTTAAGTCACATAAATATAAAAGTGATAAATTTTATTTATTACGTTTTATATTTAGATCAATAACAATATATATATACCTATTCTTTTAATATACAATTTAGTTTCTATGTTTATAAAAAAACAATATGATTATATTTGGTACGATAGTTTTTTAGGAATTTATTGCGATAAAAGTTGTAAAAAATAACTTTTTTGAAAGTTATATTGATAAATTTTAGTGGTTTAGTAGTAAGATAGCATACGACTATGATGAGGCATATAATATCATAAAGAAATATTATCTTGATTTAAGCAATCAAGAAACTGATGACAGCATAGTCTATAGTTATAATGGAGAAAACCAAAGACTTGGTATGAATGATAAAAGTGGACTATCAAGGACGCTCTATGACAATAAGGGCAACTTAATAGTATCAACCAGTAATAATGATAAAGACATAGTAAGATATGAATATGACACCAATGATAGAATTACAAAAACAATATATCCAACTAATGCAACAGTAACTTACACCTACGATGAAAACGGTAACATAAAGACAGTAACTGATAAAGATGGACTAAAGACAACATATACATACGATGAAAATGACAATGAGGTTCTAAGAACGACAGGACTTATAGAGACAAATAAGAGATATGATGCTGATAATAGATTGATTCGTATAAAGAATGAGCATAGATTTACTGGAGAACTCATAGATGAGTATTCTTACAGGTATGACTCAAATAATAATATCATAGAAGAAATCAAGAGAGAACCTTATAGAAAGAAAGTATCATTGCTTGATATAGAAGTAGCACCTGAAACTAATAGTAATATTCGAGTTACTAAACAAAACTTCACTTATGATGCCGAGAATAAATTAACTGATGCACGAGTTGAAAGACTTGGAATGAAAGCATTAAGTGAACCAAATGTAACTACCTATCACTATGAGTATGATGCCAATGGTAATAGAACTACAGTTGAGATAAAAGATGATGGATTAACTCTTGAATCAACGGTATATACATATGACAGACTAAATAAACTTGTATCAAGTAGAGAAGTCACAGCAAGTGGACTTTATCTATATGAATATACATATGATGATAATGGAAATTTAATTAAAGAAGATAGACACAGAATATATGAAATCAACACTAATCAATGGACTAACATAAGAAGATATGAATATACAAAAGATAACAAACTCGAATCAGTCTATAGTGGCAACATACTTTTAGCTGCATATACATATGATGGAGATGGATTAATTACATCAACTTTAGATAGAGATTTAGACCTTAATCAAAACCTTAACATACACGACCATAATTATATAAATTCACTAACAAATAATCAGAGACAATTAATAAATAAAGTCCCAACTAATGATAGTTTCCTTTATGAGTTGACTGAATATGTTACTGACAAAAACCAAACCTATACACAAACTTTAATGGAGCGAGATGGTACTGGTCAGTTGTCTACAATCTACACTTACGGCAGTCAAAGAATAAACTCTGAAAGTTATAATAACTTATCAGGTTTATATACATATGATGGTAGGGGTAGTGTATCTGCAGTTATAGGTTCATATGGAGACTTTAGAGCAAGTTACTGGTATGATGGACTTGGTAATGTAAAATCTCAAATTCATGGTTATGGTGCATTTGGCAGTGGTAAAAAGTACTATGGCTACAATGCAGAACAATATAACCCAGTAACTGGGAATCAGAACTTAAGAAATAGACAATTAAATATCAGGCGACAAAGATTTTTTACAGAAGATACATACATAGGAAATAAAAGAGATATTTATAGCTTAAATAGATATCTTTATGCTAATAATAACCCATTAATTTATAAAGACCCAGATGGAAACTTTATAATTATATTATCAGCATTAGCTATAGCTGCAGTAGTTGCAACTGTTGGTGCTGGTGTAGGTGTTGGAGTATATAATGGAGTTAAAACTGGCGATTGGGAATATGGTTTAAAAACTGGATTAGTAGCTGCAGGAACGGTTGGAACTGCTATGGCAACTGGTACTGCTATATTAACTGGTGGGGCAACTACACCTATAGCAGTAGGAATGGTAAAAGCAACTGCAGCTGTGGCAGCATCTACTTATGTCGGCTCTGTTGTTCATGGTGAATCTGAAAACTTATTATTAAATACAAATCATTCTCAAACTGAAATATTTGGTAATGCAACGAAGAATTCAATAAGTTCAATACCTATGACCGTAACTGTTATGGCATTACCAACTAAAGAAGGTGTTTCATTAGCAGCTGGTGTATACAATGCAACTAGTTATGCATATGATAATTTATTTACTAACAATAAGCATTCAATATATGACACAATAAACGATTCTTTGAGTTTGACTGCAACTACATATACGACATTGAGTTTTGTTGAAGCAGCAATGCCTTATGCGAGTGGATTGTATAATGGAATAAAGGGTGCTGTTGCAAATAGTAGATTGAGTGGGTGTGAAAAAGCACCAGTAGATTATAGTGGAAGTGATTATAATTTACATAATTTGAATTATAAAACTTTTAATAATAAAGAAGCACTAAGAAATCATTTTCAAAAGCATGGACATGAAATAGCTAATGTATTAAATAAGACTAATTATACTATGAGTGACTATTTGAGTGATGCCAATTATATTATTAATAATGGCGAATATAGTTCTGATTTAAATGGTATGTTTCATTTATGAAAAATGACAATTATGGATTTGTCGGATTAGATCGTAATACAAATAATATTACGACATTTCACATAAAAAAAGTAAATGAATTAATTAAAAAAGCACCAGATTTAGGTTTTGAGAGGTAAGTTATATGATAATTACAAACATCAATTGGATAGATCAAAATAATAAAGAAGCAATTGTAACAATTTCTGATTCGAGATTTAATATTGTTTGTTTTGCGGATAACTTAAGGTATAAAATAGGAGATAAAATCTGTGAAAGACTAAATGCATTATGTATAAATGATATAAAAAGAATATCAAATAATAATCATTATGATGTTAAAATGAAAGATACTTTTAATTGTAAAATAATTGCTAAATTATGCAACAATAAATCAATTTTAAAAATTGGGAATATTATTATTGATATAACTGGATGTTATCTTCCAAATGACTTAAATGATAATGATTTAGTTGAAGCAGAATTATCACGAGTTGATTTATATTAAATATAAATACTATATGTCACTCGTTTTCTAATTCTAAATCATTAATTTTAATAGAGAGTGGTTAGATAAAAGTTATTTGAGGTAATAAATATAATGATTTTTAACAGTTGGTGTTAAAAATTATAAATGAAAAATGATGAATAAATAGATAATGGAGCAGCTTGAAAAAGTTGCTCTTTTTAGTTGTAAAAATCTAAAATATTTTTTGATAAAAAGCCCTAAAAATGGTATAATATAAAATAAAATTAATTGAATAGAGAAAGATTATGAATAAAAATAAAACTGAAAGACAACATTATGTACAATGCAAATATTTAGAAAAATGGGCAGATAAAGAATCAAGATCAGGTAGAGTCTTAGTAACTTCTAAAGATGGAAAGATTAAAAATAAGCCAATTGGAATTGATGATTTGAGCGTTGAAAGTTACTTTTATGATGTGACTACATTGTCTGAAGAAGACATATTTCTTTTAAATTTGATTATTAAGGACTTAAAGATATGTGGAAGAAATATACAATTTAATTCTAACTCGAAAGAAGAACTGAAAAGTTCAAGAGACTATATTGAAAAAACCTTTGTTAATGATATTGAGAATATTAATAATAACAACCACTTTATTGATAAAATCGTTAGAGGTGAAACATCATTTTATAATGATGCACCTATGGTTACTATGTATAAAAATGTAATCAATGCTTTTACAAATGCATTATACACTGATTCAAATTGTGAAATTGACTTTAATGGTGTTTGTAAAACTATTGATGAATATAAAAATGATGATAAGTATAATTTTTTATTGTGGTTTTATTATCAATTCTTTAGAACAAAAAAAGTGTAAAGAGTTATTAGTTAATACATTTGATATTTTAGTTAAAGAAAGGAAGGAATTTAAAAATTACAACCTTAACAATATTGCTAATATTCATTATATAATGTTGGCAATGGTTGCTGATCATAATACTAATACTATGAATACGCATATTACAATTTATAAGTGTAAAACAAGTGATAATTTTATAACTTCTGATTGCCCAGTTTCACCTATTATTACATGTAAGATTAATGAATATATTTATCCTGTTTCGCCAAAATGCTTAATTAAATTATCACTTAATGAAGGCGAAAACCTAGTTGTTGATGCTAATAAATTGATTGTACAGGAATTTAATGATATAACAAAAACAAATGCATATAATTATATATATAAAAAATATGAAAGTAATATTTAATGTGACATTTTTTTTGACATAACAATTTATATAATTTAGTTATGAGAAGAAATTATAAAAGCAAATTTAATGAATTGACACCTATAGGGTGGGTGGTGGCAGGTGGAGTGATTTTGATTATGATAGTAATTATCATAATCGGAGTATTAGCAATTAGGGGTTTGTAAGTATGAAAAGAATAGTATTATTGTTTACAGTAGCTATTTTACTTGTAGGTTGTGGAGAGAAACAAGTAAGCCCAGAAGTCCAAGCAAGAAGAGAATCTCGCGAGGCAGCAAAGAAAGAAAGAGATGAGTCAATGTCTGTTGCTAAAGAATCAAGAGAGGTAGCAAACAAGGCGAGAGAAGAATCAAAGGCAGCAAAAGAGGCTGAAGATAAAGTACTGCATGATAAGTACGATAAAATCATTATTGATAATGATGTTGTTAAGATAACTCTTACTACCAAAATGTATGCTCATAACAGTATGAAATGCATTATAAAGAACAAGACAAATAAAAAGATAACATTGATAGTATTCCCAACATATATAACCACTCATAAGAGTAGTGAAGAAATCCATAATGAACATACTGATGTGTTCCCAAGAGCATTAGAGCCAAATCAAGAAACCGATTCTACATTTTATGTTACATTTGGCAATAATGCAAAACTTGGTATAAATGGATATGATGATTACTTTGACAAAGATAATAAAGTGCATTTTAGAACTAACATTAAAGTAATTGAGTCGTATGATGGAGATTTAGATAAAGTTCGAGATTTGATGAATAATCCACTATGTGATGAATTTGTAGAATTTGATGTTTATAAGGCGGATTAATGTTGTTGCAATTTTAATATATCATATTATGAGGTAAAATTTATGAAAAATGAAGTAATTAAAAATATAACATGTGGAATTCTATATAATAATAATTTTTCACTAATGGATAAATGGGGCGAAATTGCTGATACTATACTATACCATAATAATAATTATTTTGATTCAAACTATTTTCCTTACATTTCATCACAGAATAATAACGAAGGGAGATTGTTTAATGATAACAATGCGCACATTTTTTCGTTAACTGCTAAAAATGCAATTTATTCGCACAGAGTAAATGGTGAGTTTAATAGTGAATTAGAAACATTTAAGAAACGATTAGTTGAATTTATCGTTCCTAAAATTATTGAAAAAAATGGCTTGGAAATTAAGAGAGTGGGGGTTGTATTTACATGTGAGATTACTAAGGAGATTTGGAATGACTTTATAAAGAGATACTTCAAACCAGAAATTAAGAATATTCAAGATTTTAGGTTTTCAAAAAGAGAAAAAAGCTTTGAAGGAGCAAATTATAAAGATAATAGTAATTATATTAATAAAATTATCACTTTAGCAACTAATGAGAATAATAAACCTATATTAAGCTATGATTACCAATTGCATTATATACCGATTGTTATGGATATAAAAAGTGATGTTAATAAAACTGTTAATATAGCATTTAAATGTTTGAATAATGAATTTGAAGACGGAGTGAACAATGAATAAACATATTGCATCTAAAAATAGTATTGAGAAAAGTCAATATAATAGTTTTATTAAAGAGTATAAAGAAAATACTGAAGATACAGTCCACATTCAAAATCCAAATTTGGATGCATCTGACTCTATGGCTGTAGATGATGACCATGTAGATAGTAATAATAATAGGGTTATTAGACCGAGCATTGTCAAGAGAATCAAGCAAAAATTATCTGACAATCCATATAATCCATATAAAACATTATTAATAACTATCATTACTGGATTGCTGGGCTGGGGACTACTTCAAATACATAATAATGCAGTAGAAATTTCTGCAATAAAGGTAAAAATAGAGTATATGCAAAATGATATTGATAAGTTTTACGATAAGAATCAAACATATTATGATTTGGTGAAAGAAATAGATAGTATTAAAAATGAAGTGAATAATAGAATTATATTAGATATTAGTGATTTAAAATTAAAATTAAATGATTTAGAACATAGAATTAGAAATTTTGTACATTGAAATATGAAATTTTGAGATATATAACTTGACTTTATATTGAATGTATGGAACATTAAAACAAAATAAATAAAAGGGACGAGGTATATTGTTGTAATAAAAGGGACATTGTTATATAATAATGATGTGCAAAGTTAGAGGCTAAGAAAATGCCAAGATCTGCAAGAAAAGAATCAAAAATCAAATTGCAAGATTTTGAAAATAGTGCTATAATAATACCTATGAAAGTAAGTATATTGAAAAAAATACTTATAAGTGTTGTTTTATTTGCAACATTTATAAGTATGTGTTCATTTGTCAATTATTTTAGAGAGTTTTACGAAAATGATGAACCAAATAGTGAGACAATAACTGTCATTGGCGACTCATATGCTGGATATTTTGCTGGATATGAGAGTTTTAGAGATTATAATATTGATATATACGCAAGAGCAGGACAGTCAACAGAAGTCAATTATCTTATGATGCAGGATGGGTTTAAGGCAGATTCAATGGTTTATGTTATATCTATTGGTGTAAATGACCACACTAACAATATAGACCTTGATAAGTTTAGAGAAAGAATAGAATCTCTTATAAAAGTTTGTGCTAAAAATGGTAAAAGAGTAATTTTACATACATATATGAATTACATACATGAGTTTCCAGCAGAATATTATAAGTATAAAGAATCAGACTATGATAAAATATTAAAAGAATTGGGTTACAAATATATTAATGCTTATTATATCGATATGAGTGATTATAACAATGAAATATATTTACAAGATGACCACATTCATTATAATAAAATATTTTATGATGAACTATACAATAGAATGAAAACTGCATTGACAAAGTTTTAAATTGGGGGAAAATATGCCAGGAAAACTCATAGTAATTTCAGGGTTATCTGCAGCAGGAAAGGGCACGATTGCAAAGGAGTTAATTACGAGATATGATAATTTTGTATTATCTATATCTGCAACTACGAGAGAAAAAAGAGGGAATGAGATAGATGGTCAAGATTACTTCTTTGTGACAAAAAATGAATTTGAAGATATGATTAAAAATGATGAATTACTTGAGTATGCAAATTATGTCAATAATTTTTATGGCACTCCTAAAAAATATGTCAATGATATGATTAATAAAAATAAAAATGTAATCCTTGAAATAGAAATGCAGGGGGCTCTACAAGTAAAAAAAATATTTGACAAAGCAGTGTTAATATTTTTTATCCCCAAGGATGCAAAAACTCAAAGAGAAAGACTTATAAGTAGAAATAGAGAAACAGTTGAACAGATAGAAGAAAGAATTAGACAAGCAATAATAGATGCTGACTATGCAAAATATTATGACTTCATAATTGTAAATGATGATATAGAAGTAGCAATAAAAGATGTAGAAAATATAGTTAATGGCACATACGATAAAAACAAAAACGAACAAAACTTAAAAATATTAGATAAAATAGTTAAAGATATTAAGGAGGAACAAAATGTTTGAACCATCAGGACAAGAATTAATTGATATTGCAAATGAATCAATACTTAACGAAAATGAAAAAATCAAAAGCAAATACTCAATAATAATTGCTGCAGCAAAGAGAGCAAGACAACTTGTAGAAGAAAAAGATGAGAGAGTTGAAAATGGTGCTAATGCACTTACTATTGCTATTGAAGAAATCAAAGAAAATCTTGTAAAAATTGAGCCAGATAACAAGGACTAATATGAAAGTCTGCTTTATAAGTTTAGGTTGTGATAAAAATACTGTAGATTCAGAAAAGATATTTGATTTTTTTAATAAAAAGTATAAGTGTGATATAGTTGTAGAACCAGAGCGTGCTGATATTGTCCTAATAAATACTTGTGCATTTATAAAAGATGCTAAAAAAGAAAGTATAGACTATATAAAGTATCTTGTAACCTTAAAAAGAAGGGGCATAGTAAAAAAAATATTGGCTTTTGGATGCCTGGTTGCTGAAAATGCAAAAACAAATGAATATGATGATATTTTTAAAGATGTCGATGTAACACTTGATATTAACAAATATCTTGAAGGATTAAATAATGTAAATGATAGGATGACAGATGTCCTATCATTTTCTTCTTTTATAAAGATATGTGATGGATGCGATAAGTTTTGCACATATTGTATTATCCCATATTTAAGAGGAAGATTTAAAAGTAATTCATATAAAAATATAATAGAGGAAACTAAAAAACTTGCTAAAAGTGGAGTTAAAGAGTTAAATGTAGTTGGGCAAGATATATTATCCTATGGCAAAGATATAAGTAACTCAAGTGAGTTTAACATAAAAAAAGAAAAACCTATAGTTACTTTGCTTCGCGATATGTCAAAAGTAAGTGGGATAAAGTGGATACGACTTCTCTACTGCTACCCAGAAGAAATTAGCGATGATTTGATTAGTTTATTAAAAGATAATAAAAAAATAATCCCTTATATTGATATGCCTATTCAACATTCAAGTGATAAGATTTTAAAACTCATGAATAGAAAAACTACTAAAGAAGAAATCATTAATATAATTAGTAAACTTAGAAATAATATTAAAGATATATGTATAAGAACTACTTTAATTGTAGGATTCCCTGGTGAGACAAATGATGATTTTAATGACTTAAAACAATTTGTAAAAGACATTAGATTTGATAAATTAGGGGTATTTACATATAGCAGAGAAAAACTTTCAAAATCTTATAATTTTGAAGGGCAAGTTTTTGAAGAAGTAAAAGAAAAAAGAAAAAAAGAATTAATGGATATTCAAAAGGAAATTGTAAAAGAGAAGAATAATGAGAAACTTGGAAAAGTTTATGAGGCTATAGTTGAAGGAAGAATATCTAATAAAAAAGATGTATATTTAGTTAGACCTTACTTTAATGCAAGAGATATAGATGATAAGGTATTTGTAAAATCTAATACTTTACTTATATCTGGAAGTTTTGTAAATGTTATGATAAATAAAGTGGATGGATATGATTTAGAAGGAGTTGTTGTTTAATGAATAAAATGAATCTGCCTAATAAACTTACTTTATCACGAGTTATAGCAATACCAATATTTATTATATTTTTTGTGATAGGTATAAAAAATGAACACATAATAAGTCTTGTTATGAAGATTGACTTATTTAGACTTTTTGCGGCTATTATATTTGTTGCTGCCTCTATCACAGATTATTTTGATGGTAAAATAGCAAGAGAGCAAAATCTTGTTACTGATTTTGGTAAACTTCTTGACCCACTTGCAGATAAAATGCTTGTAATAACTGCGCTCATTCTTTTAACTGAAAATAAAGAAGTTAACTATTTATGTACGCTTATAGTGGTTCTTCGTGAACTCACTATATCATCTATACGACTTGTCGCACTTGAAAGAGGGATTGTTATAGCGGCATCAATTTGGGGGAAATTAAAAACAGCCTCTCAAATGGTGGCAATTATCCTTATACTTTTCAATTTTTATACTATCAATAATTTTTGCTATTATCTTACATATGGAATATTTTATATTTCAACATTATTCGTTATAATTTCTCTAATTGATTATATTTGGAAAAGTAGGGATGTTTTTAAGTTTTAATTATGTATAAAGAAATAGTTGAAAAGTTAATAGAAAAGAAACTCTCTATTGCGACTGCTGAATCAATTACAGGAGGAATGATTGCTAAAATGATAACAGATGTGCCAGGTAGTTCAGCAATATTAAAAGAGTCATTTGTTACATATGCTATTGAGGCTAAAGTAAATATTCTTGGAGTAGAAAAATCAATTATAGATAAGTTTGGTGTAGTTTCTGCAGAAGTTGCAAAAGCAATGGCAATAAAACTTAAAATGCTTACAGGAAAAGATATATGTATTTCGACAACTGGCAATGCTGGACCTACAGTATGTGATGATAAACCAGTAGGGAAAGTATATGTAGGAATAAATTATCTTGATGAAATAAATGTATTAGAATTAAATTTAAGTGGTGACCGAATGAGTATAAGGGAACAAACTGCAGAAGCAGTTTTTTCTGAAATAGAAAAATTAATTGGATAGATTTGACATTTACATAGGTTATATAGTGCAGAATAATTGTAAAATATGGAAGTATTAAAAATAATTTTAATAGTCATTGTAGTGATTGTAGTAATTATTTTTGCTATAATACTTTTACTTTTATTTATTCCATTTGAGTATTTGTTAAATGTAAATTACATTGAAGATAGTAAAGTTGATGTAAATTTATCATATATAATATTTAAGATAAAAGGATTTCTTATATTGAGCCCCAAAACAAGTTATGAGTTAAAGTTGTGGAATAAAATATTGATAAGCAGTGAAAAGAAGGATGATGTAGAAGAAAAAAATAATAGTATTGAAGATACAGGCTTTATAGAAAATGAAGATTTGTCAAAATCTGTAGAAGAAAGTAAGTCAGTTATTAAAGATTTATTTGTAAGTGCAAATAGGCTTGAGAAAAAAAAGAAAGAAGAGAATGATGCCTTATTAAAAGAAAAAAAAGAAGAAAATAGTATTCAATTAGAAGAAAAGAAAGAAAAAGCCTTTGGGATAATTGATAAGTTTAAAAATATATTTAAACATGATGAAATATATGTGGCGAAAAGAATTGTAAGCGAAGCCATTAGTGCAATAGGTATTTTAAAACCGGACAAGATGAATGTAGATATAAAATATGGTTCAAAAGAACCGTATGCAATGGGCTTGTTATTTTCAATAGTTGCTCCACTTTACTCATTTTTTGGAGAAAAACTAAAATTAAAGCAAAATAGCAATTCAAATTTTACTGAAGGGCATATAGATATAATAGGCCATCCTCAACTATATAAATTAGTGGCATCAATATTTAAATTATTAAGTGACAAAAAAGTTCGGACAATATTGTTTAAAAATAAACACAAATAGTATATAATTATAATCATTATAAAAGTTGCTTAAATAGTATTTTTATGATATAATCAGTTCATTCGGGGGTTGGTATGGAAAATAAAATTAGAGAAAATATTGCAGCCATATTTGATGGAGTAAAGGGTGTGGCAAATACCAGACAAGTGGTTGGAGAGCCTTATACTATAGGTGACACAACTATTATTCCTTTCCTTGAAACAAGTATAGGGGCTGGGTTTGGTGCGTTTAATGAAAATAAGGATGCCGGTGGTATGGCAGTAAAGGTTAAACCTATAGCCTGTTTAGTTATTCAAAATGGATTTACTAAACTTATAAACATTCAAGAACAAGATGTCGTGTCAAAAGCCCTTGATTTGATACCAGATTTGGTAAATAAAATAACAGGTAAGGGTATCAGTAATGAGGAAATGAATGATGCAATAGAAGATATACAAGATAGTTACGAGGATTAATACATATTATAAAAAAGTTATAAAAATGTTTATAATATTTGTATGTTTTCTTGCATTTTATAATGGGTTATGATATAATAAATCGTTATTTAAGTATACATTCTTTTAGGAGGTGCCATATGGCAAAGTGTGCGGTTTGTGATAAGGGAGTGCAATTTGGCAATGCCGTTAGCCACTCTCACAGAAGATCAAATAGAACATTCAAAGCGAATCTTAAACATGTAACTATAAAGACTGAAACTGGAAATAAGAAATGCTATGTATGTACTAGATGCTTACGTTCTGGTAAAGTAGAGAGAGCATAAAAAAGAACAACCAAGAGGTTGTTCTTTTTTTATTATTGTAAATTATATATTAAACTTTTATTTTTTTAGTTTTTAGTTGAATGACAATAAGTGCTCCTACTACAATGAGTCCCACAATATCTGTAGCAGTTCCAGGTGATATAAGACATAAGCCACCAATTATTATTAAAATTCTTTCAAAGGTTTTCATTTTTCTAAATGCATATCCTCTTATACCAGCAGATATCCCAAATATTCCAATCAGTGAAGTTATTATTATAGAGATAACTTGTATCGCATTAGTATCTATAAATAGCATTGCTGGATTTAAGCCAAAAACATATGGAACTATAAATGCTGCTATTGCAAGAAGTGTAGCATTTATTGCAGTTTTCATTGGAGATGCATTTGCAATTGCAGAGCCTGCATATGCTGCAAGAGCAACTGGAGGAGTAATGTCTGCTACTATTCCAAAGTAGAATACAAACATATGTGCTGCGAAAGGATGTAATCCCATATTGATAAGTATAGGTGCACAAGTTGTTGCCATAATTACATAATTTGCAGTTGTTGGAACACCCATACCAAGTATGATACAAGTTATCATAGTGAGGAACATGCCGACAACTTTTGTGATTTGTGGTATAAGTTCTGCAGTAGAAACAATCATATCTAATCTAGTTATATGAAGAACTGATGATATTCCATTTGCAATAGCAGTAGATAAATTAACTATAGATGATACAAGTTCTGTGCCTATACCAGTAGTTGTTATGATGCAGGCAATGATACCAGCGACAGAACAAGCAATACCTACTGATATAACTGATTTTGCACCTGCTGCAAGTGATTCAATTATAAGCGTAGGAGTAGTTTTAGTAATAACAAGTAATTTATGTTTTTTCTTTTCATCAATTATTTTTTCTCCATTGTAATCAAGAAACATATCACGAACTATACTTAATCCAACTGCAACAAGTATTGCAACTATTGCTGCCATAGCCATAGTAGATTTTAATATAAGATATGTAAGTATGACAAGTGGCATAATTAAATACCAAGATTTTATAACATCACCAAATTTTGGAAGTTCTGACTTTGGTATTCCCCTAAGCCCAAGCTTTCTTGCTTCAAGATGGACAGATATAAATATACCTGCAAAATAAAGTAATGCAGGAAGACAAGCACGTAGAGCAATAAATGAGTATTCTTGATTAGTGTATTCTATCATAAGAAATGCAGCGGCACCCATTATAGGTGGCATAATTTGTCCACCAGTAGATGCTGCAGCCTCTACAGCACCTGCAAACTCTGGTTTATAACCATTTTTTTTCATAAGTGGTATAGTTATAGCACCAGTTGTTACTGTGTTGCCAACAGATGAGCCTGATACCATACCGCAAAGAGCAGAAGATAATACTGCAACTTTTGCTGGTCCACCAATAGTATGTCCTGCTATTGAATTAGCGAAATTAATAAAGAAATCTGATATTCCAGTCCTTTCAAGAAATGCTCCAAAAATAACAAATAGCGATATAAAAGCAGTACATGCTCTTATAGGAGTTCCGATGACTCCTTCAGTGGTATAAAACAAGTCATAGACAACTCTTTTAAGTGAGTTATTCATAAGACCATATACTATAAAGCAAGTTGCAACTATAACTATAGGAAGCCCAGTAGCCCTTCTACATGCTTCAAGTGTAAGAACTATGCCTATTATACCAATATAGACCATAAAAGGTGTAAGCATAAGCCCCAAATCAATAATTTTCCTACAATTAAATACAAAATACCCATATGTAGATAATGAAAGAAATGCAAAAATTAAATCATATATAGGTATGTGATTTACTTTTTTCTCTAACTTTTGACTTATTGGATATAGTAAATAGATTAAGAATACAATCATTCCAACAAATGCGGCACGATTGATTCTTGTATCAAATGGTGATAAAAATACGATATAGATACTCAAAAGTGAAAAAAATACTAATAGACAAGTCATGATGATGTTGGGTACACCAACAAAGGTTCTTGTCTTGGAGTTTTCATTTTGAATTATTTGTTCTCCTTTAGATAATTTCTTTTTCGTCATTTATTAAAACCTCCGTTATTTGATTTCTATTCTAATAGTTATATTTTTACCGCATACATCCCACAGGCTTATTTCTTCACCATCGTTGATTCTAAACTTGTGGTCATATAAATTACTTATATAGTAAAGTAAAGGATTTATTTTTTTATTTATGTTTTCTATAATCATAGAGCCATCATCGCCATATTTTAATGTCTCTTCATTTTCAAGTTCGCTCTCAACCCCAGCACCATAGTTATAATAGATAGTTTTATATACATATATCTCATTATCTTGATTAAAATTATAATAGTCTATAACTGGGCTTTTATTTACTGAATGGATAAATCCTATAGAAAAGAAGTCACCATCTTTGATAGGAAACTCTTTTATTATATTACCCAAATTATTATTATATATTATAAGTTTTTTATTTTCAAGATTAGTTTTACTGCATGATGATAAAAATAATAATGCCATAGTTATTATAACTATGGCACTAATAATTCTATAAATGAACTTTTTAAATATTTGTTTAATTTAAAACACCTTTTTCTTTATAGTATTTTTCAGCACCTGGATGGAATGGTATTGCAATGCCATCTAATCCTTTATTTACATCAAGAAGAGCGGCTTTTGCGTGATTGAAATTTGCTTTTTCTTCAAATAATCCTTTAGTAAATTCATATACTACATCTTCTTCAAGACTATTGTCTGCTATATATGTTGCCATAACTGCTACTGTATTAACATCACTGGTAAGAACTGGATAAGAATCTTTTTCTACAACAACTGGCGCATAAAAACGATACTTGTTGATAAGATTTCTTGCATGTTCATCATCAATGCTTAAAATATTGAAATCAAAATTAGAAGCAAGTTCAGTGACTGCTACAGTAGGGTGTCCTGCAGTTATAAATGCAGCATCAAGCATACCATTTTTAAGACCATCACATGAGTCTGCAAAACTTTGATTATTTTTTGTAATGTCTTTTTCGATATCTATTCCATAAATTTCTAATATTTGCTTTGCATTAAATTCAGTTCCTGAACCAGCATCACCAACTGAAACTTTTTTACCTCTTAAGTCATCTATACTTGTTATAGATTTATTTGCTATAATTTGGATTGATTCTGGATAAACAGATGCTATGGCTGAAAATGACTTATAAGGTGCATTGCTATCACTTTCAAACATATCGGTTTTATTATAAGCATAAGTCATAACATCATTTTGGATAATGGCAATTTGTGCTTCTTTTGAAGCGACCATTTGTACATTTGCTTTTGAAGCACCAGATGATACAACGTTAATTTTCATTTTGTCTTTCAAAGTCTCGTTTAATCTTTGTGCAACTACTCCTGAAAAACCATAATAAGTACCAGAAGTTCCACCAGTTGCAAGAGTTATCTTTTTAACATTTGAAGTGCAAGCAAAAAGTGAAAATGTCATACAAAGAACAACTAATAGGCTAACAACTTTTTTAAACTTTTTCATAAATACTCCTTTAATTCTTCTTAAACTATATTTTTTCTAAAAAATATAATGTTATATTATACAACTATAATAAAAAAATAACAATAGTTAGATGAGCCATTTATAATAGTTAACATAGCACATATAACTTAATATATATAAAAAATATGGGTAAATTTGTGGAAAATTTGATATAGATATTGCAAAATGCCCACAAATCTTATATAATAATATGTAAAACATGAGTAATTTATTAAAAAAACATATGAGTAGAGGGCTACTCTTAATTGTTGTGTTGTGTCAATTTGCTATTTTTGGTTTTGTGGAAAATAATGCTGATAATTTGTATTCATATCAGTGGGGATTAAAAAATAATGGAACATTTTTTGTAGATAGGACAGTACTTGCAAATGACTATCTACCACTTTATTTTGATAAAAGCATTAATGACCAAATGTTTTTTGATACAAAAGAAATTGTTGACTATTTGAAATTGATTGGAAATACTTCTTATGTTGCATATTCAACAGAAGGTTTTGATGCAAATTGGGAATCGGCATATGCATTCTTTAAAAGTACAACATCTAAAAGGGATGCAGTTATAGCAGTGATAGATACTGGTGTTGACATAAAACATTTTGAATTAAGTGATAGTGTATGGATAAATACTGATGAGATACCTAACAATGGAATAGATGATGATAACAATGGTTATATAGATGATGTAAACGGATATAATTTTCATCATAAAAATGCAAATGTTTTTGTAGACCCAAAAATTGATGTTCACGGAACTCATGCAGCAGGTATAATGGTTGCTAAACATGAGAACTCGGGAATCAAAGGAATCGCTTATGACAAAAATGTTAAAGTTATGCCACTAAAAGTTCTTGATGAAAATGAAAACGGATATGTGTCATCTGTTGTTGCAGCAATTAATTATGCGAGAGAAAATGGAGCGACTATATGCAATCTCTCTCTTGGTTCATATAAATACGAAGAGTCAATAGATAGAGCAATAAAAAATTCGCCTGACATGGTGTTTGTAGTTTCTGCTGGAAATGGAGCAAACTTCAATGGCTATAGTTTAGATGAAAAAGATGTGTATCCAGCAAAACTTAATTATCCAAATGTTATCACAGTTTCAAATGTGAGTTTTGATGCAAATAGATATGTATCTGCAAATTATGGAACTTATGTTGATGTATTTGCACCAGGAACATTTATATTAAGCACAGTTCCAGGTGATAACTTTGCTTATTTAACTGGAACAAGTATGGCTGCACCATTTGTGGCTGCTACCTGCGCTATGATTTATAGCAGGTATCCAAATGTTCCAATTCAACTTTATAAATCAATTATAATCAATGGGGCTACCCCAGTATCATCTCTTATGGGGTTAAGTAAAAGTGCTGGAATGCTAAATATTTGTAATGCATTAGTAATGGCCAGTACTTTTTAGGAGGAAGAAAAATGAAAAGAACAAAGAATAATATTTTAAAAACATTTGTCTTTATATTTTTAATGACACTTATTTTTAATATTTACTCTTTTGCGGCTATCCTTGATCCAACTATACCCAATTTTTCGGCAGACAATTTATCTTTAAGTTCAGATGGAACGGCAAAATTTGTAGTACCTACATATGCAGGTGGATGGAAAAGATTTGATATACAATTAATGGAAAGAGTTACAACTGTTGATGCATCAAATAATGTTGTATATACCTATAAAACTAAAGGTAGTATTCGACAAGTTGACCCAAGCGATAAAACTTATTCATTCACTATATCATCAGTTGGATACTACCAATTCCAAATTAGAGGTGTCAATTTGGAAGGGAACTATGGTAATTGGGTGGCTATTTATGATAATTCAACTTGGGCATCTCAAAAAACTAAATACCCTGGAGTTGCAGTTGATGAAGATGATATAAGTGCAGGTGGTGGCTCACATACTGGGGGAATTGGAACTGGTAATGATTATTACTATGGACCAGGAGTTATAAATAATCAAATGTATCCAAATTACTATGTTTTACCAAATGGTCAGATAGTTTATAACAATAATCCATATCAACAATATAATCCGCAATATAATGGAAATGGATATGTTGTGCCAGGTTCATCAAATTATCCACAGGTGCCTGCACCATATAATAATCAATATGGATATAATCAGTATGGTTATAATACCAATGGCTATAATGCTAATGGATATAATCAATATGGTTATAATGCTGGAATGACAAATCCTAATTATTATAATGGCAACATAGGTAGTAATGTTCAAAATCAAGGTTCTAATTATAATCAAAACACATACAGCAATACTGGTATGCCACAAATTACTCAAGGTCTTGAAATAGGCTGGCATGTAGATAACAATGGAAGATTTTATTATCAAGGTAATGGAGTTGTTTTAAAAGGTACTTGGTATTTTATAGATGGTAGTTATTATAGATTTTCAGATAATGGATATACACTCGCCAATCAATGGTTTAGAGATACAGCGACTGGATATTGGTACTATCTTGGTGGTGATGGAAGAATGCTTATCGGTTGGCAATGTATAAATGGTGTGTGGTATTATTTTAAACCAGAAACTGGAAATGGATATGGCACAATGTATATGAATACAAGCCTAACTATTACTGATGCTAAGTGGGGAACAGGAACATATGCATTTGACTCAAATGGTGCAATGGTAAAAAATGCATGGTTCGGTGGTTATTATTACGGAAGTGATGGCAATAGAAGAAATTAAAAAGTATATTTCATCATTTTTTAAAAGTGATGAGTTTAAAATAAAAAAGTATTTTTACATAGCGATGTTGGCAATTTTAGTCACCATTGCTATTGTTTTTGTGGCGCTATTAAAAAATAGTGAAGAAAGCACAAAAAAATCAATAAATGAAAGAGAATATTTTGTGATTGGACCAACAAATGATGAAGAAGTTTATAAACTTATCACAGAGTACTTTAAAGCAAGAACAGATTTAGACTATCCTAAAATTTTTAAAGCATTTGGGCGAGATTACTATAAGGAAGAGCGAGAAGATAAAGATGGAACATTTAAAAAAATAATTGAAGGCATAAGATATGAAAGAACATTTGTTAAGGGATACGACAATATAACAATATATACAACAGATGGTTATTATAAAGATGAAATCTTATGTATAGTGACTTATGATTTAGCACTTGGTTTTACAACAGATGTTGCACCAATGATGATTATATTTTATCTTGAAAAAAATAATGGCAATCTTGTTATTAAGAATAATATAGATGTAGGCATTAGTAAATATATTGTTGAAGTTGTTAATACAGATGTTATAAAAGCACTATACAATGAAGTACATACACGATTAAGTAGAATTCTTTTAAGTAATGAGAGTTTAAGACTTACATATAATACTCTTCGACAATATGAAATGAATATGAACAATGATTTAGGAACTCTAAATAAAATGGAAATAATTGAAAATGCAAAAATTAAAACAGTTGACCCAGTTAAAGATGCTGAAAAAGCATATAAAGAGATTATGGAGCAAAAAGAAGAAGAGAGTGCTGAAAAAAGACTTGATGAATATTTAGAGAGAGTAGTTGCATCACTTAGTGATACACAGAGGGTGCATTAGTATGAAATTATCAGAGTTTGAATATGATTTACCAAAAGAATTAATAGCACAAGACCCTATATTAAAGCGCGATGAGTCCAGATTACTAATTATTGATAAAAAAACAGGTGAGTTATCTCACGGAATTTTTAAAGATATAATCAACTATATAAATCCTGGTGATACTTTAGTTATAAATGAAACCAAAGTAATTCCTGCTCGACTTATTGGTAACATTGTTACAAAAGAAAATGATATATCTAAAATAGGAAGAGTTTGTGAAGTTTTTCTCGTAAAACGACTTTCGGATAAAACATGGGAATGCCTTGTGCGCCCAGGAAAAAAATTAAAAGTAGGGGCTTTTGTATCATTTGGCGATGGGAGACTTACCTGCGAGATAAAAGAAATAGTAGAAGATGGAAATCGAATAGTTGAGTTTAATTTTAATGGTATTTTTGAAGAGATACTTGATTCACTTGGAGAGATGCCTCTCCCACCATATATAACTCACAAATTAGAAGATAAGAATAGATACCAAACTGTGTATGCAAAAAATGAAGGTTCAGTTGCAGCACCTACCGCAGGTTTACATTTTACCCCTGAGTTGCTTAAAGATATAGAAGATAAAGGGGTTAATATAGCAAAAGTAACTTTACATGTATCACTTGGAACATTTAGACCTGTGCATGTAGATAATGTTGAAGAACATAATATGCATACTGAAGAATACCATATACCAAAAACTGCAGCAGATAAGATAAATGAGGCAAAAATTACTGGGCATAAAGTTATATGTGTAGGAACTACAAGTGTGAGAAGTATTGAATCGGCTGCATATTATGATGAAGATAAAAAAATGTACCTTGTAAAACCAACTGATGGTGAGACAAATATATTTATTTATCCAGGATACAAATATAAATTAGTTGATGCATTAATTACTAATTTCCATTTGCCAGGCTCAACTCTTATTATGCTGGTATCAGCATTTTCATCAAAAGAAATAGTTATGAATGCTTATAAAGAAGCAATAAAAGAAAAATATAGATTCTATAGTTT
>JAGBKB010000077.1 GCA_017934175.1 Lachnospiraceae bacterium | reverse complement strand
CAAAAAATGCTTCTTTTTAGCATTTTTTGAAGAGCGGAGGCCACGAAACGGTTAAGTGTTCGCGTTTACGCGGACACTTTGTAGTGAAGTGCGCCGACGGCGACGCTCCCCAGTACCAACCACCTGCAAGTTATGAAAGTTAGGGGGTTGACATAGGGGGCTAGATTGCTATACTTTTTGTATACATATTTTATACCCTTTGTATACATATAAGAGAATTAGTATACACACCTTATTATTTATGTATACAAATATGTTATAATTTATATACAGCTATATGATTATAATGTATCTTAGTATACCAAAGGAGTTTATATGAAATATGACAAGAAACTAAAAGAAAAGATGCTTGAAGAGTACACAAATACTAACATTACTAGAAAAGAAATATGTGCTAAATACAATGTTCCATTTGAAACTTTTAAAGGATGGTTAAGATACGACCACAACTATTCGTATGGCAAACGAGTAATTAAAAAGAGATGTGCTGGTACTTCTGCTATTTTAAATAGTTCTAATTACAAAGAAATGTCTAAAGAAGAACTGCAATTAGCATTGATTAAAAAAGATATTGAAATTGCTAAATTAAAAAAAAAGTACCCTTGGTTAGCAGATATGGACGACATGGAATCAGATGGTCAAAACAAATAGACTATAACATCATTCTTGAACTTAACTGCCAATATCCAGTTAAAACTCTTTGTGATCTAATGAATGTTAAGAGAGATGGTTTTTATAAATGGATTAATCGTAGTGCCAAGCCGTGTTCGTCTCAGGTTGCACTCAGAACCCATAGAATGGCTCAATTCAATCTTTATTCAGAAAAATATAAAACTCATGGATATAGATGGCTAAATGCTAAAATAAAACTTGATAATCCTGATTTTAAATGTTCTGACACAACTGCTCATAGAATTTGCAAATATCTTGGTATTAAATCAAAAGCAAAACATGAAACTAATAAATATAGAAAACCTAGAACCGATACAAAAAATTATAATAACTTAATTCTAAATAAAATTGCTCCTACAGAACCATTTAAAGTTGTTGTCAGTGATATGACCGCTATGAAATACAAAGGCAATTATTATGAAGTCACTTGGTATATGGACTTGTTTAACAATGAAATTATTTCATTTGGAGTTAGCAATAGACATGGTGACTCGCAAACATATTATGATGGACTCAATGGAACTATACTAAAAAAACAACAAGGATATCAAGACTTTATTACTATTCTTCACACAGATTGTGGCTCTGTTTATACAAGTAACTCATATAATGCCAAACTTTATCTTAATGGTTTTATTCATTCAGCTTCGACTCCTGGTAATCCTACTGAAAATGGTGCTATGGAATCTATTAATGGTTGGACTAAAGAAGAGTTACTCAGAGACTTCATGATTAAAAAGGGCGAAAACATTAAAGATGCTCTTGAAAACTACATTTATTATTTTAACAACGAAAGACCTGCCTCTGCTCTTAACTACTTAACACCTATGCAATACAAAAAACAATTCTATGAAAATACTAAACTTTTACCAGCAAAAATCACTGATTTTTGCACCCCTTAAGTGTATACTTTTTCTTTACTTTTTCAGGTT
>JAGBKB010000076.1 GCA_017934175.1 Lachnospiraceae bacterium | reverse complement strand
TTAACAAATTTAAAATGAATGTAAAAAAAGGATCAATAATTTGTATGTCAGAAGAATTTATTCCTTATGATAGAAAAGCAGATTTGTGTCCAGTAAGTTCAATTTTATAGTATGGTTGATAATAACAAAGTTACTGTTATTTATAAAAATGTACAGTAAAATAAATTAAAGAATGTGTCATATATAAATAGTATCATAGTAGTGGTAGTAAGAAACAAAGTAATGGCTTATATGATACCGTATCTAAAAATTCCTTTGATTATTGGGGATTTCATTTTTGCTATGTCAGCATATTTTTCAACTTTTATAATTTTAAATGTTAATAGGGTTGCACTTTGGGGTTGCAGTAGGGTTGCACTTTAGGGTTGCAGTAGGGTTGCACGATTTTTAGGGTAATGTGGTAAATTGCACTTTTTGAAAATTATTGACAAATCAAGACATATTAAGTATAATTAAATATCAAATAGATGTTGCTACTCGACATGCAACTAAAAGATTGTTGAGTTCAAATAGTTGTCGCTACTCGACATGCGACTAACAAGTGGTCGAGTTCAAATTGTGGAGCTCTGACCTAACGGGAGGAGCTCTTTTTATGGATAAAGGCTGTTTTTATTTCATAAAAAATGAATATTTTGAAGAATTTAAAGACCCATTTCTTATGACTAATAAAGAAAGAGTTGGAGAAGAAACGCATAATAGACCATGTTTTTATGCATTTTATGAAGAAAAAACAAAACTATTTTGGATGATACCTTTTTCATCAAAAGTAGATAAATTTAAGAAAATATATAATGATAAAATTTCTAAATATAAAGTTTGTGATACTATAATGTTTGGGAATGTATTAGGACATGAAAAAGCATTCTTGCTGCAAAATATGTGTCCGATAATCGACAAGTATATATTAAATGAATACAGGGATATTAATAATATTCCAGTAAGAGTTGAAGAAATATTTGAAAAAGAATTAATAAGTAAAGCTAAGAAAGTATTAACTTTATATAGAAAAGGGATAAAATTAATATTTCCTAATGTACAAATTATTGAAAATAAATTAGTAAAATTGCTTTGATTATTATAACTAATAATAATTATCTGGAGGCGATATGGGATATGAATTAAAGGAGTATCACCATGATATTAAAAAAGAAGATTTAATAAAAGATTTATGTCAAGTATCAAAAAAGTTAAATGAAAAATATATCTCGATGTCTTTGTATGCTAAGTTTGGTAAGTATTCCGTAATGTCATATAGGCGTATATTTGGTTCGTGGGAGAATGCATTAATTGAAGCGGGGCTAAAATCAAAAAGAGATAATAATGAATTTAATAAGATTGATGATAAAGCAATTATTAGTGATATAAAAAGAGTTGCATTAGAATTGGACAAACAAAGTATATCTACACAAGATTATAAGGATTATGGTAATTATTCTATACAAACAGTATTGAAAAGATTTTGTTCGTGGAGAAATGCATGTAATTTGGCAAAGCTGAAACCTACTAATTATAAAATAGTGTCAGATGAGGATTTATTTAATGAAATTATAAGATTGTGGGAATTAAAAGGGTCACAACCTACTACAACAGATATTAGACAACAGAAATCTATTTATAGTTTAAATACATATGCGAGACATTTTGGTGGATTTAGAAATGCGTTATCAGAGTTTATCAAATATGTTAATGCTGATGAAAAAACTATTTCTAATTACATAAGAAATAACAATAAAAATATAGCTAATAAAAGTAAAGAAAAAGTACTGATAGATGAGAAACAAAGCATTAAGCATAAAACCCCTAGAGAAATTAATTTACGATTGAGATATAAAGTTTTGTTAAGAGATAATTTTAAATGTAGAATCTGTGGAGCTTCACCTTCTAATGATTCTTCAATTAAATTACATATTGATCATATAATACCTTGGTCAAAAGGCGGAGAAACCACAATTGAAAATTTACAAACACTATGTTCGAAATGTAATCTTGGGAAAAGTGATATAAGTTAATTATTATTAAATAATATTTTATAGCAAGGAAATAATTTTTATAAAAAGTAATAGAATTGAATCGTTTTTAGGATGAAAAGCAAAGTTAAATGCAAATGTAAGAAGTGTAATAATACTTGGGAATTAACATCGTAGAGTTTATTAATAGGAATGGAATGCAAACTTTGTGGCTATAAGAAATAGATAAATAATTGCTAAATTCTATGATTAGTTTTAAGAAAATTTTAATAAAAAAAATAAGAGTGCAAAAAATATTATATTTTTAACTAAATATAAGAAAAGTACTAAAAAAATTAAATGTAAATGTTTAAAGTGCAATAATGTGTGGTATACTACTCCCCATATGTTGTTACAAAATCATGGTTGCCCTAAATGTGCAAATTCTATTAAACGCACAAAAAGTTTTTTAGAATAAAAAATAATAGTATGAAGATATAGAAATTTTAACATTATATACTTGTATAAATCAACCAACAAAGTATAAGTGTAAAAAGATGCAGTGTGGATTTGGAAGTTATATAAAGTCACTTACTGAATAGATTATAATATAGTTAAGTTCATTGCTGAATGGAGGGTATGCTTATGACAATTAATAAATGCTTAGAGGACATTAAAAAGAATATTAATTGTTTTGATGCAGTGTTTATAGATGGAGAATGGGGGATAGGTAAGACTTATCCTTTTAAAAAAAATGATGGAGATAGTATTTTTGACCAAATAATATATATTTCTGTCTTTGGATTATCAAATAGCAAAGATTTATATGAAAAGTTTTATGATAAATTATTTATTTTAAGTGAAGATAATATAAAAAAAATTGAAGATGCCACAAATGGTATAGATAAGCATTTTAAAAATATTAAAAATATTTTAATGAAAATTCCAGTCATAGCTAAAATATTTAATAATAATAGTAACAAAAATGAAGATGAAATGTTAAGCAATGTAAAATTATTAGGCATATTGAACTTGGCGACCTCAGCAATACGTAATTATGTAATAAAGAATGTTGATATAAGTAATAAGATAATAGTTATAGATGATTTGGAACGAAAATCAAATAAGCTAGATATAAATGAAATTGAAGGGTTCGTTGATTATGTAATTAGGGAAAGAGGAGCAAAAGTAATACTAATAGGTAATACTAAAAATCTTGAGAATGGTGGAGAAGAGAATAAAGAAATAATTAAAATTAAAGATAAAATTTGTGATAGGTTTTATACGATTGATGAAGTTGATAATAAGAGTGTAATAAGTGTACTTGATATAGATGAAACATATGACAATAATATACTTAATTTTATTGGTATAAATAATATTATAAACATGAGGTCAATGTATAAAGCAAAGAGATATTTTGAAACTACAAAACAATTATTAACAAAAGAATCTTATGACGATGAATTTGTAAAGAAGTTACATAACACATTAAAACTGATTTTTATTAAATGTGTACATGAAAATATTGATAAAAAACTAACAGATAGTACTAAAACAAAAAATGAAGATAGAATAATAGATTCATTAGTTGAATATAGAAAACGTGATGTGAAAACATACATGCTATTTAATGAATATAAATATGAAAATTGCTTGAATGATTTAATTGTGTTTGTTGAGAATTATTTGGAAGATAGTTCTTGCGTAAATTTAGTAACTTTTGTATCGCTTGTTAATAGTTTGTATAAATTACACAAAGATACACCGTTTATGTTTCTTGATAATGATAAAATTGTTGAATCTTTAAATGCTGAAATTAATATTGGTGAAAGTGGGCAGTTGAATGCATTTGAGGTTATGACAAAATATGATAGTATTTTAGAATTTATTAATAAGTATTATCCTAAAAAGAGTGAAGAATTCTTTCAACAATATATATTAAATATTAAAATAATATCAAGAGAGTATGTTGACAACATTTTAAAAAATAACACTAAACAGTATAACTTTTCGTTAATGATGTCTGGACTTCCTGACATTATTCATAACCAAAGAATTAAAGATGTTTTCAATGAGATGATATATATACAAGCATATGAAATGTGTGTTGAGTACATCAATGATATTGCTAACAACAAGAATATATTTGAAAATATTGAATTAGCAAACCGTGTAATAAGAACTTTTGACTTAAATGATAAAGTTAAATTAAGAATCAAAGACATATCTTTTAATTTACAAGATAAAGTATATAATGAATGCGAGGTTGAAAATATAAAAAAAATCCTATGGTTTATAAGTGTATTTAACTATGAGTATTATTTGAGTATTATTGATTTGGTTAAGAATGAAAAATATAGTAATATATCTGCTAGTTTAGTACGCGATTCTATAATTAATGAATATAACTATTATTTTAAAGAACAATAGTTATATTTATTTTAATCTTTACTAATTTATTGACTTATATTTATAGTAACATGATGAACTTGCAAAAGAACATGAAATACTAGTAGGCAAGTTTAATAAAATAAATGAGCGAATTGCTGAGAAGAAAGACAAGCTAAAAACACTTGATAGCTTTGCGAGAGATGTGTGTAGTATAAGTGGCAAGTTAAAAGAACTTAATCAAGAACTACTTGTGATACTGGTTGACAGGATAGAAGTACACAAAGGCAAATTGGTGCTCATTTGGAAGGATGGCAAATATGAAGGCAGACTTCCTGAATAATAAAAATCACATTATCCCGGCAAATTGGAATCTACAGTGCTAATTCCATCAGCCAGCAATCTACTTTTTCTCCCTCAAACATCTCATGTTTTGGAAGTGATTTAATGATTTTAAACCCTGCTTTCTCGTATGCCCTTATAGCCCTTTTATTATCTTGGTGCGGGTCAAGAAGAACTCGTTCCGCAGCCATATTTTCTTTCAGATGAGAAGCCATCATTTTCAAAAAAGATGAGCCTATTCCCTTACTCCAGTATTTTGGCTCACCTATAAACTGATCCATAGCAAACACTATATGTCCATCGTCAGGATAGTCATATTCATCGAACAATTCACCACTCAATTGATAGGCCTGTGCATATCCGATGGGGGATTTCTTATAC
>JAGBKB010000006.1 GCA_017934175.1 Lachnospiraceae bacterium | reverse complement strand
GGGCTAAAGTAAATGGATGCTATGCTAAAATAGGTTGTGGTGGTTTACCCAATGAAGTTTTCGATGTTTTGACTGAAGCTTATAGTGAACAAAGATCAATTAATAAAAATAATAAAGAAGAAATTTGGAAAGCATGCGAAGATGCTGTAGGAAAAGGTTATGTAATGACCGCTGGTACTTCAGGTGATGTTTCTAATTTAGATTTAGAAGAAGTTGGATTATCTCCAGGTCATGCTTACTCATTTTTAAATGTTTATAAAGTTGATACAGGGAATGGTATTGAAAGAGTAGTACAATTAAGAAATCCATGGGGTAACGGAGAATATAATGGTGCTTGGAGTGATTCAAGTAAAAAATGGACTGCATCTACAAAAAAGCAATGTGGATATAAAGAAAATAGTGATGATGGTGTATTTTATATGTCTTATGATGATTTTATTAAATATTATGTTATTATGGGAATTGCAAAATTAGAACATGGGTACAAAACAACAAATTGTAAAATTCCAAAAGCTAAAGCTATAAAATGTCAAATCATTAAAATGACAGTGAATCAAGATAGTCCAAGAAGTTATATCCAATTATATCAAAAGAATCCAAGATTTATCTTAAAAGATGGAACATACCAAAGTGCCGTTTCAAGCTTTATAATGTTGGTAGATTCAAATTTCAAATATATCAAATCAATTTCTAGTAATGATATGCATATAGGTATTGAACAAGACTTAAAGGCTGGCTCTTATTTCATATTATGTGATGTCAATTATAGATATGTTAATACAAATGGAAAAAATCATGGATACACTGTAACTTGCTATTCAAAGAATCTAGTTGAATTAGATAATGTAACAGAAAGAATTGATGGGCCAAAAGCTTTAGAAGTAGCTATGTATTATTATGTAACACAAAAAGTAGCAAGCCCTACAAAAGATAAATCTGGAATGCAAATTTATGTATCTAAGAATTATAGCTCAGAAATACCATTTATGGTTGCTTGCTTTGTAAATCCTACCCCAACAAATTATAAAGTTAGATTAGAAGTAAAAGGAAAAGGCACAAGTAAAACTTATTGTATCTATAATGATAGCACTGCAACTGAAAATGATTCTAGTGTTATTAGAGAAGTAAAATCAGGAAGTGCTGTCACTGTTTCTATAATGAAATATTCTTCATCAAGTTTGTTTAGTTTAGCTTATTCTATTTTATCTAAAGATGATACTAGAACTACTGAAAATACTAATCCTGTATTTGATACCGAAGCAGAGCAGATTGATGAAAAAGGAAATCTATATCAATATATTTTGGAAGTCAATGATGGTAATGGATATACTATTGGTTTAGAGAATACTAGTGGATATAAAATTAAATTAAAGCTTATTTTGGAAGGATTAACTTGTGTTGATAGTGAATTCAAAGGACAAGCAAATCCAATATTTGAGAGTATGCCCAAATCTAAAAGAGTATTTAACCTTAGAGTTAACCCAGGCGCTGATGATTTATCTTTTGAGTTTACATATGCTAAATAATATATATTTTATCTTTAGTTGTTTATTATTTGGGTAGAAATAAATAATTATTATTTTTAAATAATTTATTTTTAAAAATAATTAAAAAAAAATTATTTGAAATATTAATAAGTAAAT
>JAGBKB010000075.1 GCA_017934175.1 Lachnospiraceae bacterium | reverse complement strand
TTTTTATCAGGATAAGTACGGCTGACAAACAACTCGCCAGTGGCGAGTTTATTAAGTAAAATAAAGACTTTTTAAAAAATTAGATGTCATACTTTTTAATTTTTGTCATACTTTTGTAATAACCGTTTTTTGGCTTAAAATCGTTGTCTGTCATACAAATGTTAAAACAAAACAACGATTTTTTTATACCAAAAATGGCATATTTTACCCATTAATTTTCACTTTTTGGTGTGTTTTCTAAAACAAATGATGGGTCTAATAAACAATCAGAAACAAAACAAACTCTATCAACCATAATCATAAAATGAAGATGTATTCCTGTGGACATTCCTGTTGTCCCAACAATACCAATTTTTTGTTTTGCTTGGACATTTTGTCCTTTACTTACAACTATAGATCCTTCAGCCATATGACCATATGCTGTTATATATTTCTTTCCAGCAATGTCATGTTCAATATAAACATAATAACCTAGACCACTTGGAGCATAACCAGTTTCAAGTACAGTGCCTGATGCACTTGCTACTATTTCAGTGCCCATTGGTGGAGCAATATCTATTCCTGAATGAAATTTATTTTGCTCACCAGTTACTGGATGAACTCTATACCCATAATCTGATGTCTTAACATAGTATGTTCCATCAGGAAATGGTATTTGTAAATCTTTTAGATCATTAAGTTCCTGAACTTCGCCACCAGTTGCACCTATAGTCATACCTGTAATTAATGATATAAATGCCACCATTATTATGCATATTATATATGCAATAACCATAAACTTTATGGTTACTAATTTCTTAACTATCTACCTCCACCTCGACCAAATAATTGTATTTCTTCTTTTAATAGATTAACCTCAATTGGTAATCTAGTATCTTGAGAAATAACAAATAAACCTTGACCTTTAGATGCAGTAGTTAAGAACTGAACCTCTGACTCTGATAGGTTCATCATTTTTTGCACTGACTCAATTTCTTTTTGTCCCTGTGCCATTATAAAAATGTATGCACTATTATCAATAATTACTTGTCCATATCTTTCAAGACCATCAGCTGTATAATCAACTAGATCTTGCGAAATAGTCCATAGAGCTCCATTATATTTTCTTATTCTTTTTGATGCTCTTTTTAAGAAATCTATACCATCTTTATTGTTTGGATCTATTAATAAATGTGACTCATCACACACTAATATTACAGGTTCATCTCTATCCCTAGATATTTCATTCCAACACCAAGATAAAATATTAAAGAATTGAGTCTTTAAAATAGTATCATCTGAATCAACTAAACTATTAATATCAAGTACTATAAAATCAGAGTTTTCATCCACTTTAATGGAACTAGTACCATTAAATAATTTAGCATCAGCTCCTATAATACTTCTTTTAAGCATTGATGAAATCTTATCATATGACTCAATTATTTTTCGTGGTTCATCATTCTTTTTAGCATCCTTTAATTTTTCTAATACTTTGTTATAAAGGTCTTCCATAATAGGGTAATCTTCACTTTTTAACTTTGATAAATCAGTATCAAAGTTAATATTTTTGTCGTCATACACTTCTATAAGAATCTCTTCTAATTTTGTAAGTTCATAAGCACTTAAATCTTGAAGATAATACTTTATGAAAGTTCTAAAAGTTTGAAAATGTCTTGATAAATCATTGTTGCTTGATCCATCATCATCTTCAGCACCTTTTCTTACTTCAAGTGGATTGATAATACCTGAAGAACCAGTTCCACAATCAATCCAAGATCCTCCAACATTATGACATAAATCTTTAAACTCACGTTCAGGATCTATAACAATTATTTTTGAACCTCTAGCCCAGTTACCTCTAATTAACTTTTTAATTAGAGTAGACTTACCAGATCCTGACTTACCAATAATAACAGCATTTGAATTATTTCTCTTATTAGTTCTTTTCCATAAATCAAATAATACAGGACTACCTAGATAATCATATCCAATATACATTGAATCTCCATTATCTTGTAAGTTTTGAAATACAAATGGAAATGATGATGCTAGTGTTTGCATAGGAATAGGTAAACCATAATTCTTTTCTAATTCCTTATACATAGTAGGCATACACATCTTCAAAGACTTTTCTTGATCGAACATTAAGTTTGAACCATCAAGACCATATGCTGAAAGAGTTGATTTTAATTCTTTCATAGTCCTTTGCATTTTTTCTTTAGTATCACCATAGCACAAAAAGTTAGCAGTTAATTTACTAAATCTTTCATGTTCACGATCAATCCTATTAACTAGCTCAACCATATCATCCATTTGATTTCTATATAATATTTGATCGTTATAATCTCCAATATTAATTAACTTTGAATTTAATTCTGAAATACTCTTTTTCAATGTAGAAGATATTTCAGCACCATCCATAGGACTTATAGTTATTGTCATGCGAGTATTATTAACATTAGCAACATTACCAAGCCATCCAACATCAACGATAGATGGATATGTTACAAGAGTAAGAACTCCAATATATGCATCACCAAAGATTAAATCTTTTTCGCCAATTTTTAGCCCTTTTGGGGCGATTTTCTCTTTAAATGATTTAGTTATACCACTGGCATCAGTTTTAAAGGTTTCTAGGGGAGTAATTGGATTTAACATCGTATATAATAAATCTCTAAATTCTTCACTAGATACTTGATAAGAACTTAAACCTATAGAACTAAATTCATTTATTAAATCATTTAATTTTTGCTTTAATAAGTTCTCGTTGTTTTCTTCTTCTTCAACTATTAAATAAAAATCTCTATTAACAGCCCAATTTTGATTTTTAAGATTTTCAATATTATTGTAATCTTCATTTAATATTCTTATTTTATTCTTATTAGTTTGACTATTAATTTTTGATCTTAATATATTTAAGTTTTCATCCAAATTAATTGGATTATCAATACAAAAGATTTTAAAAGTATAATCAATTCCATTTAAAACCTTTTTTAATTCATTAACTTTTATATCTTTTTCTTGATCGAATAATAAATTAATATTTATTGATTTAATTTTTATTCCACCAACTATATGTCCATTATCAAGATATATAAAATTATTCCATACATCTTTAAAAGGAATAAAATCAAGAGTTGTTTTATTAGGTTTTATAATTTTTTTAAATATATTAGTTATTTATTAACCCTCCTAATATTTTATTCATATATGAACAATTATTATTTTTATTGTTCATATTATTTTCATACTCTTCAAGAGCAATAGTTAATTTCACTAAACTTCTTATATATTCTGATATAGTCATTTTATTTTTAAATGCTATTTTTCTAAATTTATTTTTTTCTTTTTTATTTATACAGAACATTATTGTATCATCATATAATTTTAATCTATTTTTCATTTGTCACCTCCTAATGCCAGTTTATTTAAACTTTCTATTGTTCCAGTCTTATCATAACTTCTTAATATCCCTGTATTAAGCATAGCAATAGGAATCGAATTATAATTGTAATATAAAACACCATCAATATTTTTTATAATTCTATTCTTCTTTAATACTTTTAAAAGACCATTTTTTTCAACTTCAGGATTTAAAAAAATATGTCTTTCTTCAAGATATGCATCTTTTAAATCTAAACTTATTTCATAGGTTCTTTTTTTCTGATACAAACTGATACACATCCTATTATTTTGATAAGATGAAACCTTAATATTCCAAAGTTCATTATTCCATTTTATCTTTTTGTTTATACATCAATCCTCCTTATATTTTTATATCAAAATCATAATTATATTTTTCTTTTGTTTCTCTGATTAAATCTATCATTTTGTCTTCATCTTTATATAAATTAGATAAGATCAATGCTAATTCATCAGCTGTTTTCATATCTTCACAATAAACACAAAACATACCACTTTCAGTATCATATTCTAGTTTTTTTGATAGATTAGGGTAATTATCAACAATGTAATCTCTAAATAAATCTTCATAAGTATATCCATTGCAATAATATGGTTCATCGTTTTTTACTTCATTAAGAAAATCATAATAAAAGTCATAATCAAATAAAAAAACTGATACATCACCACTATCATGTTCTAGAATATTAAAAGGTTTAAATCTTTTTTCAAACCACATATTAAACTTTTCGTTCTCTCTTTGATTAAATAAAACATCTTTCATTTCTAATGACTTGTTTCGACATTTTTCGACATTTTTTATATAATCATGCATTGCATTAAATCTTATTGTTCCAATTTCTTTTTCTAATAGTTTATAATCTTCTATTTTTATCCCTCCATTGTTCTTCTTCTCTTGAAATCCTACTTGATATTTTTAATGTACATACAATAAATGTAATTACAAATACAAGTAAACCAATAGTTATTATTAACATGTATCCTCCTAATTTTTATATTTATAATTTTTTTGATTAACTTTATATATAAAATATTTTTTAACTATATAAAAAACATTATTACCATTTGGTAGTGGTATAAACAATAAAAATACTATTATTGGAAATACCACAAAACTTAATACTTTTATTTTGTAAGAAGTAAAAAGAGTTTGAAGTAAGAATCCAATTAAAAAACTCAATCCTAAAACGATGAGTTCTATTAATCCAAAACCTTTAAAGATTTCTCTTTTTACTTTTATATTTTTAGGTATAAAATATGTTATTCTTTATTTCCTCCTTTATTTTTAAAATTAAAGGAACTATAAGAACTTGTTGCTTTTCCTTCATTAAAGTTATTTTTCATACTACTAGATGCTCTTTGAAATCCTGAAACAAATGGTCTTGCCATTTCAGATGCCATTGTTTTTCCCATTGCTCCCATAAATGAACTACCATTTGATCTATAATTAGAAAATTGATTTTTAACACCAGCAGCATATCCAACACCCTTTGGTATTACACTTGCACCTTTAACAAGTGCTCCAGCTGTTAATGATGCTCCAGCTTTTAATCCAGTACCAATTGCTAACATAGATTGAATGTCACCAAATGCTGACATTATTCCACTTTGCTGACCAAGTAGACTATTAACTATTTGTGGAGTATTAATTATGAATAATAATGCTCCAATAATTAAAAATATGCCAACTAGATTGCCATTTTCATTTATAGCATCACCGATCATATTAATCATTAAACCAATAGATACAAATTGAACCGATGTTACTAAAAATGCACCCATAGTACATTTTAACCAAACTGAAAATGACTTGCTGTGGCTTGATAAAAGACTAATACAACAAAAAGGGGCGAGTATTCTATAAAGTGCTATTTCTAATACTCTTTTTGACATTTGTATTGCTACAAAAAAGAGTAAAAAAACAACCAATATAGAGAGTAATGATAATACAAAGAAATTAACCGAATATTTATAATACTTCGTTAATCCTTTTCTAGTAGTATCATTTATATCAACACTCCTCCAGTTATTAATTAAATACTTTTTATCATCTTTCTTCATTTCATCATCATTAGACATTGACTGAACTAACATTTTTGATATACCACTTTCAGTATCTTTCTCTGAAGATATACCTGATATTTGGATCACTGATTTAGTTAGTTCAGTAGATGCTTGATGACCAAATTGAAATAATGGTGTTATTAAGAACATCATAAATATAGCGAGAACAATCCCTCTATAAACTGACAAAGGACTTTCTCGGTTATCACTTCTAACAATATGATTTAATATGAGTTCTAATAATACTTTAATAACTAGCCATGCACAGGCAACTATTATTGATGCACTAAATATTTTATCAACATATTCATTATCAAAGAATTTATATTTCCATATTTTATTTATAATATCAAAGAATCCATCTAACAATATCAATACACCTTTGCATAATGCCCATAAAACACTTCTTAAGGCATCTTGTATCCATGATTGTTCAGCTGGTGAAACTTCTAAAAATGATATAAACTAATTCCTCCTTATAATTTGTCAGCTCTAATTAAATTACAAATAATTACTATTTGTTTTGTTTTATCAGTAGGACTACAAGTAGTTAAAGTAAGAGTATTTTTATTATTACTTCTTCTAATTGTTATTGTCCCATTTTTTTCTTCATTTTCAATAGAATTAACTTCATATGTATATTTAACATTTTTATAATATATAATTGCTAAATCACCTTTGTTTAATCTATTTAAATGTTTAAAAAAAGAAACTCTACTAGATCCTGAATGTGATGCTAATATTAAATTAGTATTTGGTATATCAGGCATATCAGATGGATTAATTATTTCTACATTATAAGAAATATCATTATATGCAGAATTAACATCAACAATGCCTTTTCTTAAATCAATTGCTGGTATTTCTAAAACAGCAATATAATCATATTCAGATTCAATTTCTTTTGTTTCTTCTTGTTTAATTTCTTCATTAGTATCATTTTGTACTATTTTTTGTTCTTCTAAAAACTGATCAATAATTTCATTTTCTTTTTGTTTTTTCTCATACATTTTATATTCAGTAATTCCTATATATAAAGAGATTAAGAAGAAAAGTGATAGTAAGAAAATAATTATTATTTTTTTAGTTTTCTTCATTTAATCTTTTTACTGTGAATAAAGTTAATAAACCAAAGATTCCATACATAACTAAACTATAATCATTAACACCTGTTTTAGGTATTTCAGCTTTAATAACTTGTTCATTAGTCATTGTACATCTTATTATTTCATTTTGTTTTATTTCAAAATACATTTTACTTGGATTTAATATATAACCATCTGGTGCTTCCACTTCCATTAGGTAAAATTTGCCAACAGGTAAATTATCTATGACAATTTTTCCTTCTTCATTAGTCACACCTTCATAGATTAAAATATCATCTTCAGTATATATTTGTATTTTAGTATTAGGTAGTGGTTCACTTGTTGAAAAATCTATTTT
>JAGBKB010000005.1 GCA_017934175.1 Lachnospiraceae bacterium | reverse complement strand
TTTTCTTCAAACTTTGCGAAGTTTGAGTTTAGTATTCGACGTACTGTCTGAGCGAAGCGAGTTTACGCCGATACTTAACGAAAACGAGCAAAGGCTTGATAGAAAATATAGGGTTTTGCGACCTATTTTCGGAGCAAGGTATAAGCCAGAATAGCAAATTAAAATAAAGGTCGTAAGTTACTTTGATGGCAAGTAAGAGATTAAAAATGTGTAAGAAGGCACTCTGCCTTATTTTTGCATTTTTATTTAGTATAGAAAGTTTTGCGGCGGTGGTTTCTGATAATGATGGTTCGGCGTTTGTCACAAAGGCAGAATTTGAGGCATTAAAGGAAAACTTTGCTGACCAGATAATAAATTATAATACAAGCATTGATGAAAAAATTGATGGCTCTATTGCGAATTATTTAAAAGGAATGGAATTATCACAGACAGTTACTATGAAAAATAATTTGGATGCATTACAAAAAAATTATAATGTTTATTGGTGCGGTCAAACAACTGGTTTATTAACGACAAGGATGGAGTATGGAGCATATTATGAAATACATGTCGGTTCCCGTGGTACTGCATATGGCGCAGCAAATACAAGAAATGCAAATGTTACAAGTACAATTAATGGTACTTGGTTAAACTTCCCAATAATCAAAAAAGATACTATAACTGTTGGTGGTGTATCGAAAACTATTTATGTTATAAATTATTGGGAACAAAGAAAACCGTGGATTACATATCTTGGATTTTTTATTTATAATGGGGATGATTATCATGCCTGGATGGGAACTGCTAAAAAAGGTAATTTTTATACTGAAAATCTTAATCCAAATACAAATAAAATCTTTCAACGACAAGACCAGTGGTGGTCTCCAGTAAACGGATACCCAACCCGCACATGGAATTGGGCTATGAGTATTTGGGGTATTTATGCTACAAAAGCTCAAAATAGAGATGCTAAATCTATATTTATATATCCAAATGCAGGAAATACTTATTGCTGGAATGAAGATGATACGACTGACAGTAGTGGGACATCTGCGAGTGGAGAAGTGCCAATACCTAATTTAACAAATAGTGGAACTTGGCACCGCTTTGGTTCGGGTACTGCATATACAGGAGGTGTTCCTGTGACTGGTTATACAGATCCTTCTCGTGCTACTTTTCCTTGGTGCCATACACAATACACCTACAAAGACCTCTATGATGAAAGAGTTAGGACTATAACTGGTGTTACAAAACCTATAAGTGATGGATTATTGCTTACATCTGAAGCAGGACCAGGAACAATTAAGATGTCATGTTCTGGAACTGTAAGTGGTAATCTGACTGTTATAATTAAAGATAAAAATAATGAAAATATACTCAAAACACAAACAGAGACAGTTACAACAAGTGAAAAGACAATTAATATTGATTTGTCAAACTTAAACGAAAAACAAGATTTTAATGTATGGATAAAATATACACCTTCATCAAGGGCAACACTTAAAATAAATGAATTAACATATAAGAGAGTTTATTTTTTAACTAACTAAATAATTATTTAAAAGATTGAATCGATAAGCATTTTATAAAAAGTGATATTTAGTATTTTAAATTGAGAGGCATATATGAATGAATTAACTATAAAAAATATAGAGACCAATAAAAAACATAAAAAAAATTATTTGTGTATGAGAATTAGACAAATTGCATTTAGTTTTTTTTGTGTGGTTTTTGTAATTACAGTAAATATTTGTGTATTTGCGGCGGTTGTGTCAGATAATGATGGGTCAGCATTTATTACAAAAGCCGAATTTGATTCATTAAATAATGCATTTCAATCTCAATTAAATCAGTTTAATACACAAATAGATAGTAAAATTGATACTGCTATAGCCGGCTATTTATCAGGTGTTAAAGCAGGTCGTACTGACATGCTTACTAATAATTTGGAGACATTACAAAAGAATTATAATGTTTATTGGTCAGGTCAAACTAATGGTCTTGCAACTACAAGAGTTCCATATGGTACAGAGTGGCAAATAAATATTGGAGGAAGAGGTAGTGGTTATGGTAGTAGCAACACACGTTGTGCACAAGGAACATATAAAGTAGATGGTAGTTTTGTAAAGTTCCCTATAATAACACAAGAAAGCGAAACTACATCAAGTGGCACAATTACACGATACATAATTAATTATTGGGAAGAAAGAAAACCATGGCTTACATATTGTGGTTTCTTTTTGTTTAATGGAGATTATTGGAACACTTGGCCTCAAGGTTCTACAATAAATGGTGTTTTTGCAACACAAAATATGAATCCTAATACAAATGATATATTTGCTATGGAAGATTCATGGTGGAATCCAGGTAATGGTACTGGTGGCGGTGGTGCACCATGGGCTATGTCAATATGGGCAGTATATTCAACTATGTCACAAAACAAAGATACTAAATCAATATATATTTATTCAAATGCTGGTTCTACATATTGTTGGAATGAATCAGATACAAGAAAAAGTACTGGAAGTGGCGGAGGTGGTGATGTTACAGCAACAAATAATGGCTCTTGGGCAAATGGTGGTGGAGCAAGCACATATACAGGAAGCATTGTTTTTTCTGGTTATACATCACAATCAAATGCATATTTCCCTTGGTGCCACAACCAATATACATATAGCAATCTTTATGATGATAGGATAAGGACGATAACTGGTGCAACAGCACCTATAAGTGATGGGCTTTTACTCACATCTGACAAAGGTCCAGGAAAGTTAAGAATCACAGCAAATGGTTCATCATCTGGTAATGTATCTATTATTGTTAAGGATGGTACAAATAAAAATACTATTAAAACAGTAAATGACACAATAAATACAGCAGATAAACAGATTAATATTGATTTAACTGACCTTGAAGAAAACAAAAATTTTAATGTTTGGATAAAATATACACCATCATCACAATCAACTTTAAATGTGGGAAATATATATTATGAAAGAAAAGAGTAGAGTGAGATAAATGGTGCGAAAGGTTAAAAGCCCCACTATAAAAATTTGACAAATAAGGCATTTTATGCTATTATACATAAGGTTTTACCGAAGACAGTAGGTGATGAAAATCATAAATCCTACCGAGGCAAAATAAAGTTAATGATTTAATTTTATTTATATACCTCGTGTCTTCACGAGGTTTTTTATATTCGGTGACTAAATAAGAAAGAAAGGAGAAAATAATGGCTAAAGTTGAATTAAAGGCTCCAATAATTGATGAGATTAAATCCAATTTTGATGGAGCGGTAGGTGTAGTACTTGCTGACTATAGAGGATTAACTGTTGCAGAAGATACTGACTTAAGAAGTCAATTAAGAGAAGCAGGAGTTATATATAAGGTTTATAAAAACACTTATATTAAAAGGGCTATTGCAGGAACTACATATGAATCTTTAACTCCAAGTCTTGAAGGACCAACAGCAGTAGCAATTTGTAAAACTGATGCAACTGCACCAGCAAGAGTAATATCAAAGTTTGCTAAAACTGCACCAAAGATTGAAATCAAATGTGGAATAGTTGAAGGAACATTCTACGATGAAAATAGTATAAAAGCAATCGCTGATATACCATCAAGAGATGAATTACTTTCAAGATTACTTGGTTCACTTAAGAGCCCAATTTCTAATATGGCTCGTGTTATTAAACAAATCGCTGAAAAGAAAGAAGCGTAATTGTATGGGTGAGTATCAACTCACAATAATTATAGGAGCGAGAGTGCTCGAAAAGGAGAAAAAAAATTATGGCAATGAGTAAAGATGAATTTATTGCAGCATTAAAAGAAATGTCTGTTATAGAATTAAATGAATTAGTAAAAGCATGTGAAGAGGAGTTTGGAGTTTCTGCAGCAGCAGGAGTAGTTATGGCAGCACCAGGTGCTGGTGGTGGAGCATCTGCTGAAGAAAAGACTGACTTTGATGTAGAGTTAACTGAAGCAGGAGCAGAAAAGATTAAAGTTATAAAAGTAGTTCGTGATGCTACAGGTCTTGGACTTAAAGAAGCAAAAGAATTAGTTGAGGGCGCACCAAAGGTAGTTAAAGAAGCATGCCCTAAAGCAGAGGCTGAAGAGTTAAAGAAGAAATTTGAAGAAGTTGGTGCTAAGGTTACTCTTAAGTAATTTGATAGAATACAATAATGTGTATAAAAATTAGGTTCTTAATATGAACCTAATTTTTATTTGAAATAGTATATAAATTTGATATAATATTATAGAAATTGAAAAAAGTTTATATAAATGTGCTCTATAATTATATATGTCAGAAAAAAAGAGTTTAAAAAAGAATTATATTTATAATTTGTCATATCAGATATTAGTGATAATTGCACCAATTATAACTACACCATATCTGTCAAGAGTTTTAAATGCTGATGGTATAGGAATAGTTAGTTTTGCTGAATCAATAGTATCTTATTTTATGTTATTTGCTGCACTAGGAGTTGGAATATATGGTCAAAGAGAAATATCGTATTACCAAGACAATAGATTAAAAAGAAGTGAAGTATTTTGGAATACATTTATTTTAAAGGCTATAACTTCAAGTATAGTCCTTATAATGTATTTAGTTCTATATAAGTTTTTATTTAAGTCAAATATTTATTTAGTTTTATCAGTAAATATTTTAGCCGTACTTATAGACATAACTTGGTTTTTCCAAGGTTTAGAAGAGTTTGGCAAAATTGTACTGCGCAATTCTATTTTTAAATTGCTTAACATATTTTATATATTCTTCTTTATAAGAACAAAAAACGATATAGTTTTATATGCATTTAGCATAGGATTTTTTACATTTATAAGCAATTTTTCAATGTGGGTTCAACTTAAAAAATATGTTGATAGACCTAATTTTAAAAATATACATCCATTTAAAGATTTAGCAGTAATAATTATGTTATTTATACCTACAATAGCAATTCAAGTCTACACTGTACTTGATAAATCTATGATAGGAATTATAACTAAAAACAATTTTGAAAATGGATATTATGAATTAAGTGTAAAAATCTCAAAAGTATTGCTTACTATTATTACTTCACTTGGGGTTGCAATTATTCCAAGAGTAGGTTTATTATTTAATAAAAAAGAAACTGATAATATAAAGTTGCTTATTTATAAAAGTTATAGATTTGTATGGTTTTTAGGAATCCCACTTTGTTTTGGGCTAATTATTTTATCGGATAATTTAGTTCCTTGGTTCCTTGGGGCAAGTTTTGACAAAGTTAAAACGCTTTTAAAGATTTTGCCACTTTTGATAATTCTTATTGGCATGAGCAATGTTACTGGTATGCAGTATTTAATTCCTACAAAAAAAGAAAAATTATTTACACTTTCAGTGTGTATAGGTGCAGTAGTTAATTTTATATTAAATCTCATAATGATAAAGTATTTTTTATCTGTAGGTGCTGCTATATCATCAGTGATAGCCGAGTTTTTTGTAACGGCTTCACAGATTTATATGATAAGAAATGAAATCTCATATAAGCAAATATTGAAAGAGGGTGTTAACTATTACATAGCAGGGATAGTGATGATTTTAGTACTTCTATATATAAAAAGTAGTTTAAATCCTTCGTTATATAATTCAGTAATCATTATAATCAGTGGGGCAATAAGTTATTTTACAGTTTTAACTATATTAAAGGATAAATTTATATTTGAAGATTTTTGCCAAGTCCTTACTAATATTAAAAATAAATTAGGAAGTAAATAGTGATAATATTAATAGTATGAGTGATTTATTAAATATGATAATTGAAAAGAACAAAGAAGATAGCAGTCCTCTTGCTGCAAGACTTAGAGCATCAACACTTGATGAAGTAGTGGGGCAAGATGATTTACTTGGTAAAGATAAACTTCTTTACAAAATGATAAAGACTGATTCTATATCATCAATTATTTTTTTTGGACCACCAGGAACAGGTAAGACAACTATAGCAAGAGTTATAGCGAATACTACGAAAGCCAATTTTGTAAGTATAAATGCAACCAATGCTTCAAAAGAGGATATGAAACAGGTTGTTGAATATGCTAAAAATGAGATAGCATCAGGCAAAAAAACAATTTTATTTATTGATGAGATACATAGATTTAATAAGGCTCAACAAGATTATCTTTTGCCATTTGTAGAAGATGCCACAATAATTTTGATTGGAGCAACAACTGAAAATCCTTATTTTGAAGTTAATAGTGCACTATTATCTCGTTCAAGAATTTTCGAACTTAAACCATTAAGTGATGATGCTGTAGAAAAACTTATTGACAGAGCAGTGAATGACAAAGAAAAGGGGCTTGGAAGTTTAAATATAAGCATAGATGAAGATGCTAAACATTTTTTAGCAATGATGAGTAATGGTGATGCAAGGATAGCATTAAATGCTATAGAACTTGCAAGTAGAACTATAGAAAGAAATGAACAAGGCAAAATGGTTATAACACTTGACATAGCAAAAGATTGTATTGGAAAACACGGATTTAGTTATGACAAAGATAGTGATAATCATTATGACACCATATCTGCATTTATAAAATCTATGAGAGGGTCTGACCCTGATGCTGCAGTTTATTATCTTGCGAGAATGCTTAATGCTGGAGAAGATATAAAGTTTATAGCAAGAAGGATGATGATTTGTGCGAGTGAAGATGTAGGGTTGGCAGACCCTATGGCACTTGTTGTTGCTACAAGTGCAGCCACTGCTGTTGAAAGAGTTGGTATGCCAGAGGCAAATCTCATATTGTCAGAAGCAGCAATATATATTGCAAAGGCAAAAAAATCAAATGCATGTACAGTAGCGATAGAGAGTGCAAGTGCAATGGTTAAAGAGACTGGCAACTTGCCAATCCCAAAACATTTGCAAGATGCACATTATAAAGGTGCAAAGAATCTAAATAGAGGAATAGGCTATAAGTATCCACACGATTATCCTGGACATTATGTCAAGCAGCAGTATTTACCAGATGAAATTAAAAATGAGAAATTTTACAGCGAAGATTAAAATGCCTCTTCAAAGTATGTATTTTTAATATAAAACCTCTAAAGTGCTAACTTTTTAGAGGTTATTTTATTGCATATTTTTAGAATTTTAGGTATAATATAATAGTAGAAATGGGGGGACTATTTCTTATTTTTGTGTTGAAAAAATGTTATGTAATACTAATTTATGATATGCCCCCTTGCTTGTTTTTAGTGTATGAAAAATCAACATAGTAAAATAGTTATAATTATAGTTGTTCTTTTGTCGATAGCATCTATAACATTTAGCCATTATGTCCCAAGTGTGACACTCTCGGTTCGTAATGCTTTTTCGAGTGTTATAGTTCCTATTCAAAAAGGAATAAATAATATTGGCATGATATTTGTTCGCCGTGCGATGAACTCTACAGATTTAAAAGAGGCAAATGAAAGAATAAAGATATTAGAAGCACAGGTTGCTTCATTATCTGAGACAAATAATTTACTAAAAACAAAATCTTATGAAGCAGATAGATTAAGAGCACTTTATGATTTAGGTGATGAGTATGACATTTATCCTAAAACCGCAGCAAGAGTAATATCTAAAGACACCGATGAGTGGTTTCAAGTTTTCAAAATTGATAAAGGCACAAAAGATGGAATCAAAGTTGATATGAATGTTTTGTCAAATAAAGGTCTTTGTGGAATAGTTTCATCTGTAGGATACAATTATGCAACTGTTCGTTCTATAATTGATGATGAATCAAGAGTGGCTGCTATGACACAACACTCATTTGAAGCCTGTATGGTTGAAGGAGACATAACTCTTTATAATAACAATAGATTAAAGTTGACTGGAATAAATATGAATGCAGCAGTTGTTGATGGAGATAAAATAGTAACATCCAATATATCTTCTAAGTTTTTGCCAAATATTTTAATAGGCTACGCAACAGATATATATGTCAATGACAATCAATTATCTAAAAGTGGATATTTAATACCAGTTACTGATTTTAACAATTTGACAGAAGTGCTTGTTATAACAAGACTTAAATCGGATAGTATAAAAGATTAATGATAAATGTAAGAGTAGGAAAATTTAGCAAAGCAATAATTCATATATTAATTATTTTCTTTGCATTTTTTATACAGACATCAATATTCCCATTGATACCTTTTCTTTCTTGTTCTCCAAATCTTCTTCTTATTATAACATTTTCATACGGGCTCTTATATGGAGAAGATGTAGGAATAATTACTGGATTATTTTGTGGGTTTTTATGCGATATGTATTTTAATGGAGTATTTGGACTATACATATTAATTTATTCTGTTATAGGCTTTGCAAATGGCATACTCAATGCATCATTTTTTGAGGACACTATAACTTTGCCAATGCTTTTAAGTCTAGTAAATGGTTTAGTTTATAATGTATACATATATATAACTCATTTTTTGATAAGAAGAAGGTTTAATTTTCCATTTTATTTATTTAATGTGATAGCACCAAGTATTCTTTTTACTCTTATAACAACAGTGTTAATATATAAATTATTGTACAAACTTAATTTAATACACAAAAGGACATTATGATATTATAAATATGCAGATGATATTATATATAATTAGAGAAATATTTAAGGGAGAAAATAGCCGAAATAATATTCTTGGCTTTATTTTCTCTATGCTTTTTATTGTAGTAATAGTTAGGTTATTTAATTTGCAGATTATAAATGGAGAATATTATGAAAATAACTATGTGCAAAAATCTGTAAAAACAGTAACTATACCTGCAGCGAGAGGAAACATATATGACATAGATGGTAATATTCTTGCTTATAATGAGTTGGTTAAAAATATAACTATTGCGGATGTAGATGCATACAAACAAAATACTCATGATATAAATGAGAGAAACAAAATGCTTCTACAACTTGCCAAGATTCTTGAAAAGTATAATTGTAATATACAGTCAAGATATTTTGTAGAAAAAGATGAAAAAGGGAAATTTGTATTTACAACAACTAATGAGAAACAACATAGGACTTTTATTGCAAATGTATATGGCAGAAGAGTAGAAGACCTTGATGAAGGAAGAAATTATCAGTATAGGTCTGACATATCTGCTAAAGAGGCATTTGAACATTCAAAGCATAGGTATGCTATGGATTATATAACTGATGAATATGGCAATCCTATAATTGTCTCTGATGAGACTATGCTTGATATGATTGGAATTCACTATACTATGAGACTTACATCATACCAAAAGTATCAACCTACTACTATTTCTGAAAATGTAAGTGGAAGATGTGCATCAGAGATATTGGAGAACCTTGGTACACTTAAAGGTGTAAATGTTGAAGAGACAAGTGCAAGAAGATATAATTATGCAATTTATTTTGCACATATAGTAGGATATGTTGGTCAAACGAGTGAAAATCATATAGAGTGGTTAAAAGAAAAATATCAAAATGACCAATACGATTTAAATGATAAAGTTGGACTACTCGGCATAGAAAAGTCTATGGAAAAATATTTATGCGGACAGAAAGGTTACAAGAGAATAGTTGTTGACTCTGGTGGAAAAATATTAGAGACTCTTGAAGAAAAAGAATCGAAGGCTGGAGCAGATGTGTATGTAACCATAAAAGTAAATGACCAGATAGCAAATTATAATTTACTTGAACAACGACTTGCTGGAATACTTGGTTCTAAAATTGTAAACAAAGATGTATCAAATGTTAGACTTTCATCATCAAAGATGGAGATATCAGCGCATGATGCATATTATCATTTGATAGATAATCATGTCCTTGATAAAGAGCATTTTTATTCTCCTGATGCGAAGTATGCTGAAAAAGAAATATATAGATTGTTTTTAGAAGCAAAAGAAAGAGCAAAACAAATAATATATACTAATCTTATGGACCCAAATGCTGATATACAAATGAATCTTAACAATACTGCACAAAACTTTACTGCTTATGTATATACTTATCTTCATACACATAATAATATTCTTATGTCTGATGCTATAGACAGAGATGTAGAAGAATATATAAGATGGAAAGAGGATACTATATCACTTAGAGACTTTTTGTTTAAAGCAATAGAAGAAACTTGGATAGATTCTACAAAAATATATTCAGGTGATAGATATGGTGATAGAGATACTATATTTGAAAGTTTAGTTACATATATTATGGGAGAACTTGATGACAATGAAGAGTTTGACAAACTTGTCTATAAGTTTGCTATTAAGGAAAAATATATAACCAATAGACTTCTCATAATGGCATTGTTTGAACAAGGATTTTTACCTTGGAATGATGTTGAGTACGAAAAAATATCTAAAGCAACTGATGAATATATGTATACTTACTTTATAAGATTAGTTAGAGATATGGTGTTAAAGCCATCAGATTTAGCGCTTGACCCTTATGCAGGTTCAATAGTTGTAACTGATGTCAACAATGGAAAAATAAGGGCACTTGCCACTTATCCATCTTATGATAATAATTTAGTTTATAATAGAAAATATATAGAATCTCTTCATAATAATAAATCTTACCCATTAGTTTGTTGCTCTACTCAAACACAGTTAGCACCTGGTTCTTCATTTAAGCCTATAACAGCGCTTGCAGTACTTGAAGAGAGAAAGATTGATAGACATTTAACCACTAACTGTAGTGGAATATATGAAGAAGTAGACCCACCTATAAAATGTTGGGCTTATCCATATGACCACGGTGATTTAAATATAATAGATGCCATAAGTAATTCATGCAACGTTGTATTTTCTAAATACGGACATATGTTATCTGTAGATGATAATGAAAATTATAGTACTGACAATGGTCTTAGAATTTTGCAGAGATATTGTAAGATGTTTGGGCTTGATAAAAAATCAGGAGTTGAGATTGATGAATTAGAGCCTACTATATCATATACTGACCCTGAAAGGTCTGCTATGGGACAAGGAACACATGCATACAATAATGTTCAACTTGCAAGATACACTGTGGCACTTGCAAATGGTGGCACCTTATATGATTTATCGCTTATTGAAAAAGTTGTAGATAAGTCAGGAAATGTTTTATTGGAGTTCGCACCAAAACTTGTTGACCATATCCCTATCACAGAAGAGACTTTTAAAACTGTATATGAGGGAATGAGAAAAATGGTAACTGATGGAATTGCAAAGATTATATTTAGGTCTCAAGGTATTGAAATTTGTGGCAAGACTGGAACGGCACAAGAAAGAAATGATAGAACGAACCACGCAGTGTTTGTTTCATTTGCACCTATGTATGCACCAGAGGTTGCAGTAAATGTGGTTATACCATTTGGATATTCATCGGGAAATGCGGCGGCACTTGCTAATCGTGTATATAATTATATGTATGGGGTTACTACATTTGAAGAAATACTTAATAAAGGAACTGATGATATAAAGTCAATATCTGTATCAGAATAATGTTTGATTTTAATTTAAAAAATTATGGTTTTTTACAACTTATAGCCTGCATAGTATTAAATATAGCAGGGCTCATTTTTATACAGTCAAGTGTAGGTGAAAGAATATATTCTTTTATGTCACAACTTGGTATATCTATTGCTTCACTTATAATTTGTATGCTTATATCATTTTTAAACTTAAAAAAAGTAATGCAAAGATATTATTGGTTTTTTGTAATTTCAGTTTTTGCATTGTTGCTTGTGCAAATTACAGGAACTGCATATGGAAGAAACTCTATTAGATGGATAAGAATACCATTTATAAGAATGGAGATTCAACCATCAGAATTTGCAAAATTGTTTTTGATTTTGTTTATTGCTATGTATATTGAAAAATTAGATATACAAATTAATCAATTAGGCAACTTGATGAAAGTGATAGGGTTTTTCTTGGTGCAATTTTTACTTATTTTTATACAACCTAATCTTTCAAGTTCGCTTATTTTGACAGCAATATTTATTGCAATGCTTTTTGCTTCTAAACTAAAGATAAAATGGTTTGTCATTTTTGGTTCTATAGCGGCATTTTTGCTTTTGATAGTATATTTGTCAGTGAGATTTAATTTTATAGAACGAATGCCATTTTTAAGAGATTATCAAAAGAATAGAATTATATCATTTTTCGTTCCGACAGAAAAAAATGAGGCACAATACCAACAGGAAAACTCTGTCATTGCGATAGGTTCTGGAAAAGTAACTGGAAAGGGAATAAATAATAATTCACCTAACTCTGTAAAAAATGGTAACTGGCTGGCTGAAGCACAAAATGATTTCATATTTGCAGTCGTGGGGGAAGAGGTAGGATTTGTTGGAACACTTATAATTATTTTATTATATATTTTCCTTGTTATAAGTTGTATAGTCACAGCCTCGAAACAGAGAGAGTATTATAAGAACCTTATTTGTATAGGTGTTGCAACATGGCTTGCTGTTCAAACTCTTATAAATATTGGTGTTGCAACTGCAATAATGCCAAATACTGGAGTTCCATTGCCATTCTTTTCTCAAGGTGGTTCTTCACTTTTATCTATATATATGGGGATGGGTTTTGTATTAAATATAAGTAGAGAAACAAGAATATAATCAATGTATAAGATAATTAAAAAAAGAATATTTGCGTTATTTGTATTTAGTGTATTTGCTTTAACATCTTGTGGTAACAAAGTTAATTATGACAATAAAAGACTTATATCAAATTTATATAAAGCAAATAATGATACATTTGCAGAGGGAACTGCAGAAAAGATTGTAGTTCCAGATATCAATATAGAGCAAGTTATTGAAAATGTTGGTGCTGAAAGTTATTTTATAGCATCACTTGATAGGCAAAAATCAAATTATACAAAATACCACAATCCATATAAAAAGATGCCTATGGCGAGTCTTACAAAAATTATGACTGCTCTCATTGTTTTGGAAAATGTAGATGATTTGTCTAAAGAGTATTATGTCACTTCTGAAGATATAGAACTTGAAAGAGATGAGTCAAGAGCAAATCTACAAAATGGTGATAAGGTTTCTGTAAAAGATTTGTTGTATGGATTGCTTTTACCTTCTGGAAATGATGCTGCAACAGTTCTTGCTAAAAATGTATTTAACAATTACGATAATTTTATAATCGCTATGAATAATGAAGCAGAAAGACTTGGAGCACTTAACACTCACTTTGATAATGCAGTGGGTCTTGATTCAGATTATCATTTTACTACAGCCTATGATTTATTTTTGATTACAAGAGAAGCAATGAAATATAAAGAGTTTAAAGAAATTAGTACTTGCAAAGAATATGTAGCACAAATTGTTCAAAGTGATGATACAATTAGAAATGAAAAATGGCTAAATACAAATTATTTTGTGACAGAAGAATTACTTATGAGTAGTAATGTGACACTTGAAGGTTCTAAAACTGGAAATACAACGAAATCAGGTAGTTGTTTGATGCTTGTTACTAAAGAAAAAAAGAGCGGAGATTATTATATAAGTATAGTTTTAAATGCAAAATCAAAAAGAAATTCATATTATAATACTAATGCACTACTTAGTGGTATAACAAAATAATGTTTTTAAAGTTTAAAAAAAATAATAAAAGAGATAGCCAAAAGATAGATGAAAAAAAAGATGTAAATAATAAAAAAAAGTTTTCTGTCTTTTATATATTTAGAGTATTAATTGTACTTGTTTTTATAATTATTTTATATATAGTTTTTAATTTTGTAAGAATATTTAATAAAGAAGAAGTAAAAGTATACGAAGTGGCAACTGGAGAGATAGTTAATGTAGATAGACATAAAGGTTTTATATATAGAGATGAAAGCGTTGCTACTTGTATGAGTGACGGATATATAAATTTTTTTGTGACGAATGCAGAAAGAGTAAATAGAGGGGCTTTTATATATGCTGTAAATGATGCACCAAGTAATATTAAACTCTATGAACTGAATGATAAAGATAAAAGTTCTATAAAGCAGAATATAAAAATGTATAACAATAATATATCTGATTTAGAATTCTCAAATATATATTTAGCAAAAGATGGTTTAAGGGAGTTAATAAATGAAATAAATATTGTAAAACAGTTAGAAGATAGGGATATAGAAAAAGAGATTAGTGCAAAAGAAAAGGGATATGCGAAGTATGCAGGACTTATTTCATTTTTGATAGATGGATTTGAGACAGCAAAATCAGATGATTTTACTGAAGAGTTAATCAAAGGATATAGTGTATCTAAATATGAAACACAAAAAAAAGATGTAAGGAAAAATGATGCTATATATAAGATTATTAAAAGCCCAGAGTTTGTTATAGTATTTGATAGCGTGTATGATTATGACAACTACAGCAATAAAGATTCTTTAAGAATAAAGTTTGTATATGAAAATGTAACGGCAAATGGTCGAATAGATAGTTTTATAGGCAGTGATGGAAAAAAACATTTTAAACTATATATAACTGAATATCCAGAAAAGTTTATTGATAAGAGAGTTGTAGATTTTGAAATAGAAAATAAGAAAGTTCATGGGTTTAAAATACCAATAAAATCAATTATATCTAAAGATTGTTTTGTAATTCCAAAGAACATTATAGAAAAAGATTTAAGTACGGATGAGGATATGTGTTATAAGTTTGTTGCAAATGGAGCAAAGGAAAGAGTTACGTTCAATATATCTAAAGAAGATGATAAGTATTATTATATATCAATAGATGATGCGCTTTCAAAAGTTAAATATGGAGATGTGCTGACTAATAGATACAATGATATATATTCCTTAAATGAAGTTAAGAAACTTGAAGGAGTATATAATATGAATAAGGGCTACGCGGTGTTTAAAAATATTGAAGTGATAGATAGGACAAATGAATATGCCATAATAAAGGATAATACAGTTAATGGCGTAGCAATTTATGACCATTTAGCACTAAATGCAAGTGAAATAAATGAAGGAGATTTAATATCGTAAAATACTGACTTTTGTGGTATAATTATATGATTAACTTAATTCATAGTTTATTATAGTATTTTATAGATAAATATTTGGAGGCTCATATGGGTATTTTAAATGAAGTAAAAAAGACAGTAAAAAATATTTTCAATGCTGAAGATGATATGATGTTTGATGATGAAAATGATTTCCAAGATAATGGACAGCAGAGTGGCTTTTCTTTACCTAAAACATTTTCAAAGAAAAATGGAAATAGTACTCCATCATTTCAAAATAGGAGTAATGAGTTTAATTTAGGTAATCACAGTTTTGATATGGCAAGAAATAATCAAAGCCAAAAAACTAAAAGTAATGGTAAGATACAAGTGTATGTCCCAAAAACATTTGAAGAAGCATTCCCTATTATTAAGAGTGTAAAAAGTGGTTTTACTGCTATGGTGAATGTTGAGATAGCAACACAACAAGTGGCACAAAGACTTATTGATGTTATTTCTGGTGCTATATATGCACTCGATGGTGATTGCAAAAAAATGGGAGAGAAACAGTATATTTTTTCATTAAGTGCTGATACGATTGGTGCTATGGATTATTTGCCAACCAATGGAGCAAGTGGTATGCAATCACAAGCACCAAATGGATTTAATTTTAATATGCAAGCAGGTTATGATATGGGAGCACAACCATATAGTCAACCTTTTGTGCAGAATCAAGGTTTTGGACAGAACAATGGTTTTTCTAATCAAAACTTCCAACCACAAAACTTCGGTCAACAACAAGGTTATAACTTTGGTCAAAATGCAGAAAAATTATCTCAAGACTTACAAAACTTTTATCAGCCACCTAAATCTCAATTTTAGTAAGTAATGAATAAAAGTATATTAAAATATTTTATATTTGTTGTATCGAGTATTTTTTTAATAGCACTTGACCAACTGACAAAATATTTTGCAACCAAATACTTACAACATAATAAACCATTTGTGATAATAGACAATGTATTAGAATTAACTTATGTGGAGAATCGTGGAGCGGCATTTGGAATATTGCAAAATAAGCAACTTCTTTTTTATGCTTTAACTATTGTTGTGTTAGTTGCTATTTGTGTATTGTTGTATAAGATAGATGATTTTAAAAATAATATTTTTTACTTTGTGTTTTTGATACTTATTTTTTCGGGTGCTATAGGTAATTTTATAGATAGACTAAAAAATAAATATGTAGTAGATTTTATATATTTTAAGCCTATAGATTTCCCGGTGTTTAATTTGGCGGATATTTATATAACTATAGCCTGTATATTTATGGTAATATATTTATTTATATTTGATAGAGAAAAAAAATAGTTTTATGATTTTAACTGTAAATAGTGAAAAAGATACTGGTAAAAGATTAGATGTATATATAAAAGATAACTCATCTTTTAGTAGAACATATATAGATTTACTTATTAAGGAAGGCTATGTAAAAGTTAATGGAGTTTTAGTTAAAAAGTCTTCATATAAGACAAAGGCAAATGATAGCATAGATATTACTGAAAAAGAAGTAGAGAAATTGGACTTAAGCCCTGAAAATCTGCCGTTAAATATTATATATGAAGATGAAGACATACTTATAATAGATAAAGTTAGAGGGATGGTAGTGCACCCATCTAATGGGCATAGTGATAATACTTTAGTTAATGCTATACTGTATCATTGTAAAGATAATTTATCATCAATAAATGGTGTGATAAGACCTGGTATAGTTCATAGAATAGATAAAGATACATCTGGAATATTATGTATTTGCAAAAATGATTTTTCTCATAAGAATATTGCAGAACAATTTTCAGAACACACCAATGTGAGAAAATATAAGGCGATTGTTAGAGGTAACATAGCAAAAGATGAGGGAATAATTGATAAACCTATAGGTAGAGATAAAAGAAATAGACTTAGAATGGCAATAGATGTAAATGGTAAGAATGCAATTACAGAATATAAAGTGTTAGAAAGATTTAATAGTTATACACTTGTTGAATGTAATTTAAAAACTGGTAGAACACATCAAATCCGTGTTCATATGAAAGATTTAGGACATCCATTACTTGGTGACCTTGTCTATGGAAAAGTTGATAAAAGATTCAAAGATCTAAATGGACAAATTCTTCATGCATATTATCTTGAATTAAATCATCCAAGGACAAATGAGAGAATGGTTTTTGAATCTAAATTACCTAAATATTTTGAAGAAGTAATAGATAAAATAAAAAGTAATATATGAATGAGAAAAAAATAAAAGTATTTAATAAAGAAACATTGATATATAGATTGTTGATTTTAATATCTATACTTGTATTTGCATTTTTGATTGATAGAATAGTTAAAAATGCAAATGAATTAGAAACATTTAGAACAGTATCCAAAAAACCTTTTAAAGTAGTTTCTAATAAAGAAGAGGCACTAAAAAATGCATATGGTGAAATGGAAAAAGCATCACTCGCAAATGACATTTTAAGCCCAACAAATCTTAATATAGCAAAAATATATGATGTAGTTAAAGATGATGAAGAAATAAATTTTTATAAGGATAATTCTCCAGTGCCAGTTACTATAGATAGCATTATAGAAGAAACTGAATCTGAAGAAGAAGAGGAAACTGAAGAAGTAAAAACATCTGCATTTCAAATATATGAAAAAATGCAGAGACGATATGAGGCCTTACGCCAGTCTCTATATAATATGGTTGGAATGAAACCTGTGAATATTGTTAGGCAGTATCAGTATAATGGGTTTAGCATAATAGGAAAATATAATCCAGAAGACCCAAGCCATGTAGTAGGCAAAAGACATACTTGGTTTATTCCTAATTTTCAAAATGTAAATATATATTATGAGGATGGTGATGGTAATCCAATAGATACAGATAACAATATACAGGACATTATGAGTATGGCATCTATTTATACTTACTACAGAAATCCTTATGATGTAAATACATTTTTGAAATACTGTTATAATTTATTTGACCATTCATATTCATGTATAGCAAGTGTGAGTGAAGTGTATTATTGTTCTGGCTGTATGCATTATGATGACCCAAATGTTGCAACAGGTAGCGATGTATCATATGAAATAACTTTAGACAAAATTAAAAGTAATACAAAAATGCAAAAAGTTTTACCTAAAGACATACCACATAAGGCAGGAACGCTAAAAAGAATGGATGATAGTGACTATACTTTGATAGGTGGAGATTATTCTTCATATGTTGATAATATTTATAAAGGCAATAATAATGATGATGAGTTAAATTATTGTCCGGGACATATAGATTTAAATCTTTTTGTAAAGATATTAACATTAGATGCGACAAACAGTTTGTTTAGTATAGACAATGCATACGGAAATAGGGGCTACAATTATACAATGAATTGGCATGGATGGGATGCATTTAAAAAAAATGAAGCAAGAATTTTATCCTATAAAGATTGGGAAAAAGAATATGGATTAGGTGTATCATATATAGAGTTTATTGAGCCATTGACTCAAGAAGAAATTAATTATTATTTGAGTAGACTTGATAAAAACTTATCACCAAATAGAGTAAAAGTTATAGAGACTGCTCTTAGGTCAATAGGTAAGATACCATACTATTATGGTGGTAAAACTCACAGATTTGGATATGAAGGTAATAATTTTGGAACAAAGATACCTGCTGATTATAAAGGAAGGTGCTTAAAGGGTTTAGACTGCTCTGGATGGGTGAATTGGGTTTATGGAACAGCATTTAATAAGTATATTATAAAGTCTGAAGGGACAAATAAACTGGCAGGTGAAGGAACTAAGATATTAAGAAGTGATTTATTGCCAGGTGATATAATCGTGAGACCAGGAATAGATTCGCATGTTATGATGTTTTATGAATGGGCACCAGATGGCAGAATGACAGTCATACATGAAAATGGTGGTGTAAATAACGTAAGCATAGGCACTTTTGATGCATATTATCCTTATTATAGAAGAATATTAAACTCATAATGAAAAATGTATTTAAAAAAATTTTTATATTAGTTATTATTATAGCGATATTATTATTACTTACATTTATAAATCAAAATTATATAAAAAATGATATATTATTTAGCGACGATTTGTATAAAAATGAATTGTCTGAAAAAATTAATAATAATGACATAGATGATATAAATTATGATTTCCTATATAAAGACTTAAATAGTATTGATGATATATTAAAAGAACAATTAAACTCTGATATAGATAGATTAAGAAAAACAAAGTATTATGCAATAGCAGAAAATATTTATTCAAATAAAATTAATGAGATAACAAGAATATTAACTGATAAATTGGATGATGAAGACTTTTTGAGATTACAACTTGATTTAGAAGAATTCCAAAAAAATATAGATTTTGCAATTAGTGATTTGGAAAAGAATATAGAGTCAAGTGTAGAATTGGACTATTATAAGAATAAATATATGTATGAAGAAAAACAAAAAAAATGTAGAGACATATTAGAAACCTATAAAGGGTTTTTACAATAAGGAGGGAATATGGATAAAGTATTTGGAGAATTTTTAGTACAAATTGTAAAGGTAATATTTTTTATTGCAGTCATAGTACTTGCTGTTAAACTTGGCATTTATATGGCTAAAAATAAAAAAATTAAAGATGGAAACAATAGTTAGGAGTTAGTTTACAATGAAAAAGTATTCAGTAAATGAATTGAGAGAATTATTTTTGTCTTTTTTTGAGTCTAAAGGACATTTAAGACTTAAAAGTTTTTCTCTTGTTCCACAAAATGATAATAGTTTATTAATTATTAATTCAGGGATGGCACCACTTAAACCTTATTTTAAAGGTATAGAAACACCACCTTGTAAAAGAGTTACAACTTGTCAAAAGTGTATAAGAACTGGAGATATTGATAATATTGGTCATACTGCAAGACATGGCACTTTTTTTGAGATGCTTGGTAATTTTTCATTTGGTGATTACTTTAAAAAAGAAGCCATCACTTGGAGTTGGGAGTTTTTAACTGTCACGCTTGGGCTTGACCCAAATAGACTTTATCCATCTGTTTATGTGGATGATGATGAGGCTTATGATTTATGGCATGATATGATTGGTATCCCAAGCGAGAGAATATTTAAGTTTGGCAAGGAAGATAATTTCTGGGAACATGGTTCTGGTCCTTGTGGTCCTTGTAGTGAGATTTACTATGACAGAGGGGAAAAATATGGATGTGGAAAACCAACTTGTACAGTAGGCTGTGATTGTGATAGATATATGGAAGTTTGGAATAATGTATTTACACAATTTGATAATGATGGGAAAGGGAATTATACTGAACTTGAACAAAAAAATATAGATACTGGTATGGGACTTGAGAGACTTGCAGTTGTGTGTCAAGATGTGGAGTCAATATTTGAAGTTGATACTAATAAAGAACTTATGGATAACATAAGTCTTATAACACATCATATATATAAAGATGATGAAAAAGCAGATGTGTCACTTAGAATTATAGCAGACCACATCAAGAGTTGTACTTTTATGATTTCAGATGGAATACTACCATCAAATGAGGGTAGAGGCTATGTTTTAAGACGACTTCTTAGAAGAGCAGTAAGGCATGGAAGAATACTTGGAGTAAAAAAAGCCTTTTTGACAGACCTTGCTAAAGTTGTAATCAAACTTAATAAAAGTCATTACACTGAATTGTTTGAAAAGCAAGATATGATTTTAAATGTTTTAAAAGCAGAAGAAGATAAGTTTAATCAAACTATTGACCAAGGACTTGAGATTTTAAATGATATGCTTAAGAATGTAAAGAATAGTATTTTATCTGGTGATGATGCATTTAAATTATATGATACTTATGGTTTCCCACTTGACCTTACTAAAGAGATACTTGAAGAGAAAAATATAAAAGTTGATGAAAATAGATTTGATGTTTTGATGAAACAACAAAAAATAAAGGCAAGAGAAGCAAGAAAAGAATCAAATTACATGGGTAAAGACATTACAGTATTTGATGAATTGCCAAAAGATATGTCATCAAAGTTTGTTGGCTATGATAGTTTAGTAGGAAATGGAAAAATATTATCTATAGTATCAAATAATAAAATTGTAGATACAATAAATGAAAATGATGAAGGTGTCATAATTACAGATGAAACTAATTTCTATCCTATGATGGGTGGACAAGCAGGAGATATAGGAACAATAACATTTGAAGGTGCTACTTTTGAAGTGTATGATACTGTAAAAATACAAAATACAAAAATAGGACATATAGGAAAAGTTATTACTGGCAGTTTTTCTAATAACAATGTAGTAAAACTTGAAGTAGATAGTAAAAATAGGCATCTTACCGCAATTAATCATACTTCAACTCATTTATTACAGGCTGCTTTAAGAACTGTACTTGGAAAACACGTTGAACAAGCGGGCTCTCTCGTAGAATACAATAGATTAAGATTTGACTTTACACATTTTAAGCCACTTACAGATGAAGAGATTAAAGAAGTAGAAAGATTGGTCAATGAAAAGATTAATGAATCTATAAGTGTAGTGAAGAGAGAAATGCCTATAGATGAGGCAAAAAAAGAAGGCGCTATGGCATTATTTGGTGAAAAGTATGGTGATGTGGTTAGAACAGTTAAAGTATCAGACTTTTCATTTGAACTTTGTGGTGGCACGCATATTGACAATACATCAGAAATAAAATGTTTTAGAATAATTTCTGAAACAGGAGTTGCAGCAGGCATAAGAAGAATAGAGGCTATTACTTCTGATACTCTTCTTAAATATTATAGTGATGAGACAAATACACTTTCTAATATTTCTTCATTGTTAAAAGTAAAGAACGAAGAATCATTTGATAAAGTAAATAGTTTGCTTAAAGATATAAAAGAATTAAAATCACAGATAGATTCATTAAAAAAGCAAATGTCACTAACTGAGACAAATGATATAAAGGCTGATGCCATAAATGGTCTTAATGTAGTTATAGATAGTTTTGATGGCAAGGACATAGGTGAGTTAAAAGATATAGTTGATAGTATAAAAGATAAAATTAATGATTCTGTTGTAATAGCATTTTCAAAGAATAATGGTGCTGTAGATATAGTAGTATCTTTATCAGATGCTGCAATTAGTAAGGGATTACATGCAGGTAATATATTAAAACAATGTGCAAATGTTCTTGGTGGTAATGGTGGTGGAAAAGATAGATTTGCCCAAGGAAAAGGTAAAGATGCTAATAAAATTAGTGATGCTATAAAAATAGCGAAAGAATTGATAAGTGGATAAGTTAGTATTACAAATTGTAAATGTATTTAGTAAATCTCTTTCTAAAGAGATGATTGTATTTATAATATCTTTAATGCCAATCTTGGAACTTAGAGGTGGGCTTATAGCGGCTGCTCTTCTTAAAATACCTTATCTAAAAGCGGCAGCAATCTGTATAGTAGGAAATATTTTACCAATACCATTTATACTTATGTTTTTAAATAAAATATTTGATATGATGGAAAAGTGGGAGCTTACAAAAAAGTTAGTATTATTTTTTAAGAAAAGAGCAATTAAAAATAAATCTAAAATAGATAAATACGGGTTACTTGGTCTTATATTATTTGTAGGAGTGCCACTCCCAGGCACAGGTGCTTGGACAGGAGCACTTGTGGCATCAGTTTTTAATATGGACATAAAAAAATCAAGCATAGGTATATTTTTAGGAATCTTATTAGCATTTGTAATTATGTCTATTATATCATATGGCGTTATTGGAAATATAATCAGATGAAATGGAAGAAAATAACAATAAATACTTTGGTTGAAGCGGCTGACATAGTCGCTTCAGTTTTATTTGACAATGGAATAGTTGGAGCGGAAATAGAAGATAACCAAAATCTAACAAGTGAAGAATTGAAAAAAATGTATGTAGATATACCAAAATTTAATGTTGATGATGGTAAATCAAAAGTAAGTTTTTATGTGTCTATAGGAGACAAAATTAATAAAAATTATGATGACAACAATTTAGTAGATAGTAGTTATATGATGTCAAATGATAACATATTTACTGAATTAGAGTTTGATAAAATATTAAGTGATATAAAAAATGATTTAGAAGAATATAAAAACTTCATGAATATGGGAAGTTTGGTATTTGAAGAAAAGGTATTGGATGATAAAGACTTTTTAAATAAGTGGAAAGAAAACTTTAAAAGCGTAAAAATCAATAATATAAATATTTTTCCATCGTGGGAAAAGAAAGTAAATGATAATGAAATAAATATTTTTATAGAACCTGGCAATGCGTTTGGTACTGGTCAACATGAAACCACAAAACTTTGCACAGTGGCACTTGAAGAAATTATAAAAAATGGCAAAGTAAAAAACTTTCTTGATATAGGGGCTGGTTCTGGAATACTCAGTTTAATTGCTTATAAACTGGGCGTAAATAAAGTATATGCTATTGACATAGATGATAATTGCGAGTTTAATTTGCTTGAAAATCTAAAATTAAATAAAATAGAGAATTATAAAAAAATAAGTTGTGAAGATAATAACAGTAATTTGGCAAACTTCATATATGGATTTGGCAATATAATTACTGATGAATGGCTACAAAACTATTTGAAAAAAGAAAAGTATGATATTGTTGTGGCAAATATTTTAGCACCGGTTATCATATCACTTATTGATAAAGCGGATATAGTGTCATATTTAAATGATGGTGGTAAAATAATTTTAAGTGGCATAATAAAAGAAAAAGAGGATGAAGTAAGAAGGGCATTGCAAAATAATTCTAAAATTAAGAATATAGTATCTAATGCAGATGGCGACTGGGTGTCGTTAGTATGTAGTACATAAAGGTGTATGAGCGAAACATATGTATTAAATAAAAATAGCGAGTATTCAAGTTATAGGAAAAAAGTTTCAATTTTGAGAATCCTTTTTTCTCCTATGTTTTTTATAGTACTGTTTTTCCTTGTAGAGATATTTTTAATTTTATTTTTCTCGGACTTTATCTATAAAAAGGAGTTGCAATTTTTAATAATTATTTTAAGCATTTTTGAAATTATATACATAGTTAATTCTAAAAAATTAAAAGATTCGTTTAAAATAATTTGGATGTTAGTGTTTATATCAATGCCTATATTTGGAGTATTGCTCTATTTCATTTTAAACTTAACGGATATTTTCAGTTTGTATAGAAATAAATTGAGAGATACAGTAATAAACTCAAAAAAGTATTATGATTTTTCATTTAGTGATGAGATAAGAGAAAGACTAAAACTTGATGATAGAAGTGTGAATGATGACAATGATTTAAAAGAAGAAGTTTATCACGAATATTCATTTTATAATTATTTCCATGACTATGTTGAGACCCCTATATATAAGGATGTATCATCTTATTATTTCGACAATGGGAAAGATGCTTTTGAAGACATAATTAAAAAGATGAAACAGGCAAAACATTTTATTTTCATTGAAATATTTATACTCTTTGATGGAATAGTTTGGCAGGAAATGCTTAAAGTGTTGAAAGAAAAAGCAAAAGAAGGTGTGGAAGTAAAGTTATTGGTAGATGGACTAAATAGTATATTAAGATTTAATAAAAAATATTGTGAATACTTAAAAAGTTTTAATATTGAAGCAAAAATTTTTAAGCCAATATCACCATTTATAGCGAGTACCCAGAATAGAAGAGACCATAGAAAGATATTTGTTATAGATAATAAAATTGCATATACTGGTGGTATAAATATAGCAGATGAATATGCTAATCTTTATGAGAGATTTGGATATTGGAAAGATTCTTGTATAAGAATAAAGGGGAAGGCTGTGGATAGTTTTACTATAATGTTTTTACACTTATGGCAAATATATTCTGCATCAAAGGTTATAGATTTTGATAAGTACTTAATTGATAATAAAATTGAAGAAAAAGTTGATGGTGCTGTCTATGTACCATATACAGATTATCCGTATCTTGCAGAAAATGTTTCACTTGAAATATATAAATATATGTTTAATGCTTCAAATGAGTATATGTATATAATGACTCCTTATCTTGTAATTGATGAGGCAATGGTTAATACCATTGAGTCTGCGGCAAAGCGGGGAGTAGATGTAAGAATTATTGTTCCAAGAATCCCAGATAAAAAATATGTATTCTATGTAAATAGAAGTTATTATAGGTCTCTTGTTCTTGCTGGAGCAAAAATCTATGAGTATATGCCTGGATTTATACATTCAAAAATATATTTGCAAGATAATGTAAGGGCTGTAGTGGGAACTGCTAATCTTGATTATAGAAGTCTATATATGCACTATGAAAATGGTATATATATATATAATGATAATAAAATATTAGGGGACATAAAGAGGGATTTTGATAAAGTTTTAAGTGAAAGCAAAGAAATGACTATGTCTGAAATCATTAAAATACCTAAAAGATATAGGTTTTTTGGGGCTATATTAAAAGTGTTTGCTCCACTTATGTAGGCATATATTAGAAGAATTTTAACTTTGCTATATAGACTTTAGTATGCTATAATTAAGCGAAAGATTACTGCTTTTAATTACTGATAGATATAATAATGGTGTGTTATTATAATGCATTTTCTTTTAAGCATTATTGTTGTGATGCTTTATTTTGATATATGAAAAATAGGAGGAAGTTGAAAAGTGGAAAAAACAAATTTTAAATGGAAGATTAATACAATGCCAAAAACTGAAGATAAGAATCTTTCTATTATGAGTGTTGAAGAAGTTGAAAGAGCAAAAAGATTTCATAAAAGTTTTCCGCAATACTCTGAAACACCACTTGTTGATTTGAAAGAATTAGCAAAATATCTTGGAATTGGAAAAGTATGTATTAAAGATGAGTCATATAGATTTGGTCTTAATGCATTTAAAGTTCTTGGAGGCTCTTATGCTATAGGTAGACATATAGCAGATGAATTAGGAAGAGATATTTCTACTATAGATTATAAATATCTTACAAGTGATGAGTTAAAAAAAGATTTGGGAAATGTAGTTACATTTTTTTCTGCTACTGATGGAAATCACGGAAGAGGTGTTGCTTGGGCAGCAAACAAACTTGGACAAAAATGTGTTATCTATATGCCAAAGGGATCAACTGAGAGAAGACTCAAAGCTATTCAAGCTGAAAATGCTACAGCTACTATAGAAGAAATGAATTATGATGATTGTGTGAGAAAAGCTGCAGCAGAATCTGCTAAGATTCCACATTCAGTAGTTATACAAGATACTGCATGGGAAGGTTATGAAAAAATACCTTCTTGGATTATGCAAGGATATGGAACTATGGGACTTGAAGCGGCTGAACAATTTGGTGAAAGACCTACACATATATTTGTGCAAGCCGGTGTTGGTTCGCTTGCAGGTGGGATGGTAGGTTTTTTTGCAAATAAGTATAAAGACAATCCACCTATAATGGTTGTAGTTGAGACTTCGGTTGCAGATTGTCTATATCAAGGTGCAGTTAAAAACACTGGAGACATATCAATAGTTGGTGGTGATATGGATAGTATCATGGCAGGACTTTGCTGCGGTGAACCAAATATCACAAGTTGGGACATATTAAAAAATCATGTTACTTGTTTTATATCTGCTGAAGATGATGTCACAAGACTTGGTATGAGAATTCTAGGTGCACCACTTAAAGGTGATACACAAGTTGTATCAGGTGAATCAGGTGCAGTAACTACTGGAGTACTTGCATCAATCATGACTGATGAAAAATATGCTGACTTAAAGAAAGAATTAAAACTTAATTCTAATTCAAAAGTTCTTCTCTTCTCAACTGAAGGTAATACCGACCCAGAACGCTACGAGAACATTGTATGGGGTGGGAAAGATCGATAATATAAAAGAAAAAATTGGAGGAAAGGTATATGGCAAAGTTGACAAGTGAGCAGTTAGCTCAAATTAAGGAAAAAGCAGAAGGCTACAAAAAGGATATGGTAGCTTTCCTTAGAAACATCGTAAAATATCCTGGTGAATCTTGTGGTGAGAAAGAGCACATACAAGTAATTGAAAATGAGATGAAAAAGGTTGGCTTTGATGAAGTAGTAGTAGATAAGATGGGAAATGTATATGGCTTTATGGGCACAGGCAATAGAATATTTGCATTCGATGCTCATATAGACACAGTTGGCATTGGAAATCGCGATAACTGGAAGTTTGACCCATATGTTGGTTTTGAGGATGACAATCAAGTTGGTGGTCGTGGAGTTTCAGACCAACTTGGTGGAATTGTATCATCAGTTTATGGTGCAAAAATAATGAAAGAAATGAACTTAATCCCATCTGATGTGAAGATAATGGTAGTAGGAACTGTTCAAGAAGAAGATTGTGATGGACTTTGTTGGCAATATATTATAAAAGAAGATAAGATAGTTCCAGAATTTGTAGTGTCAACTGAACCAACTGATGGTGGTATATATAGAGGCCATCGTGGTCGTATGGAAATAAGAGTTGATGTAAAAGGAATTTCTTGTCACGGCTCTGCACCAGAGAGAGGTGACAATGCTATATATAAGATGGCTGATATACTTACTGAAGTTCGTGCCTTAAATGAAAATGACACTAGTGGTGAAATTAAAGGTCTTGTAAAGATGCTTGACCCTAAATTCAATAAAGAGGCAGAGGCTGCAAACTTTCTTGGAAAAGGAACTATAACTGTATCTCAAATAGGTTATACAAGCCCAAGTAGATGTGCAGTTGCTGATGGATGCTGGGTATCACTTGATAGAAGAATGACTGCAGGGGAGACATTTGAATCATGCCTTCAAGAGATAAGAGATTTACCTGCATGTAAAAAATATGCAAAAGATGTAGTAGTATCAATGTATAATTATGATTCAGCATCATATACAGGATTTGTATATCCTATAGAATGCTATTTCCCAACTTGGTGGCTTACACCTGACCATCCACTCTGTAAATCAATGGTAGAGACATATAAGAGTCTTTTTGGTACAGATAAGAGAATTGGAAGTAAAGATACTATAGAAATGAGAGAGAAGAGACCACTCCTTGATAAGTGGACATTTTCTACTAATGGTGTAACTATAAAAGGTAGAAATGGTGTAGACTGTATAGGCTTCGGACCTGGGGCAGAGGCACAGGCTCATGCACCAAATGAAATTACTTGGAAACAAGATTTAGTAACTTGTGCTGCTATGTATGCGGCACTTCCAACCACACATGCTGAAAATGTGAAAAAGTAATTTATATAATAAAATATAGGACTAGTTTTATAGTCGATTAATTTTTTGGTTTAGGTAAAAGAATAATATGGTTAAAATTAAAAAAATTGTAAACAATATTGTTATAGTGTTATTGTTTGTAACTGCTTTTGCATGTACTGCGAAAACAAATGAGAATGTGAAGTTAATAGAACAAGAAGAAATTAAATTATCTGATGACAGCAGTGATTTTGTATTAATAAGTGATGTAGTTCATGATGCAATTCTTGAGATAAGGTATTATTCAACTTATAATTTTGTAGGAGAAAGAATTGATGGTTATGAAGAGCCAATAGCACTTATGACAAAAGAGGCAGCAAATAAATTAAAAGAAGTTAGTGATGAAGTAATAAAAAAAGGCTATAGACTAAAAATATATGATGCATATAGACCACAAAAAGCAGTGAGTCATTTTGTCCGTTGGGCTAAAGATTTAAATGATACGAAAATGAAAAAATATTTTTATCCAGATTTAGAAAAAGATGTATTATTCCCACAAGGCTATATAGCAGAACATTCTGGGCATAGTAGAGGAAGCACAGTAGACCTTACACTTTTTGATATGAATTTAGAAAAAGAAGTTGATATGGGTGGTACATTTGACCATTTCGGAGTAGAAAGTCATCCTGATTACAAAGGAATTACTGATGAACAATATAATAATCGTATGATTTTAAGAGAGGCAATGCTAAATCACGGATTTAAACCACTTGATGAAGAGTGGTGGCATTTTACACTTAAAGATGAACCATACACTGATACTTATTTTACATTTCCAAATAGCAAAAAATCTTTAAAATAATATTAGTACATTTTGGTAAGTAAACATTAATATAATTTTATATAGGGGGATAAAATTATGGATTTTAATAAAGCAGTAGAAGAACTTTCAAAGTTAAATTTTAAAAATATGTATGAGGGAGACTTCTTTTTAACATGGGATAAAACAGATGATGAAATTAAAGCAGTGTGGGAAGTTGCAGATGCACTTCGTGCTTTAAGAGAGAGAAATATATCTACTAAAGTTTTTGATTCAGGACTTGGAATCTCACTTTTTAGAGACAATTCTACAAGAACAAGATTTTCATTTGCTTCTGCTTGTAATTTACTTGGACTTGAAGTTCAAGACCTTGATGAAGGTAAAAGCCAGATTGCTCATGGTGAGACAGTTAGAGAGACTGCAAATATGATTTCTTTTATGGCAGATGTCATTGGAATAAGAGATGATATGTATATAGGTAAAGGCCACACATATCAAAAAGCAGTTGTTGATGCTGTTACACAGGGGCATAAAGATGGAGTTCTTGAACAAAAGCCAACTCTTGTTAATCTTCAATGCGATATAGACCATCCAACTCAATGTATGGCAGATGCTTTACATGTAATTCATGAATTTGGTGGTATAGAAAACCTTAAAGGTAAAAAGATCGCTATGACTTGGGCATATAGTCCATCTTATGGTAAACCTCTTTCAGTTCCACAAGGTGTCATAGGTCTTTTCACTCGTCTTGGTATGGAAGTTTGTCTTGCTCACCCAGAAGGGTATGAAGTTATGCCAGAAGTTGAAGAAGTTGCTAAAAAGAATGCAGCAGCAACTGGTGGAAAATTTACAAAAACAAATGATATGAAAGAAGCATTTAAAGATGCTGATATAGTATATCCAAAATCATGGGCACCATTTAAGGCGATGGAAAAGAGAACAGACCTTTATGGTAAAGGTGATATGGATGGAATAAAAGCACTTGAAAAGGAACTTCTTGCACAAAATGCAACTCATAAAGACTGGGCTTGCACTGAAGATATGATGAAATTAACTAAAGGTGGCAAAGCACTTTATATGCATTGTCTTCCAGCAGACATAACTGGTGTATCATGTGAAACTGGTGAAGTTGATGCATCTGTTTTTGATAGATATAGAGACCCACTTTACAAAGAAGCAAGTTTTAAACCATATGTAATTGCAGCAATGATTTTCCTTGCTAAATTTAAAGACCCAGTAGCAACTCTTAAGGCACTTGAGTCAGCAGGAAAAGCAAGAGTGCATGCTTAAAATGATATTAAATATAGTAAAAATTATGTTAATTAATACTATGTAATGATTTGCATTGAATAAAGGAGCAGATTATGGAGTATATTGGAAAAAGTAATTTAAGAGTTGATGCTTATGCAAAGGTAACTGGTACTGCAAAATATACAGCAGACTTGGCACCAAGAGAATGTTTGATTGCAAAAGTGCTACAATCTACTATTGCTAATGGTGAAGTTATCAGTATGGATGTTACTGAAGCAAAAAAAGTTCCAGGAGTAGTAGGGGTTTTTACTTGTTTTGATGTGCCTAATGTAGAGTTCCCAACTGCAGGACATCCATGGTCAACAGATGAAAAACACCAAGATATTGCCGATAAAAAATTATTAAATAAACGAGTAAGATTTTATGGAGATGACATTGCGGCTGTTGTAGCGGTTGATAATGTGGCTTGCGATAGAGCGCTTAAACTTATAAAAGTAGAGTATAAAGAATATAAAGTTCATACAGATGCTCGTTCAATGGTAAATGATAAAGATGCTCCTTTACTTCATCCTAATTGGAGAAAAGACAATGTGATTGCTCACACATCGTTTAAATCAAGTGATGACTTTAATTATGATGAAGCAAAAAAGAAAGCAATCGCTGAATATGGAGAAGAAAATTTAATAGAAGTTGTAAAAAATGTAAAGACTCCAAGAATATCACATTGTCATATAGAACTTCCAATTTCTTATGCTTACGTTGATGCAAATGGAAAAGTTACAGTAGTTGCATCAACCCAATTACCACATATTTGCCGCCGAGTTATTGCTCAAGCACTTAATATTCCTTGGGGAAAAGTGCGAGTTATAAAACCATATATAGGTGGTGGATTTGGTAATAAGCAGGATATGCTTTACGAGCCTCTTAATGCTTGGCTTTCAGTTAAATGTGGTGGCAGGCCAGTAATGCTTGAAGTACCAAGAGAAGAAACTATGGTGGGTACAAGAACAAGACACCCTATGGATGGAGATGTCAGGGGGCTTGCTACAAAAGATGGAAAACTTTTATGTAGAGAATTAATAAATTATAGTACCAATGGTGGATATGCAGCACATGGTCATTCAATTACTGCAAAGTGTGCAGGCATATTTCAAAATTTATATAAAAATCCACTTGGTGTAAACTCTGAAGCATATACAGTGTGGACTAATGCACCAACCAGTGCTGCTATGCGTGCTTATGGTGTACCACAGGCTGTGTCATTTGCAGAAACACTAACTGATGATATTTGCGTAAAAGGTGGATTTGACCCTTTGAAATTTAGAATGGATAATCTTTGTGATGAAACTCTTGATGCAGGTGGAGTTAAGTTTTATACTTATGGATTAAAAAAGTGCCTTGAGATAGGTGCCGAAAAAATAGGTTGGAGCAAGAAAAGAGAAGAATATAAAAATCAAACTGGACCTATAAGAAGAGGAATAGGTATGTGCTGCTTTATCTATCAGACAGCAGTTGCGCCTATTGCACTTGAGACAGCATCAGTTCGTATGATACTTAATCAAGATGGTTCTATGCAACTATCAATTGGAGCAACAGAAATTGGACAAGGAGCCGACACAGTATTTACTCAAATTGCTGCGGAGTCAACAGGAATTAGCCCTGATAAAGTATATGTTATGAGTTCACAAGATACTGATGTAACTCCATTTGATACAGGTGCATACGGTTCAAGACAAACCTATGTAACAGGAAATGCAATTAAAGAGTGTGGAATAGTTCTTAAGAAGAAAATATGTGAGTATGCACTTACTATGGAAGATGAAGAAAAACTTAAAGGTAAAAAGTTAGAAGATTTAGATGTATTTGATAATCATGTTGTAGATAAAAATACAAAAGAAAAATTAGTTTCTCTTGAAAGATTATCTACTACTGCATTTTACTCATTTACAAATAATCAACATATAACAGCAGAAAAAACAACTGATATTCATACAAATACATTTGCATCTGGATGCACTTTTGTTGATATAGAAGTAGATATGCCACTTGGCATTATAAATATAAAAGATATAATTAGTGTTCACGATTCAGGAACTTTAATAAATCCAGCACTTGCCACTGCTCAAGTTCATGGTGGTATGTCAATGAGTCTTGGATATGGTATGAGTGAAGAGTTTATATTAGACCCAAAAACTGGAAAGCCATATAATAATAATCTTTTAGATTATAAAATACCAACAGCCATGGACTCGCCTGATTTTAAAGTTGAGTTTGTAGTTATGAAAGACCCAACAGGTGGTTATGGAAATAAAGCACTTGGCGAACCACCTACAGTTGCTCCAGCAGTAGCAGTTCGTAATGCAGTTCTTAATGCTACTGGTATAGGTTTCAACGAATTCCCTTTAACTGCTGAAAGACTCGTGCATGCATTTAAAGAGAAGGGGATGATATAGGAGGATTAATATGAAAGAAGTAACTTTTAAATATGGTAGTAGAGAAAAGGGATGGAAGTACTATACATGTATAGAAGAAAGAATTAGTAACAATGAAAAGTTACCAAAGCCCACTTTCCAAATTGATGATAATAAAGATGATATACCTGTTTTGATGTCATGCAAATGTAATACAAACAAAGTGGTTGCATAGAAAAATTATTTTTGAATAATCATTGAATTAAGGAGAGAAAATGTCTTATAAAACAAATGTTTTAATAACTAAAGAGGAAAACTGGTATGTTGCAAATAGCATTGAAACCAATGTTGTTTCACAAGGTCATACTATAGAGGAAGCATTAGAAAATCTCAAGGAAGCATTAGAATTGTATTATGAAGATAATTCTAATATTAATGATTCAAGCAATGTATGCCTGATGACTTCATTGGAGGTTACTATATAATGCCATCAAAATATCCTGTGTTGGAACCAAAAGAAATTGTTAGTGCATTACAAAAGATTAATTACTCATTTGTAAGCCAAAAAGGTAGCCATATGAAGTATTCAGATGGTCATCATATAGTGATTATACCTAATCATGCTGAAATTGCCAAAGGTACACTAAAAGGGATATTAAATCAAGTTAATATTTCTATAGATGAGTTTTTAGAATTGTTAAAAAAATAAAGGGGAAAGAGTATGGCAGACACATCAAAAGTTTTGGCAGTATGTATAAGTGAAAAGAAAGGTGTAGTAAAGCATGCTGTAGAGAATGTAATAGTTAATGATAAAGGGATAGTTGGAGATGCTCATAGTGGTGATTGGCATAGACAGGTTAGTCTTCTTAGTATTGATAGTGTTAATAAAATGCAGTCGAAGATAAGTTTTGAACTTAAACCTGGAGCATTTGCAGAAAACATATTGATTGACACTGGCATAGTTTTATACGAGTTAGAAATTGGACAAAAGATAAAAGTAGGAGAGTGCACTTTAGAAGTCACTCAAATTGGAAAAGAGTGTCATGCGAGTTGCGAGATAAGAAAAGTTACTGGTGACTGTGTGATGCCAAGGGAAGGAATCTTTACAAAAGTAATTACTGGCGGAAAAATCAAACCAGGTGATGAAGTAGAATTACTATAATAGGGGCGATGTACACCTAACATGCAATAATGTAAAATTAGCATGAATTTATGTGAGATATGACATATGATTACTTTTAATAAATAAAATTTAAAATACATCATAAAGTATAAAGGTGATAGGAGGGTATACTATTGAAAATGGTAAAAACTAAAATTCATTTAATTATTTTGTTAATCATTATAATTGTATGTAATATTTTTAATTATTCATTTGCATTTCCTTTTAATAATGTTAACAAAACTCATTTAAATGAAATAGTTGCATTTAGCGATGCTGGAGGCACAGGGAAATATTTTGATATAGCAATTAATGATAGAACTTATAGATTTAAAGAAGTACTATTAAATGATAGGGCATATGAGGATAATGATGCTCAATATCTTATTCTTGAAATTGATAGTGATTTTATAGATGTTGGAATTATATCATCTGGTTATTATACGGCTGTAGTTTTTAATAAGCGATTAAATATTTCTGAAAGTGAAAGAATAAGTATTCAAGGCGAGGCAGCACATGGAATTGCTTCTTTGGGAGGAACTCAAGCTATTATTGATGAAGCAGAACGACTTTCTATAGAAAGTATAAAAAGTAAAACTTTTAATGAAATAAATAATTATTCAAAAGTATATGGGAATTCTGGAAAAGAGTTTTATAAGGAAAGTCCATATATAATGTATAATAAGCTTTCTGATGGAACGTTTTATAGAGTTAGTTTTGAAGAAATTCTTATTGAATTTGCTAAAAAAACATATGCAGAAAATAATGAACCTGTTTATGAGTATGATAATTATTCATATTCTATTGATGATAATGGAATAGCTATGATAGCTCAAGATAAGTATGTAGTCATGCGAAAGTAAATTTGGATAATAAACATATTAGAGGAGAGTGATTATGTTTGACATTAGTTTTTTATATGAAGCGAAGGATGTAAAAGATGCTATTAAAAAACTTTCTGAAAATGAAAATTCAGAGATAATTAGTGGTGGCACTGATGTTTTGATTCGTGTTCGTGAAGGCAAAGATGCTGGTATGGGTCTTGTATCAATTCATAATATTAGTGAGTTAAAAGGAGTGAAACTTGAAGATGATGGAACTATTGTAATTGGTGCAGGGACATCATTTCATGATATAACTTATAATGAAATAATTAAGAAGCATATTCCATCTCTTGGAGAAGCAGTAAATACAGTAGGTGGTCCACAGATAAGAGAAACTGGAACTATTGGTGGTAATATTTGTAATGGAGCAACTTCTGCTGATTCTGCATCTACTATGACTGCACTTGAAGCTGATATAATTCTTGAGGGACCAAATGGTGAGAGAACAGTTAATATAAAAGATTTTTATACTGGACCTGGAAAGACAGTTCGTGATAGATGTGAAGTATGTAAATGTTTTAAAATTAAAAAAGAAAATTATGAAAATTATTATGGATATTATTTTAAATATGGTAAGAGAAAATCGCTTGAGATAGCAACTCTTGGGTGCTCTGTACTTGTGAGATTAAATAATGCAAAAGATGCTATTGATGATGTAAAAATTGCCTATGGTGTTGCAGCACCAACTCCAAGTAGAGCATACAAGGCTGAAGAATATGCTAAAGGGAAAAAACTTGATGATAACACATTACTTGATATATTTGCTGAAAAGGCACTTTCTGATATGAAGCCAAGAGATAGTTGGCGTGCAAGTAAAGAGTTTAGAGAACAACTTATAAAAGAAATGGCGAAGAGGTCACTTGTTAATTCAATTAGAAGAGCGGGAGGTAAGATAGAGTATTATGTCTAAGAAAATAATTACGCTCCATGTAAATGGAAAAAATCAAGAAGTAGCAGTAGATGAAAGAGAATCTTTATATGAAACTCTTAGAAATGAGTTAAGACTTACTTCTATAAAAAAAGGTTGTGAAGTAGGAGAATGTGGTGCTTGTTCAGTTCTGTTAAATGGTAGATGTGTAGATAGTTGTATATACCTTACAGTTTGGGCAGTAGGTAAAGACATAGTTACTGTAGAAGGACTTAAAGACCCTACAAATGGAGACATAACAGATGTGCAAAAAGAGTTTATAAAGCAAGCGGCTGTTCAATGTGGATTCTGCACTCCAGGTTTTATTTTAAAAGCAGTTGAAATAGTAGGTCGGAATATTCCTTATACAAGAGATGAAATAAAACAACTTATAACAGGAAATCTTTGTAGATGCACTGGATATATGAATATCGTTACAGCAATTGAGCATGCTATAAAACATAATATGGATAAACTTGGTATTGCTTATGAAGTACAACCTTCAACTACTTCATTTGATTTACCAGATGAAGAAAAAGAAAAAATGCTTAAAGATGTACTTGCTATGCAAGATAATGATGTAACTAAAAATTAATTATGGTGAGTTCAGTAGAATATAAAGATTTTATGTTAAATCAATTAAGCCTATTAAATAATATAACAACTAAAAAAATGATGGGTGAGTATTTACTATATTGTGATGGATTGCTATTTGGTGGGATTTATGACGATAGATTACTTGTGAAGAAAACTAAAACAAATGAAAAAGTTAAAATGGAAGAACAGCTTCCCTATAAAGGTGCAAAACCAATGTACTTTGTGGAAGATGTGGATGATAAGAAACTATTAAAAAAGATTGTAAATGAGACTTGCAAAGGTTATAAAAAAGGAGGAGAGTTATGATTTTAGTCTACAATGGTAGAGTAGTGACAAGAGATGAGAAGAATCCGCTTATAAATAGTGGTGCTGTGGCAATTGATGGAAATAAGATTATTGAAGTTGGAGATAGTAGCACACTTAAACTAAAGTATGGAAGTGCTGAACTTATAGATGCGAAAGGTGCAGTTGTTATGCCTGCATTTATAAATATGCATGAACATATATATTCTGCCTTAGCACGTGGACTAAATATTAAAGGGTATGTCGCAAAAGATTTTTTAACTATTCTTGATGGTATGTGGTGGACTCTTGATAGAAATCTTGATAATGAGTTCACAAAACTTTCGGCAATAGAGACTTATATTGAATCTGTAAAAAATGGTTGCACTACTACATTTGACCATCATGCTTCGTTTGGTGAGATAGATGGTTCGCTTGATGCTATAGAAGAGACAGCGCGTGAAATTGGAGTTCGTTCAGTTCTTTGTTATGAAATATCTGATAGAGATGGCAAGGATAAATCAAAAAAATCTGTACTTGAAAATTCACGCTTTATTAAAAAGATACTTAAAAATAATGATGATTTTATAAAAGCAATGTGTGGTATGCATGCTCAATTTACAATTTCTGATGAAACTTTTGAGTTTGCGAGAACTGAAACTCCAAAAGAAGTAGGATTTCATATACATGTTGCTGAAGGTATAGAAGATTTACATGATTGTTTAAAAAAACATGGCAAGAGAATTGTAGATAGGCTTGATGATTTTGATATACTTGGACCGAAAACACTTCTTGCACATTGTATATATGTAAATAATCATGAGATGGATAGAATAAAAGAAACTGATACAATGGTTGTACATAATCCAGAGAGTAATATGGGTAATGCCTGTGGTTGTCCTCCTACTATGGAGATGGTTCATAAAGGAATACTTACAGGACTTGGAACTGATGGCTACACCCATGATATGATAGAGTCATATAAGGTTGCAAATATATTACATAAACATCATTTGTGTACTGGCACTGCAGCGTGGGCAGAAGTACCACAAATGCTTTTTGAAAACAATGCAAAGATGGCTAATCGCTATTTCGATATACCACTTGGAAAATTAAAAGAGGGTTATGCTGCTGATGTAATAGTTACTGATTATTATCCACATACTCCTATGGATGAAACTAATATTAATGGAAACATTTTGTTTGGTATGTGCGGTCGCTCTGTTGTCACAACAATAGGCAATGGAAAGGTGCTTATGAAAGATAGAAAACTAACTATGCTTGATGAAGAAAAGACACTTGCTGATATTGCGGAGAAAACTAAAAAGTTATGGAACAAAATAAATAAATAAAGATAAATTTGAAATAAGAAGGTAGTTATGAAAAGATTTTTTGTTATTCTTTTTATGTTATTTACTATTATGGGAATGATTAATGCGTGTAAACCAAAAGAGGAAGTATCAAGTAATATTGGCAATGCAGAAATTACAAGTGCTAAAAATAATGATAAGATAACAAAAGATATGGCATATAATGGGGTCAATAATTATTGTCATATCACATATGATTGGAGTATGGCAAAAGATAATCCATCTATTATGTCTGTTGAGATGGGTGAAGAAACTGACACAGAGCATCAAGTAATATTTAGAAGTTATACAGGCTCTTTTGTTTATTTTTATGTTGATAAATCAAGTGGAATTACAAAAATGGTAGATTATGTCCCAGACCTTGATATAAAGGAAGAATCAGGAACAATAGATTTGTTAGATTATTTAGGAAATGATAATTGATATGATAAAGAATAGAACCACACAACTTATATATAAGTCAATTTACATAGGCATATCAATAATTGCAATACTAGCAAGTTTTGGACTTTTTGATATGAGTTTTAGGTGGGACTTTTATATCCATTTTACTAATTTAAGTAATTATCTATGCATTATAATTATGATAATAGAACTCATTGACACAGCCAAGAAAACAGAAGATGGCTTTGTTAAAACATTTTCAATATTAAAATTCACGGCACTACTTAGTATTTTATTAACATTTATAATATATAATTATATACTTTCATTTACAAGAGATATTAAACAAAGTTTTGTAGTTGGAAGTATAACATTACATATTATTTTACCATTAATGTTTGTATTTGATTATATACTTTTTTGTGAGCACGGGAAATTAAAATGGTATTACCCTATAGTAGCAACTTCTTTTCCGCTAACTTATGCAGGGCTTGTATATGTAAATGCTTTTATAATGAAGTTTGATGCGAATATATTGTCATATGATAAAAGTGTGCCATTTATATATCCATATTTTTTCTTAAACTTGGAAAAGTTAGGTGTTAATGGTGTAATAAAAAATATTATATTAATAACTATATTATTCATAATATTTGGATATATAGTTATGGCTATTGATAAATTATTATCAAAAATTAAAAGAACTCTTTAGTCTTTTATAGAATTTATTATAAATGATTATTCAATATTTGTGTAAGTGAATAGTAATGATTGAGTTTAAAAGAGATACAAAATTGTTTTTTTCATTAGTTATATGGATGCTGATACCATCTATATATTTGTTAGTGAGAATGAATATCGTATCAATTAACAGTGTTGACATAAATATTTTAGGACAAATGGAATGGTTTGATTTAATAGATGAAGTTATTACAACTATGCTTATTATTCCACTTTACTCTATTTTAACAAAAAACTATTCAAAATACAAAAATGGAACAGCGATGTTGATATCGTTTATAATATATTTGTTTTTTACAATTTTGATAGTTATGCATATATCTGGAATTTCAAGTTATATGAATGCAGAATATGCAAAAGATTATCTATTACTACAATCAATTTCATTAATATTTTCTTTCGTACTAAATTTTGTAATATTATTATTAACCGTTAACAATGATTATATTCTTGTATGGACATTAATTATTGTAAAAGTTATATTATTAAGCATATTCGATTATGCGCTAATTAATAAATATAAAGATATAGGAGCCGCTTATTCAGAGATACTTGTAAATATTGTTTTATCAACATTTGCATTAGGCTTCATTGTTTTAAAGGGTTATATTGGAATAAAAAAAGTAGAATTGCAGTTTTTTAATGAGTGGTTTCAAGTTGGAAAATTTGCTGGAATTCAAATTTTTTTAGATAATTTTATATATGCGTTAATGATAGTTAAAATGGTAAATGCTGTAAATGAATCTGGAAATTACTGGGTTGCAAATAATTTTATATGGGGATGGTTACTTGTGCCTGTAATGTGCTTTGCAGAATTAATAAAGAAAAATAGTTTAATAAATTTAAGTTTTAAAAACACTTGGAAATACGCATTGTTAATAGTTATATTGTGGATTGTTACAATACCATTTTGGGGAGTTTTTATTGATAAGACTATGGCTGTGAATTCCAATAATATACTACCAATTGTTATGCAAAATATGCCATTTTATCTAACATATATTGTATCGACATTTATAGATGCTTGGTTTATATCAAAAGGGAAAACAATTTATAATATGCTTATTTCGTTGATTGTAAATATAGTGTATTATGGCATAATATATATGTTATTTAACAGAAATATTTTTATAATGAATATGAGATTTATTATTTATATGTTTGGAGGCGGAATGGTGGTGCATATGATACTGTCAATAATTATATATTTTGTTGAGTTTGATATAATACTATGTAATGAAAGGAGTTAATGATATGGTGGGTTATATTTATATTTTTACTAATCCTGGTTTTGAGCAATATGTAAAAATTGGATATGCTGATGATTGGAAAAAAAGATTAAGAGAGTTGTCAAATAGGTCGAGTGTTCCTTATGCATTTAGATGTTATGCAGTATATGAAGTTAATAAAAGACTTGAGGATAAAGTTCTTCATAATATGATAGACCAGTTAAATCCAGATTTAAGAACTGTGGATAATATTAATGGTAAACAGCGTAAGCGTGAGTTTTATGAAATGACTCCAGAACAAGCTTATAATATATTGAAGGCGATATCTATCATAACTAATACTGATAAAAAGCTCTACAAGATTTCTGAAACAAAAAAAGATAAAGAAGAATTAAAAAGAGCGCAGAATGATAAACAACAAAGACCGCCATTCAAGTTTTCCATGATAGGTATGAGATCTGGTGATAAAATATATTATAAAAAAAATAAAAGTGTAGTTGCTGTAGTAGTTGATGATTCACATGTAAAATATGGAGATATAACATATTCAATATCTTCATTAGCTCGTGAATTAGAGAAGTCAAAGTATAATGTACAAGGACCAATATATTTTACAGATGTGAACGGAAAGACACTGGATACATTGAGAACTGAAAAGGGAAAATAGAATATAAATATTATAAAAAGGAGAAGTGTATGCCTGCAACAAAACAACAAAATGTCGATTATAAGTGGTATCAAAAAAATTTGAAAAAAATATATAAAACTTTCGGCAATAAGTATGTTGTGATATATAAGTCGCAAGTACTAAATTCATTTGATACTTTTGAAGAGGGTGCTGATTATATTGAAAATAACAATTTGATTGGCAAAGCAATTGTGCAAAAATCTGGCAAAGATAAAAATGCTTATACTATAAATATGAATTTACCGATTGCTAAAGGAAACACTTAGTATGAGAAATTCATTTACTTTAAGTTATAGTGGAATTTTTGATAGACTTATTAATGACATTAAATTAAGTAATAATGGAATTAACACTAGTGTTAAGGCACTATGGGACACAGGCGCTACGATAACTTGTATATCTCCAGAAATTGCAAAGAAGTTGAAATTAAAGCCATTTGGTCAAGTATCAGTAAATAATGCAAGCGGAGATGACAGATCATTTATATATAGGGCGGATATTTCGTTTTTAAATATTATGTTTAGGAAGAAGACGATTTATACTGCCAATATTCATTCACAGGGAATTGATATGCTGATTGGGATGGATATTATTAATTTAGGTGATTTCGCTATAACAAATAAGAATGGCAATACAAAATTTACATTTGAAATACCATCTTCAAGAGATATTGATTTTGTAAAAGAAAATAAAAAGTAGAAAATTTTATTATTATAATTGGAGGTGCCCTATGAGCGACCGTATGAAAATAATACCATTTAAGAATCTTATGGAGTGGATAGTTGATGAAGAGAAGAATAGACACTCTGTTTTTGGTGTGAAAAAGTTTTATAAGGCAGATATTAAAAAGGGTTTTAATATTTATAAAGAGCATATGGAAACTCCAATAGGACCTGCGGCTGGACCTAATAGTCAACTCGCACAAAATATTGTTGCATCATATATTGCAGGAGCAAGATTTTTTGAACTTAAAACAGTTCAAGAGATGAATGGTGATGAACTTGCCAAATGCGTAAATAAGCCATGTATAAAAGCAGATGATGAATGTTATAACTGCGAGTGGTCTACAGAACTTTATATGGACGAAGCAATACAAGAGTATAT
>JAGBKB010000004.1 GCA_017934175.1 Lachnospiraceae bacterium | reverse complement strand
TCTTGTAGTTAAACTTCGAGATAAGTATTATAAAGATTACAGTATGCAAATGCAAATATGTTATGGTGTTTCATCAGGTATTGAGATTGCAGATGAAATAATGAGACTCATTTACAAAAATTGGTATGGCATAGAAGAGAGCAGAAATGTAGATGATTTAATGTCAATAAAAGAGTATTATGAGCTTGAAGAGAAGAAGTTAAAATTTGAAGTTAGACAAATTTGTGTAGGAGCTTTTAATTTAAGGAATTATGAAAATATACAAATAGGTCGGAATTATAAATATAAGGTGGTTGAGAAAGCAATAGATACATTAAATAAAAAGTATAATGAAAGGGTAGTTTTTGTTGCTAATATGAGTGAACCGTGGTATAATCAATACCAATAAAGGTAAAGAAATAAGGTAGAGGGGACAGTCGGATGACTGTCTTTTTCTAAAAATAAGATAGAATAGTGCGACATATTTGGTTAAATTTTTTGTATGAAAAGAAAAAAAAGGATTTTTGAATGAATGGACACCAGTTGGTATAGTTGTACTATCACTTGCCACATTAGTTTTAATAGGTGTTGTAGGGTTAGTAATATTTATTATTTTGAGTATGTGATGATTTTATTGAAAAAATGGGTAATTTGTGATAAAATAAAAATATGACAGAACAGGAAAGAAGTGAAAAATTAAATAATCTAATCAAAGACTCTATTCCACTTACAAATGATGTCTTTATGATATTTGCAATAAATAAGGAGTTTTGTCAGGAATTCTTGAGAGTGATTTTGGAAGATGATGAATTAGAAGTTATTGAAAATGACTATCAAAAAGTGATTCCAAGTGCATATAATAAAAAAGTAATGCTTGATATGTTATGTAGACTAAAGGGAGGAGCTATTGTAAATGTTGAGATACAGTTGGTTGATGAAGAGTATCGTGCGAAAAGAATATTCTCATATGCGGCAAAAATAAGAGTATATGATTTAAAGAAGGGTCAGGATTATAAAGATGCGAGCGAAATAATAATTATTTATTTAACGCTTAAAGACATATTCCAAAAAGGTAGCACTGTTTATGAAGTAAAAATGGATGTTGTATCTGACCAAGGTGAAATTGTAGATAAATTTGATGCTGGGTTAAGAGTTCTTTTTGTGAATACCGAAGGTCTTACTAATGAAACAATAAATGATTATTTAAAAATACTGACTGATAAAACAACCATAAATAGTAAATACAAGATTACAAGTAAAATAAAAGAAGATTTATTTGTTAAAGGAGGTGCAATGATGAGTAAGGAAATGATGGAGATACTTGATGATGTTAGAGATGAAGCAATGGAAGTGGGAATTGAGAAAGGAAAACAAGAATTAATGGTAAAACTTTACAAAGACAATATGGTATCAAAAGAATATGCCTCAAGCGAATTGCATATTTCTGTTGATGAGTTTCTTAGGCTTGTGATATAGTGTGCTAAGGGAGATGCGATGATAAGCGAACGAATGTAAGAAATACTCGATGATGTTAGAGAAGAAGCAAGAAAACAGGTAACAATTGAAGTATATGTTAAATTGGTAAAAGACGGAATTATTGATGTAAAAGTTGCTATAAAATGTTTAGGTATGAGTGAAGAAGAATTTATGGCACTTGTAAAGTAAGGCTTTTGTTGAAGAATTGCGATATTGACCACCTAAAAAGGTGGTTTTTTGTTTTGCCAAAATGTGATATAATTTATTATAATGATATAAGAAAAGGATTATAAAATGTATAAGTATTTAAAAAGAATATTGATTTGGACTATAGTTTTTGTTATGTTAATTTTTGCTATATGTTATTCTGCAAGTAAAAGTAATAAGGCAGGAGACAAGGTATCTTGGCGAGTTGAAGATAAAACACTAATTTTTAGTGGTAGTGGAGCAATGTATAATTATAAAGGGGGAGAGAATTCTTGGGATGTATTGCAATACAAAAATGGCAAGAAAAATCCTGCATTTGACAATATTGTATTTGAGGATGGAATTACAAGTATTGGTAGTTTTACATTTGATAATAATTTAGATGTGAAAACTATAAAATTCCCATCAACATTAAAAAGAATTGAAGACTATGCTTTTTGTATATATGCACTTGATGAACTTGTATTGCCTAATAGTTTGGAGTATTTGGGAATAATACCTGGCATAGAAGGTGTATTTATGAAGTCTGTAATTATGCCAGTTTCTATAAAGAAAATGGGTGATATAGTAGATTTGAGAGATGAATATGGCGATTTAAAATATATCTATTTTAAAGGTCAAAATGTGAATGAGAAACTTTTTGATGAAAAGTTTAAGATGCTTACATATAATACAAAAGAGGTAAGATATAATGCTGATTATTTTGATAAATTCATAAATGAATACCCAGATATTAAGTTTGTTAAAATTAGTGAAGAAGAAAATATTATAAAACCAGATTATAATTATATTTCTATGGATAAGGCACTACAAGATATAGGAACTTGGAGTGCAGAGACAATGTATACATACAATGCATATAATCAAACCGATTTTAAGAGAGGGAATGCGACATTTTCATCATTTAACGAAAGATTCAAACATGATTATAGTAAGGCAAGTCCTGAATCTAAAGTTGATAGAGAGATTAGAATAGCATCGTTTAATGAAATCAACACAACTTATAAATATTCAAATAATACAATAAATTCAGTTAAAGATTATAATATCAAACTTGAGAGTTTCAAAGACCATATTGGTGAACATGCATTGTATCCGTGTACATATTTAGTTGAAGATTGCTATAAGAATTATAAAATGGTTAGTGACGACTGCTCATCAAATGCAATGGCAGTATGGTATTATGCGACCAAAGGGGATATGGACAAATATGCTGTCTTAAACATCTATGAACTGGGTGGCGGAAAACTTTTATATGCGAGTGTAAGCGATGCAACTTATAAGGCATTAAATGATTTAGGCTTTGAAAGGATACCGGTTAATAATGCGACATTTGATGAACTTCAAAGTGGGGATTTGTTAGTTTCAAATAATCATTATGAATTTTATTATATTACTGAAGATGGGGAAAAAACAAGTTTTGCTTGGGGCAGTGTTAAATCAAGATTCCCAAATTTAATCAATAGTATTGAGGAAAACGAAGGAAAAGGCTTTTTTAAAGATAAATGGGTAAAGAATAGAAAATATAAATACATATATAGATTAGTAGGAGGATCAAAAAATAATGAAAAATAAAATATTAGTTTTGTTATGTATATTGCTTCTTTTTGGCTGTTCTAATAAGAATAATAATGTTTCTTCTGTATATGAAACTACTATAAAAAATGAAGAAAGCATAAATAATAGTACAACTATTTCTAATCAAAACATAAAATCTACAGAGTCAAATAAAACTATAAATAATGATATTATATATGAAAATTGGGGAAAGGCTATTTATGAGTTATTAAATAAAACATATAAATGGGATGAGTTCCCATTATCAGAAACATTTAAAAATAAGTATAAAAGTGCAAGGGATATTGTAAAAGGAACAGTTGTCAGTTTGTATAGTGATAATGAATCGTTATTTACTATTGACGAAAGTATAAAAGACCAAACCTTAATCATAACTTCAAAGACTGGAGATGGGTTAGAACAAATTGCTTATTTAATAAAATATACTATAAATGCCAATAATGAATTAGATGATTTAGAAATAATTGATAAAAAAGTAATTGAAAACATTGATGGTAGTTATCCAGTTTATGATAGTTTTCATTATTATATTGATGACCCGATTACAGTAACTTATAGATTGGTATTCCCTGAATCTTGTGACTATAATTATAAAGTATTTGTAACTAAAAACTTTGAAAATAAGTTCAATAATTATTTAGAAAAAGGCATAATTGATGACGATAAGTATCTTATTTTTGGAGATGTAAAGCAAGATGAAAGGGACAAGAATATTTGTTATGCTGAATTTTTGGATGTTAATATAACAAAATACTATAAAATAATCTATGAAATTAATCCTGATGGTTATATCAATGATGCAACGATAGAATTAGTTGAAACGAAAACAACTGCAAATCCTGAATATGTTAAAGAATTATATAATGGTTATATTGAAAATCATTGATATCAAAAGGATCATATTTTAAATATCTGCCCCAATTGGCAGATATTTTTTTGCAATAAATTTTTAATAACAAATTTTTAACAAAATACTAATAGGATATGGAAATAGAAAAATTTTGTGTTATAATAACTACACTAAAAATGCAGTGGAGGGCATATTGCAAAGCTTTAGTTTACTAAAAGAAGCCATAGGGCATTTATATTTGGATGAAATAATTGAGGCAACCGAGCCATTATTTACTGAGCTTGTGATTGATAAATATTATCAAATGTTTGGATGCGAACCTATAAGAGAAAATTTTATAAATAGAAACCCAATAATTGATAGTGCATTTAATTGTTGTTTCAAGGATAATTTAGTTTTATTTGATTTAAGAGTTGTCCGCCAAGTTAGGTATAAGCAATCCTATGAGAATACAAATTCGTCAATAAATCTCGGTACATTTATTGTGTATGTCCAATGTCAAATTCGTCTTGATGAAAAGTTATCTAAGTTTAAAATTTCAGCCCCAACATTAGAACCTAAAGAAAGTAGAATTAAAAGAGGAATGGTAGCCTGTGATGACAACCTTGTGTCATTTATTAATAATTCGGATCAAAAGAGAGTCTATGCTCGTATGTTTTTAGATGAGTTTTGTGATGGATATGATTTTAGTAAAGACCATGTTCCAGTAAAAAGAATTGTGGAAGAAGACTTAGGACTTAATATTGTAAATGAATATAAATTAAAAGACGGTGTATGTGGTATGCTTTGTCTTGCTGATGACTATGTTGAAACAAAAGACAAAGTTGTCTATGTTCCAGCATATACAATTCTAATTGATAGAGAGATAATTAAGAGTAAGAGTTTAGGGGCATACTATTACACATTAATGCACGAGATAGTTCATTATTATTTTCATAGACATTTTTTGTTTTTAAGGCAAATTGTGACTGGCACGAAACCCACTACAAATTCCATAATAAGACAAAGCAATAATATGGCAACTGACTCAAGAGTTGAGAGGCAGGCAGAAAGTTTGCCAGCATGGATTTTACTACCAAGTTTTGATTTTAGCAAAAAATACAATGACCTGTGTAAAGTTTATAATGTTACAAATGGAAATGATAAAGAGAAGAGGCTGCTTTTGATAATAGAGCAACTTGCCAAATTCTATATTGTTTCAAAATCAACTGTCAAATATAGGATAGGTGAGTTAAAATTAGAAACTTATGGTGTAGACCTTGGAAATGACAAGTATAAGTCATTTTTTATAAATGAGAATGAAACAGTAAGGATGTATTTTGAGTCTAAAGAAATAAGAAATAAACTAAATAATGGAGAGATTGTATTTATTGGTAATAGGTTAGTCAAGAATCATTCAAAGTATGTAAATGGTCGAAAATTAACTGAATATGGTTACTACCACCCATCTGAATGTAATGTCAAATTTAATAGGTACACATTTAGAAATTA
>JAGBKB010000074.1 GCA_017934175.1 Lachnospiraceae bacterium | reverse complement strand
TTTGGCTTTGTCACTGGATGTTTAGCCACAAATATAGTGCAACAATCTTCATACGGAAGAATAGATGTATCAAATGTATTAATTCTTTTTGATATTCTAATTATATCTTCCTTATCAAAGCCTATCAACGGTCTAAATACTGGCAAAGTGCATACTTCATTTGTTGTCCTTAGTGATTCTACTGTCTGTGAAGCAACTTGCCCTATTGATTCTCCAGTTATTAACGCTAAACAATTATTATTATTTGCAATTTTTTCAGCAATTCTCATCATATATCTTCTCATAATTATAGTAAGTTCATCATGTGGACACTTATCATAAATTGCAAGTTGTATATCGGTAAAATTAATTACATGAAGTTTTATATGACCAGCCCATTTTGATACAATGTTGGCTAAATCTATAACCTTTTGTTTTGCTCTATCACTTGTATATGGCGGAGCATGAAAATATACCGCTTCAACTACAACTCCTCTTTTCGCTACCATGTATCCAGCCACTGGCGAATCAATACCTCCTGACAAAAGAAGCATTGCCTTTCCACTTGTTCCAACTGGAAGTCCACCTGGTCCATCAATCTTTTCAGAATATATATTTATGTGGTTCCTAATTTCAATGAAAATTGTATGGTCTGGATTATGAACATCAACTTTAAAATTATTAAACTTTTCTAAAATATCATGTCCAAGTTCCGCTGATATTTCATCAGAATGCATAGGAAAGTTTTTATTAACTCTTCTTGTTTTTACTTTAAATGTATATTCCTTTTCTCTTCCATATACATCCTCAACAAATTTTAATACTTCATCTGATAACTTTTTATAATCATATGTGATATCTACTTTTTTTATTGGAGAAATACTAAAAACACCAAAAACTTTTTTTATTTTATCTATAACGCCATCATAATAATTAGAAAAATCTTCACTGGCATCTATATATATTCTCTCTTGTTCTTTATAGACATTAAAAATGCCTTTCCATTCAGAAATGGCATTTTTTAGGTTACTGACTAAAGCATCCTCAAATTTATAGCGGTTCTTACCTTTTAAACCTATTTCGGCATATTTAATTAAAAATGATTGATAATTCATAATGTATATAATACAAGATTTTTCAAATAATTTCAAAAAAAATTGGCTAAATATCGGCTATTTTTACTCAAAAAATCAAAAAACGCTTGATAATCAAGCGTTTATGCACAGGGGTAGTAAGATTCGAACTCACATCAACGGTTTTGGAGACCGGTGCTCTACCCTTGAACTATACCCCTAAAAACTATATTATTATAACAACTAAGATAAAAAATTGCAAGAAAATTTTTATAACATTTTACTTAATATTTTGCAAACAATTTATTTATAATTTCACTAAACTCTTCATATGCAAAAGAGCCTTTTAATTCATCAAGTGAATCCCTAAGACCTTCATAATGCCACTTATGAAGTTTTGGGTCAGTGACATGAAACTTATTCCAAAGTTCCTCTCCAATACTTTCGTAATCTTGTAGCATAGCCCTTGCATTTGATAATTTATCACCAATGGCAACAATTTTACCATCTCTATCAAGTTTCTTCAATCTATCAATCGCAAACTTCTTTCTTTCAGCCCATGATTCTGATTCTGATTTATTTCCAACCACTATATCAGATTCAGATGCAACCAATTTTGCGACTCTATCACCAAATTCTTTTCTTATATCGTCTTCTGTATATTCTGTATCCTCTACCACATCATGTAATGCTGCTGCTGCTAACATTTCTTGGTCATTTGTATATGTAGCAACTATAGCCATGGCTTCCATCGGGTGAACTATATATGGGAAGGCTTTTCCTCTTCGTTCTACACCACTATGAGCCTTTACTGCAAAACTTATTGCTTTATCTAAAAAACTTGTGTCTATCTTTTTTTCTCCCATGTCATTACCTTTTAAATCATTATAATTGCTTTAGATTGTTCAAGTATCCTATCTACATAAGAATCACTGACCATTCTACCACTAATTTTATTTAATAATATTTTTAGTTCATCTTTGCCCTTTTTTTGTTTTAAAACATACATAATTAAAATATTTTGTATAGCAACAGTCGATGATATTATATCTATATCGGTACCGCCAAGTTGAACAAGAGATAACTTATAAGCATCTTCACTATTATCAATTCTCATTTGTTCTACTTCACTTAATGTAGTTATTCCTAATTCTATAAACATTTC
>JAGBKB010000073.1 GCA_017934175.1 Lachnospiraceae bacterium | reverse complement strand
TACTCTTTAATTTTTCTTTGATATGTGCTACAATTCCTTCCATAGGGTATAACTCCTTTTGATTTCTTCTAAGATTATTAGGATTATACTCTATTTTTATTGTGTTTTATATAGGTAACTGACAAATATTATACTCTAACTAAAAAGTTTTTTTGATAGCTAACCAATAAAAAAATAGCACCGATTAATACCAATGCTATTTTAATGGTTTTATTTGTAGACTTCTTTTCTATGTCCTATGTCAAATAAGAAAATTACTAATTTATCATCTTCTATTGTTGCAAATATCCTGTAATCACCTACTCTATATCGCCATATGCCTTTTAAGTTGCCTTTAAGAGGTTTGCCTTTTGCTCTCGGATCAATTGTGTTTATCAAATTTTTCTCAATCCAATTTTTTATAATTCTTGCAGTTTGTTTGTCTAATTTTTTTAATTGCTTTTTTACACTTTCTGAATAAATAACTTCATACATACTTAAAGTCCTAATTCTTCCCATACTTCATTATGTGAATATTTTTTTTCTTTTTTTGATTTCTTTAATGCACTCAAAATCTTCTTTTCATCAATTTTTAAATCATCTTCTATTCTATCAAGCACTACATCTCTTATAAATGATGATAAATTATAATTATTTATTTTTACATAGTCTTTAATAAATTTATTTTCTTGCTCATTTACCCTTAGTGTTATTGTTGCCATATTTTACCCCTTTTAGTATTACTTGTAATACAAGTATAATTCTTTATTCCAACTTTGTCAAGTTTTTTGTGGTCAAAACCACTCAAATGGCAAGTTGTTTTATAGGTGCAAACTACTCAAATGACAAGTTTTATGCATCAAACGACCCCCATTTTTGTTACTATGTACACAAATACTATAAAATTAACATTCCTCATAGAACTCTCTCATATCATCAAGTCTTAAACATGCAAGTCTTCCTCCATAAGTACACCCACAATCTATATCAATATTATTCCCATTTTTATAAATATATCCTGGTTTTTCATTGCCATCAATTAGTTGAGTAGGTGTATGACCTGTTATAATATATTTATCACTATAATACTCTTTGCTATAATCCATTTTATCCCATAACAATTCCATTATATTATAATCTTTAAGTTTCTTACTTTTCTTAAAATTTCCAAACCCAGCATGAACCAATATAAACTTTTTATCCCCAACATCTAATTCTTTATATAGTTTCAATTTTATTAAAAAATTAAAAACTTTATTCCTTGTTTCTTTGTCAACACTCAATAATTCTTGTAAGGTAACTCCGCCTCCATTCATATTCCATTCTTTAAGAAGCCCTAGTATCATTCCATCAGACAACTTGTCAACAATATCATTGGAAATTTCTTTTAACAAGTAATTTAAACATAATGTTGCCATATATTCGTGATTGCCGGCAAGCATATTAATATTTTCTTTTTCCATAATATAAAGTAATGTCTTAATAGGGTTTGGACCTCTATCAATGACATCACCAATTATATATAACATATCGCTATCTTTAAATTGAATTTTTTCAAGCAGTTTTATAAATGTATCATATTGCCCATGAATATCAGATATCACATATGTATATTTTTCATTTGACTTAACCAATTCTCTATAGTATATATTAATTAATTCTTATATTTTTAACAGCCTCTTTCTTATAAAATTTTACCATCCCTGTTTTATGAAGTGCGAACATAAAAGTTAGCCTTTTCTGTAATATTTTTTTCTCCTTATTTCAAATACACATTATACCATCTCTGCACCAAGTTTAAATGCAGTTTCACACTCTTTTGGAAACACTTCTTCATGTCTTTTCTTTTTTGCCTCTATATCAAAAAGTGTCCATTCCCAATCAAGTTTACTATAATCATTTAACTGTAAAGTATTTCCACTTATTAATGTCTTGGTTGGTCCTATAAATCTTTCAAATGTATTTTTATAATTCTCAACAAGTTGCACATAACTTGTATCAGGTGCATTACTTGTCATAATGAAGAGAACTGGTATCTGTTTTTCATTACAACAATAATTTTCTACATTGTAAGTTAGATTTTGGAAAATAAGCCTTTCATAAAGTGCTCTAAATCCTGCACTCATTTCTGATAAATAATTAGGTGAACCAATAATTAATCCATCAGACTCTCTTATGCTATCAAGAACTTTTGTAAGACCATCTTTTATAATACAGTGACCTTTATTTGCATTTTTCTTACAACCAAAACACGATACACAACCAGTATATTTTTCAAGTCTATACAAGTCAAATCTTTCTATAACCGCTCCTTTCTCTTCTGCACCTTTTGCTGCATTATCTAACAATGTTGCTGTGTTAAAATTTAACCTCGGACTTGCATTCACCACTACAATCTTTTTCATATTATTACCCCACTTTTAATATTATGTAAACTGTTTTTATTTTTCAATATTTATTGTTTATTATTTTTATTAATATATACTTCACAAAACTCTCTATTTGTTCATCTAAAATCAATTTATTTGGTTTATTGTGTCTAATATTTTATTTTTATCTGTTCAACATTTTTTTAATTATATTTAAAATATTTTTTACTTCTTATCAATTTAACACTGCTATCATTATATTTAAGTATCCAGCAAATGTCATCCAAAGTAAATAAGGTACCATTAGATATGCAGATACTTTGTTTAACTTAAATGCATTTTTTATTAAAACAAATACGAGCACCCATAAAATTACTAACCAAACAAATGCAAACTTGTACATTGAAAACTTAAAAAATATTATTGACCAAAAGAAATTAAATACAAGTTGAATGACATATATTATTAATGTATTTTTTCTCATCACTATCTGTGCATCATTTAACTTTTTTATATCTAAATTATATATCAGGTAACTCGCAATTCCCATCAGCACATACAATATACTCCATGCTATAGGAAATATAATCCCAGGAGGTGAAAGCGGTGGTTTCTTTATTGTGTCAAACATCATCATAGCATTCTTTGTTATAAACGCTGATAGGCCACCAACTAAAAGTGGAATAAGAATTGCTATTACTAATTTAAATACATTTAACTTTTTCATAAATTTTATTTCCTTTTTAATACTTTATAATAAACTTTAGTTGTTCTTTTTCAATACTTATAATATAGATATTACAAATTATTTATATTGATAAGAATAAACTATGTAAAGTCTTTTACTAATTTATCTATTATTACTTTATCCGCTTCCATAAATTCATCTGCAACTATATTTTTAGGTTCAACCCACTTTGATGCAAGATGCTCTGTGAGTTCAAGATTGCCTTCCACAAGTTCACAAATAAAAAATTTTACATTAAAGCATCTATCACCATGTACATCATTTATTTCACCAAAAAACTTTAATACTTTTACAGTTGACCTTAACTCTTCTTTTATTTCCCTAACTACTGCTTCTTCGCCAGTCTCACCTTCTTCTATCTTTCCACCAGGAAATTCCCACTTGCCTTTAAACTCTCCATAACCGCGCTCTGATATAAATACTTTATTGCCATCTTTTATAATGGCAGCAACGACTTTGATTGTTTGCATTATGACCTCATTTCTTACCGCCTAACTATTTCATTATTTTATAGTATCACATAATCAATACCATTTAATTTTTTACGATAATTTTGTATATCTTTTATATTTATCCCTTATGTCTTTTCTATATTTTGCTGTTTATTATTATATTATACTCATTCCAAAAACTCAAATTTTTTTCGAGTTTTTGGAATAGACGAAACAACTATAAAAGTTTATTATTAATTCTATTACTACGCTATTTACATATCCTCTTTATTTTGTATCTCATCATAATATAAAAAAGCCTTAACACTGAAACTTTTAATTTTTTTAAAAGTCTCCGCATTAACGGCCTAAATAAATTATTTATCATTATTTATGTTGCTAACTATAATTTAGATTTTATATTATTTAGCAATATTCAAACCATTTATCCATTTATCTACTTCTGATTTTACACTATCTTTTTTATTCTGTGTATCAGTTCCAGTAATTGCCAATCCTCTCATGATAGTTGCATTTGGATATAATCTTTTTAGTTTATTATCAAAGCCTGAAAGTCCTGAACCACCATGAGTTGAAAATGGCACTATAGTTTTTCCATTCATATCTACTTTTTCAAATAGTGTATACATAATCATAGGGAAATCTCCCCACCATACTGGAGCACCTATAAATATAGTGTCATAATTTGATATATCAAATGTTACATCTTTTATTTCTGGTCTTGCATTATTATGAAGTTCTTCACTTGCTATCTCTGTCAAGCGCTTATATGAATCTTTTGGATAAGTATCATTCTTTGGTTCAACCTTGTATCTATCTGCACCAAGTTTTTCTATAATCATATCAGCAACTATTTCTGTATTGCCTTTTTCTATAACTCCTACACTATACTGTTCACCTATAAATGAACTATAAAGAACTAATGTTTTACTCATTTTTTCTCCCACCTTTTCCTTCTCTAATACTATCTCTTCATTCACATCAACTATCATTTTATTTGGTGCTGTCCACTCTTCTGCTAATTTTCTATCAAATCGAACACCATCATCATTTGTATCATTGTGATATGGAATATTATGTTTTGCATTTACAAGTTTTGCACACTCTGCTGCTTCGGCATTTCCCATATTAAACTTACCATCAGTGCAATAAAATGCATAATCTATATTCATACTTGACATTTTTTCCATCTGCTTTGTCTTGGAAGTATCTCCTGTAAGGTAAACTTTCACTCCATTTTTAAATTCAAGCACATATCCTACACATTTATTCACATCATGATTTCTATTATATCCGGCTTCTACTGATACAACTTTTACAAATGGTAAATCAAATGTTTTATGCTCACCATTTACAAGCGCTTCTTTCTCAGTTATAATTTGGCAATCCTTGTTTCGATTTGCTACTTTATTAAGTGCTGAATGGTCAAAGTGGTCATGGGTCTGCAAAATTAAATCCGCTGCTGCACTATAATCATCTCCTGCAAATGGGTCAACATATATCACTTTATTATCTTCTGTTGTAATTCTTACTGTGCCCTGACCCATATACTTTAATTTCACATTCATATCACTCACCCCTTTTACCACACTTTGATTTGCACCGCTATTTACACTTGTTGCTGTACAAGCACTTACCATAGCAAATGTAAATGCAATGAATAACAGCAATCCTTTTTTCAACATTTTCATATACATTTCATCTTGGATACTTAATTTTTATAGAAAACCTTTTTCCATGGTTTCATTTATTAAGTTATCCTTCACTCCTTATTAATTTTATTATATCATAAACCATTAGTAATTCGCAAATCTCTTGTTTTTATCAAGTGCTTTCATTTTTGTCATTTCATCATTGGTAAGTTCAAAATCAAAAATATTAAAATTGTCTTTCATATGTTCACTATTAGTTGTCTTTGGGAATACTATATTACCTTCTTGTATATGCCATCTTAAAATAATTTGAACATTTGATTTATTATATTTCTTCCCAAGTTCAGTAAAAATATTTTCATTGATAAGAGTCTTATCTCTATGGCCTATAGGATACCAACTTTCAAGTTTTGTGCCATATTTTTCTACTCTCTTTTTAAGAGCATTCTGCTGATAATATGGGTGACATTCTACTTGAAGAACTGCTGGATAAATACTTGCCATATTTAATACTTCTTCAAGTCTATCAGATTCAAAATTGCTAAGCCCAATACTTTTTACTCTTCCATCTTTAACTGCCTTTTCCATATCTTTATATGCACCGATATAATCACCAAACTGTTGGTGAAGAAGTAATAAATCTATATAATCAGTATTAAGTCTTTTTAGCATCTTATCAATGCCATCACTGGTTTTACCTTCACCATATTCACTTGGCCAAAGTTTACTTGTAATCCATACTTCTTTACGACTAACTCCACTTTTTTTTATACCACTTGCTACTGACCTTTCATTTTGATATGCATGTGCAGTATCAATATGTCTAATTCCCATCTTTAATGCTTCACACACAGCATTTTCTGTTTCTTTCCCATCAGGAACTTGAAAAACTCCAAGCCCAAACTGTGGTATACTAAGTCCATTGTTAAGTTTTACATAAGTTTGATTCATTGTTTAACCTCCACTAAATTGTGACCTTATTGTTATTTCGTAATATTATGTTATCATAGTTATTGAAAAAACTCATAACGTAAATATTATTAGCAATATAGAAAATGAAGATGTATTGATTAGAAAAATTAAAGATAAATCATATGATTTCATATTTACCACAAATAAAATAAACTTAAATAATTATAATTGCAAGAAAATGTTTTCTGAAAAACTATATTTCTATTTGCATAAAAATCACCCTCTCGCAAATAAAAAATCCATTTCTTTTAAAGAAATGGATGGTGAAAGTCTACTTATGAATAGAAAAGTTGGCTTTTGGGATAAAATAGTCCGTAATAATATGCCAAACTCCAATTTTATTTTGCAAGATAATTTAGATAACTTGCGTATTCTTATAGATAATTCTAATATCTCTGCATTTGCATCTAATTTAACAATCAATGAAAGAATTGTCCCAAATAGAATTGCAATAGAGATAAAAGATAAAATATCTAAGGTAGATTTCTATTTGATATATCATAAAAACATTGATAAAAAACTTTTAAGTCTTTTTGATGGAAATAATTAATTTTAAAGTTATAACAATGATTTAATGCACTCTTCAACTTTTTCAATATTTATCATTGGTTCAAATCTTGCAACAACACTTCCATCTCTGTCAATTATAAACTTAGTAAAATTCCATTTAATATCCGATTTCTTGTCCCAATCAGGGTCCATACTTGCAAGCATTTTTTCCATCCTGTCACTACCGCTTGGAAATCCTTCAAATCCTTTTTGCTCCTTTAAATAGGTATAAAGTGGATTCTCATTTTCCCCATTTACTTCAATTTTTTTCATAGGCTCAAATGTAGTATGGAAGCGATTTTTGCAAAAGTCTCTTATTTCTTCATCGGTTCCAGGTGCTTGCCCTCCAAATTGATTGCAAGGGAAATCCAAAATTTCAAAACCTTGATTGTGATAGTTCTGATACATTTGCTCAAACTGAGCATATTGTGGTGTAAATCCTCAACCTGTTGCTGTGTTTACAATCATTATGACTTTACCTTTGTAGTCTGCAAGATTTAATTCTTCACCACCACTCTTCTTTACTGTGTAATCATAAATCATAATTTTTCTCCTCTTGTTTTATTTATTTTAAAAAAAATTACACTACTTTTGCTCTACATATTGTTCATTTGCTTTTGTTATATCTTTTTCATAAATCTCTGCAAAATCATCTTTCATAGAAATAGGAATATAACCTTTTGCTATATATTCTTCAGACTTCTTAGCATAATCTTGTTTTCCCCATTCTCTAACACTATCATCTGCTACAACCATATACGCTTGTGATAAATATTTATTTCTACTATCAATAGTATAATTCATCATACTTGTATCACTTCCACTATTTCCAAATGCTAATACTGGTCTTTGTCCTATCTCTCTTTCAACGTATATAGACTTATTTCCATTTAAATTCTTTTGAATAAATCCTCCAGTCAAAACTAACTCATCTCCATTTTCATACTTAAAATTCATATTTGAATATTCTGTCTCATGACCTTTTTGTTTAACCTCAAAATCTGTGCCAATGATATTGCTTGGTAAAACATAATCTTTAATTGGCGAGTTCTCAATTATTGCTCTCGTAGTAGTTCTTTCTGTTCCACTTATTACATATATGGTAAATTTATTTTCATATAGATACTTAACTAATTCAGCCATTGGAAGATAAAAATTATCTATGTATCTCATATTGTTAAAACTATTTGTTTTCTTTTTACCAAACTCTACTGCATAGTTATGAAACTCTTCAACAGTCATACCTGCATATGCTTTTGCGAAGTTGCGAGCAAGATTTTCATCAGCCACATAGCCAGGTTTTATAGATTCTGCTACTGCTCTCAATTCATCACTTACTTTATCTTTATAATCTTTTAAACAATACTCAATAAACATCATTGTATCATAATAAGTAAAATAAGTTTCACAAACTAATGTTCCATCCATATCAAATACTGCGATACGGTCTTTTTCAGGGATAAAGTTTGCTTTATCACTTGGATTTGTAACTTTAGAAACATAGTCTTTAAGACTTGTTACTACTTTAGAATCTTTCGCCCAGTATGTACCTAAATTAGTTGCATTTCCCTTTGAAAAATATTTAGATGCTACAATACTGATAATAATTGCTATAAGCAATATTGCAACAAACACAAGGGACTTTTTAACTTTACTATTTTTTTTCATTTCTTCCTTCCTTTTCATTTCACTATCGATAAATATAAAAATGCCGATAGGTATCAAATTCTTTAGATATTTTATAAATTATATCACAATTTTAAAAATTTATTAACATACTTATTCTTTAGTTAAATCTTTTATAACTTCCCCAGCAATTATAAATCCTACAACTGGAGGTACAAATGAAGTGCTACCAGGGATTTGTCGCTTTGTCACGCCCTTTCTTTTTACACCTTCTATGTAATCACTTTCATCCGCTGCACTTTCAATGAGTTTTGGTTTTATAGGTTCTTCCTTTGAATAAACCACTTTTAATTTTTTTATTCCTCGTTTCTTAAGTTCCGACCTCATTACTTTTGCAAGAGGGCAAACCTCTGTCTTATAAATATCTGTAACTTCAAATCTTGTAGGATTAATCTTATTTCCAGCACCCATTGCTGATATTATTGGAATATTATATTCATTTGCCTTTTCAACAAGTGATATTTTTCCCGACACCGTATCAATAGCATCTATTATATAGTTAAACTTTGAAAACTCAATATCATCTATATTATCCTTACCAACAAATATATTGTGTTTTGTTATTTTTACATCAGGATTTATATCAAGCAATCTTTCTTCTGCTACATCAACTTTATATTGTCCTATTGTCTTTCTTGTAGCAAAAAGTTGCCTATTGATATTGGTTAAACAAACTTTATCATCATCAAAAATGTCAATTGCACCAACTCCTGCCCTAACTAATGCTTCGGCCGCATAACTTCCAACTCCACCAATTCCAAAAACTGCTACTCTAGAATTAAGTAACTTCTCTATAGCAACTTTTCCAAATATTAATTCACTTCTTGAAAATTGATTTAACATATTAAAAAATTAAATATATATCTGCATATAATCTCATATCATTAAATTCGTGAAAATTGTTTACCTCTGCCTACTTTATTTGACGGAATAACTGTAATTGTTTTAATATCATATTTTATATTTGCATTGTCATTAGATGATAGGTTATTACTTGGTGCATCTTTTACTGTTCCTTTAGAATATACGACATTTCCATCATATACGACACTGTATGTTGCGCTTTTTGTAGCATTTGACCAAAGAGCATTTTTATTTTTCCTTCAGAGTTGGCACTCGCAAAATCATATTTTATTGATTCACCGTTTAAAACTTTTGTAGAATTATTATTTAGACTCCTTAATTTATTCATTCCTAAAATTTCACTATCCCATTCAGAATCTGTATATACATATACTCCATCCACAGCATCTACCCTTCCATTAAGATAGTTGGCATAATTAGGAATAAAAATAAACATCGTTATAATATTTAACAATAATACAAATCTTAACTTCATAACACTGTACCTCTCTACAAATTATGTTTAATCTTTCTATTTTAACACACTACTATGGTTATATAAAACTTTTCATTTTAAATAAAGAAAAATATTACTACTCTATTATACCATATTTTAGCGGTTTTATTAAGAAAGAAATTTATAATTTTTTTATTTTTTCTCAAAAAAATAAAAAACCTTTAAAAATTGTTTATTATGCTCATATTTAAAACAAAATCTTTTTTTTCGGCTTTAACTATTTTCATATTGCGCAAATAATATATAGCCAATATTACTGTTACAATTTGTCCTATTACTGTTATAACAAATAATTAAAAAGTTTTCAAATGAATTTAGTTAATTGGCAGGCCAAAAGTTTAGCAGTTAAAAACTATAAATGCAAATAACATAACTCTTATTATTTCAATTTTTCAAGTTCTTCTTTTGCTTCTTTTACACCAGTGGCATTTTCATTTCCAGAGTTTGCCACCTTTTCAAAATATTCTTTTGCTCTTTCAGTATTTTGATTAACACCTTTCCCTTTAAGGTACATAAGTCCTAAATAATAATAACTTGTAATGTCATCTCTTGTAGTGCCTATATGATAAAAGATGCTTGCTTGAATATCATTTTGTGAAAGCAAAATGCCATTCTCGTACATATACCCTACATATCTTGGTGCTTTTTTGTCAGAAGCTACACATCCATCTAAAAATAACTCTAAAGCATCTTCGTTTTTGCCGTCATCGAGTTTTTCTTTACCGTCATTTGCAAAACTTCCTTGCTGATTGTCATTATTTTTAGTTTTTGTAAATAGATATTCCCTTGCAGCATCAATTTTATATGCATAATCAAACGAATACATGTGCTCATTATTTGATTTAACACCTTCAGGCACAACTTCTCCTTTTTTAAACATAAACAAATTATAATTATTACCTTCTGACACAGCCTCATTTACAATTTTATTTTGATTCTCATATGTATCTTTAATGCTAAAATACCTATAACTATAATTTGTGTTTTCTTCATCAAGCAAATTTTTTAATTCATTCATGCCTTCACTTGCTTTACTATCACCTTCAGACACAAGATAAATAATATTTCTATCTTTAAGTCTTTTTACCATATTATTATCAAATTGACTCCCTACTGGCATATATGCCGCAAATATGTCATTAAAATATGTGGCATAAAAGAAACTTAATATTCCACCCATAGACTGTCCTGTAGTATAAATTCTATCAGTATCGATGCTATAATTTTTACAAATATCTTTTATAACATCAATATTGATAAATACATCTTCTGATACATTATTATCATCATCAACAACACTCTCCATTCTACTTTGAATAGTTTTATAATCATGACTAAGACCAGCACTAAATGCAGGGACATACACAAAACATTCATTTTTGTTTTGTGCTTCTTCAGTAGTCCATACAAGTCCACCATAACCTTGTGTAAGTTGACTTAAAGTATCTTTACCAAAAAGACTCGCATCAGGTATAAATTGTACCATCGGATATTTCTTATTTGAATCATAATTTTTTGGTATAAATAAATTATAGTTGACTGTTATCCACGAAGCATCATCAGTATAACTAAATTGTTTGAACTTAGGAACTTCTGACTTTATTAAGTTTTGTAAAACTTCATCATCTGATTTATCAATATTGCCACCACCATTTGGTCTATTATTTCCACCACCATCAGGTCTAAATCCACTTTGATTGTTATTTGCTTCTTTCATCATTTCGCTTGATTCTTCTTTACTATCATTTACATTCAATGTTTCACTTGCAACTTCATTAGATGTATTTTTGCTTCCATCACATGATACAAGTGAAAATATCATTAACATTATAACAAATAATCCAATAAACTTTTGTGTGATATTAGTCTTATTCATAATTTGCTACCTCATCATTATATTTACTATGATAATATTCTAACATTTTATACGATTTTCTGTAAGTGAATTTTTTGTGATTTTTTTTATTTTCCTTTTTAACATACATCAACTCTCAACTATGTCATCTAATACTTTATCAATATCTTCATTAATAATAATTGACCTATCAAGTATTTCAGTTGGGCAAAATGCTTCATTATAATTTATACATGTATAACTTGATTTTTTGTTTTCAATAACCATATTCCAAAATGGATACTTGATAATTACTGGTGTATTCATACCAACTCCAAGTTCCAATAACAGCAGTCTTTGATTTTTTCTTTTATTTACAAAATCATTATATCTTATCGAGGCTTCTATCCACCCATCATCTTCTACAAAACTATCATCTGCCCTTAGGTTCATAGTCATATCGGATCCATCATCAGGACACACTGGTATAAGTTCAGATGGTATGCTCATTGATATTTTCTTTTCATCTAATATATCATATATACCTTTTTCATTTTTCACAAATCCTTGTGCTTCAAGCATTTTATAAACTATCTCTTCGTTGTCATAAGTCTTTTTATTGTTTTTATTTACTGATTGAAAAAGTCCGTAATCACCTTGAGTATAAAAAAGTCTTTTTTTATCAAATCCAGCTTTTTGAAATTGGTGATCGACATTTGTTGTAATAACAAAATAATCTTTATCTTTAACAAGATTTAATAATTTTTTGTAAGTGTCTTTTGGTGCATCCAGATATCTATTTACATAAATATTTCTACTCCAAAATGCCCACATAATTTCTTTTGTTGGGAACGGATAAAAACCACCACTATAAAAATCTGTTATCCCATATTCTTTTATAAAATCGAACATATATTTTTTAAATGTTTCACCATTATAAATAAATCCAGCCGAAGTACTAAGCCCAGCACCTGCACCTATTACTATAGCATCTGCCTCTTCAATTTTTTCTTTGAGTAACTTAATGTCTTCCAAGTAAGTTCTTGTAGATTTCGTAGTCACATTCTTTAAATACATTAAAAATCACCTCTAATTTAGCTTTAGAATCTTTTTTATAATCTCGTACAGTATTTACTGCTATTTCAGCAGCAAGCTCATTTGGAAAGCCAAATACTCCTGTAGATATACAACAAAATGCAATATTATCAAGATTATTTTCATCAGCAATTTTTAAACATGACATATAGCAAGACTTAAGTTCTTCTTGATTTTCATTTGTTACATTCCCATTAACAATTGTACCAACTGTATGAATTATATATTTTGATGGCAAATTGTATGCCTTTGTTATTTTTGCCTTTCCAGTTTCTTCTTCATGTCCTTGTTTCATCATTATTTCATTACAGTCATTTCTCAGTTCAATTCCTGCAAATGTATGTATAATATTATCAATACAGTTATGACAAGGTATATAGCAACCTGTCATTCCACTATTCGCTGCATTTACTATTGCATCACACTTTAATGTTGTAATATCACCTTGCCACAAATAAATCCCTTCTTCATTTTGTTCCAAATCTTTTATATTTGTAATTCTTTTTAGTCTTGTTTCTTCTTGCAAATACTCATCTTGGATTTTCAAAAACTCTTCATCTATTTTCGCAGGAAGTCGCACATTAAACAAACTCCGAAGCAATCTTTTTTGTTCATCTTCATTACTTGGTATATCAACATCACTGTACTTATTGTTCTCACTCAATAAATATTTGATTAAATATAATCTTTTTTCTTCTTGATTCATATAACAAAATTTTTATAATTTATATTTCCAAAAAATAACTTTCATATAATTTGCCACTCTTTCGAGTGGCATAAATAAATAATCTGATTTTGAATTAGCACATTATAGCATCATTACCTGTAAACTCTTCAAGTGAATTCTCTTTTGTTTGGATACAAATATAGTTTATACCTTCCTTTTCTCTGTTTAGCAAATCTATTTAACTTAGTTTTACCCACTTTATAAACTTTCAATCATACATTATTTCTTTATTAATTTATCTAACTCAAATTTTAACTGATCTAATGTTATTTTTGATAATTCATCAAACATGACTTCTTTTGCATTATCAAATCTTTTGTCTAAAAGTTTATGAATGTTTCTGCCAACTGGACAATCTTCATTCGGATTCGCATGAAACTTAAACAGGTCTTTATCTTCTTCTACCGCATAAAATATATCTCTCATTGTAATCTTATTTAATGGCTTTGTAAGTTCTGACCCACCGACACCTGCTTTTGTTTGTATGATTTTTGCATCTTGAAGTTTTAGTAGCATATTCCTTATTATTACTGGATTAACATTAGTGCTACCTGCTATCACATCTGATGTCACTTTTTCTTTTTCACTAAATTCTGCTATTACTAATAATATATGTGTTGCAATAGCCAGTTTACTTGAAAATTGCATCTTTACCTCTAATTCACTTAAATTAATTTATTAGAAACATTATATTTCGTTTGTTGTAATTTGTCTTATTACAACTATTACTATATCACTATTTCAATTCGTTGTCAATAGTTTTATTACAACTACTTTTTTGGTTCTTTTGATAGATGGACCTCATTATTTTTGACATTTGCTATGTCCAAAATTTAGTACATTAAAACAAACCAAATAACTTCTTTTTCTCATATGGTTCTACTTTACCATCAATGTATTTATATCCAGTTTTATCTATAGCATCTTTTACAAGTGATAAATCTATGGCTTTGTCTATGACAAAACTTGCTTCTTTTTTAGTATGAGATGCTTTTACTTCTTTTGCTTCACTATATGTTTTCCTTATTGCATCAGCTATATGCGATTCGCACATAGGACAAGCCATACCATCAATTTTTAATGTTACTTTATTCATTTCTAATTTTCCTTCCAATCAAGATTTAATACTTTTATACCTGTCATCAAAAAAACCGCAGCTATTATTACACTAAACATCATTGTTGGTGGATATATTGTTAAAGAAATTGTAAGACCTATAAGCTTTACTACTATATCTATCCACAGTAGTGTTCTTCTTTTTTTCATAACTTCAACTGATAATTGAACACTATCATTACTACTTTCTATTACATGACTTAACCATATATTTGAAAATGTAACTCCGAGCACAAATAAACCATAAAATCCTTGAGCGACTTTATTATGAAAATCTCGACTTACTAAATCTGTTGCATAAGGTATAAGCGAACAGAAAAATAATAATACGAGTGTAACCCATAATGCTTTAGAATTAATCTTTTCTATACCTTGCCATTCATTATGAATATTGACCCACATAGACCCAAGCCAAAAAAACGATAAAGTGTATGAAAAGAAACTGTGCCTAAGTTTCCAAAAAGATAATAAATTAATTGTGGTTGGCTTCTCAAGTTCAAGCACCAATATGGTCATAATTATAGCAAGTACTGCATCAGTAAATGCTGCTACTCTGTCTTTTTTCATTTTTCTCCAATACAAAACCCTTAAACTCGTAATGAACTTATTATACTTGTATTATACCATATTTTCGCTATTTTACTAAGTTATAAATTTTAATGTTTTTTTAATTTTTACAAAAAAAATAGACAACCATTTAAGATTATCTATAAGTCAATATTTGCTTTTCTCGCTTGCGACATTTGTATCGCTCGTGGGATTTTATAAGTTTTGCCATCTTTTATGAAATTAGCACCAGTTTGCTTAAAATAAAATGGCACTTCCCATTTTTTACATTGTTCTCGTGTATTTAATATCCATTCATAATTGCAGGGTCTTGCACTATCTCCTGACTCGCCACCGCAAATGACATTTTCTATTTGACCACTCTCTAAATATTTATTTATGTCTATTGCTTCAAGCATTGGCTCGTGTATTATTTCTTTATGTTTTATAGGCAGTGACAAAAATATGGGTAACCTATAGTCAGCCATTTCTTGATTTTCACAAGTAGAGCATATGGTTACATTATCATATCCATCATTCCAATCATGTGGCTTACATTCATCAAATCTATCAATTCGTTTAGTTACTATATAAAAATTAAGGTCTAACCTAATTTTCATCATTTTCCAAACATCTGACCGCCAGTCATCTGCTTCTTCAATAAAAAAGTCAGAAGTCATACAGACATACACATAATCAGTTGTTTGCAACTTATAACTTCCATCTTTCTTTTTCATTATTGGTAACCTAAAATTAGCGGTTTTAGTAACCACTGTACTATCCTTGCCATATTTTGCATCACGGCGGAACATATAACAATTTTGACACCCAGCACTAATTTTATGGCATCCGTGCCAAGCATTCCATAAGTTAATCATAAATTTTATCCAGTATAAGCATTTTCTGCAGTGTTCTTAAAGTTTTGCTTTGAAAGCCACTCTTTCTCTTCATCATTTTCAGGTATATCTATTCTTTCAATTTTAAATATTACAGGTCTTGTTCCATCATTACAGCAAGCTATCATTACTCTATCATCATTAGTCCAGCCTTTCATAATAGAACCACCCTGAAGAGCTGTGTAAACATACCTACTTATAGCATCCCATGCCTCTCCACAAAACTTACCATTCATCAAATGATAAAAGTCATCTTGTTCTGGTGTTCTCTTTAATAAGAACTCATCACCAACCTTAAAAAAAGGACAAGGACCTGACTTTGTGTTTGCCAAATATTTCTCTTGATAATCATTAAAGCATTTAGTTTCTAAAACTGTTATTTTACATTCATGTTTCATAACTCTTATTACCTCTAAAAAAATATTACTACTTTATTATACCACAAAACTCTATTTTCAATTTATAAAATATGCTATAATTCTAAATCATAAATCATTTGGAGGTCACTACGGCTATATCAAAAAAAGCACCACCAAAGAAATCAACTGCTAAAGCAACTAAAAAAGTACAAAAGAAACCTGCTAATAAGAAATAAAAAACAAAGACTCCGCACTGGAGTCTTTTTCAATAAAAAAAGGAACAGCCATTTGACTGTCCCTGCCCTCTTACAATTTTAATCCTAATTCTTCTTGAGTGTATGCTGGAGAAAACTCATACTTTGTATCTTTTAACTTTATACTATAAATGCGATTTCCATCTGGTTCTTTTGCATACAGTTTATCTTGAATATCTTTAAATGTGCCATCTTCTGTTAAAGTAATTGTTCTATTTTTTAAATGAAAACTCCAATCCCAAAATTTAACTATATACTTTCCTCTATAAAAATAATACTTATTTGTTTCAGGTTGCCAAACAGAAATAATAGATAACAAATCATCATGCTTATTCTTTACCAATTCATAAAAATCACTCAAAGTCATATTATTAGCAATATCAAAATCATCATTAATTGCAACATTATCAGTTTTTAGCATATATATTTTATACTTTCCCTTTTTTAATTCCATTTTGTAACCTCGTATTATTGTTCTTTTAATTTAGATATCATCATCGCCATCATCATCCCAACCACGCACAAAATGCAAATCTCCTGTTTCCGTGTCCATTGCCATTCCACCACCCATATTGTGCATCATGTGACCATCTGAATCAAATCCAGTGTCACCACTTCCAAAAATAAAATCTCCATCATTAATATCAAATGCCATAATTCTACCTCCTTAATAATCTTATTGATTATTTTTTATCAGCTATAAGCTTTGTTAATTTAGTATAAATATTATTTGCTTTTGTTTTATCTTTCTCAATTTGTTTTATTGAGTTTTGCACCGCCTTTTTTGATTTACATTTTATTATTATGTCTACAACATGTGCTTTCAGATCCTTTGTTTCACCTTTTAATAATGTACCTACTTTTGATGTTAAACTTTGCTTTAACTTGTCCGCATCACTTTGTGTTTGAGTACTCTTCGTAGTTTTCTTCTTTACTGGAATTTGTGATAAAGAAGTTATTGCTTTTACAGTTACTTTATTACCTTTCCAATAATCAACCAAAACATCAAAGCCTTTATCCTTTGAAACTATATAAAAAGTATCTTCTTGGAATCGTTCTTTAATTACAAATCCAAGCACTGATGCTAAAATAAAATCAAGTGCATTCTTACCTACTTTCGTTAAAATGCATCTCATCTCTGCTTTAGAACTATTAAGTGTAGCAACCGTTGTCATTGGTAAGTGAGCCGTGTTTTCAGAGTAAAATAAATAAACTATCGAGTCATCGCCGAGATTTTCTATTCCATTTAATCCCTTGATTGATACATTTTCATAATCCACAAATATTAAATTCATACTTATTTCCTTTTCCCTTTTGTTCTTTCCACTTTTTCAATTCTTTATTTGGTAAATCTATTGCATTTGATAAATAAAAGTAAATAAAAGGGACGGTGATTATTATTGTTAAAAACTCATCGTTTTTTGCAAAATTAATCATTACTTTAAAAATATTTATCTCCCTTTTATTCTGGAATACTTGAATTTGATTGAATACCTATTACAAGCCCTGCTGCTAATACTCCAATTATAACAAAAATTATACCAAGAACTAAATTTATAATTCCTAAAGCTTTTAACATTTTTTTACTTGTCTCAATACCCACCTTTTTACCTCTTTCTAAACACAATTTTTATATTTTATATAATTGATTACATTTTAACAATTACCAATACTGTTGAAACTCACTTAATACAATTCTTGCTCGAATACTATTTCTAATGTTAACCATCTCAGGATATTGATAAAAGAAATTAATTTTTAATTCTGCCATATCATATCCTTCCTGTGCATCAAACAAAACAAAATATGCAAAACTTTCAGCTATATCCTCTTTAACATTGCTGGCAGCATATTCTCTTACATATCTATGTGGGTCATAATATGCCCTTGCATATGGATTTGGTATTTCATTCCAAAAAATCTCTATAAATTTTTTCAAATATGAATTTTGTAGTGGCACTTTTCCATCAGAAGCTTTTCGCTCAGTTGAATATGGGTCATATCCGTATTGTCTATCATTTAATGTTAAATAATGACCATACTCATGTATCAAAGAGTACTTAAGTATAATTGGATTCATTTCTATTGAATCAAGATGCACAATCAAAATGTACTTATTATTAATTTTTATATTTGCAAACTCTGCTACAGTTGAGCCTGTATTAGTTCTATCAAAAATTACAACATCAAACCCATTATCGTACTCTAATGGTAGTGTACTTTTAATTGTTTCAAGAATCATTTTAGATTGAGAATCATAATATGCAGTATGATTGTTTGTTTCAAGACCTGTTATGTATTGTGTAAATGAAATATCACTATTAACTGTATAAGCAGAATAAAAACTAAAATTACTATCAATCAACGACATTAGCATTAAATAAAGATTGATTTTTGGATTTGGCATAGCTCCGTTAACACCTATAACCCCACTCAAATAATCTAACATTGTATCTATATTCGTTTCTGCCGTTGTAGCACCCTTTTCACTAATATAGCAAAAGACCTTCCCAATCTTTATCATTTGGTCAGCATTTAAATATCCAGCATCATAATAATACTTTATAATGTCACTTATTATCATTAGTGTCGCTGCAACTACAGCACCTTCGGTATCAGAATATAAATAGTCAAAATCTATACCTACTGCTTTTGGAGTTGCTTTTTTTGTTTCTACTTTTGGTCTTATTACTTTACCTTCAGCATCAAAATTGTATGTTATACCATTTACATTCTTAGATGTATTTGATACCATTACACCATTTTCATCAACATAATAATCTGTATCTACAAATACATTTTTTTGCATTGTGCCATCTGGTGCATAGTAGAACCAGTTATTATCTATTTCTTTCCATCCACTGTTAAACACATACCCATCATCATCAATATAGTAATTATTTCCATTCCAAACAAAAGCCCCACTCTTTTTAACAATTACACCATCTTTACCTGAAAAATATAACTTTCCTACTTCATTCGGACTAACAAATACTCTATCCATAATGCAACCACCGTTTACATCAAAAGCATAATTTTTACCATCTATTTCTATCGTTGTATTAACTAAATATTTTCCAGTATCATCTAAGTAATAATATGTTCCATCCGTCCCTTTATACCAATAATCTTTCTTCTTTTTGCCTTCTTCATCAACAAAATATTCATCATAGACCCATGTATTAGTCATCAAGTTTCCATTCATGTCAAAAAAGTAGTCGTTATTTTTTATAGTAACCCACTCATTTTGTGCATAATTGCCGTTTTCTTTTTTATACTTTTTATTACCATTATTGTCTGTTTCAAATTTAACTCCGTTAGCACAGCCACTAATCAAAACTAATAGTAGTATAAAATAGGAACATATAAACTTTTTAAGCATTAATTTCATAATTAATATTATACAATATAAACTTGTAAATTTAAAGTTTTTTATACATTTTCCCCTTATAATTTCCACAAAAACCTATGTACCCTTAAAAAACTAAGCATTCCCTTTCCAAACCATCTCTAAAGTTTTATCTTTATGCACTATTATTTTGTCTACAAGCATTGCGAATAGCACATTATCAAACTCAGTGATTTTCTTTGTGCTTTTTTGAGCTCTAATTCATAAATTAAAGGGACGGTGTACTTAAACCCTTTTATTCTTCTATATTGATACGAAATGATTTATTTAAAAGTTCCCAATGGAACTTTTTTATTCGCTCAGGCATCAAAAAATAAAAATTTGAAAATATTTTTTTATAATTTTATAAAATGTAAAAATAAAAAGGCTTAAATTCAAAGTATTTTTTCAATAAGTATCGGACATTATCTCCAATGCTTCCCATTAAGGTAAGCATTGATACAACCCTATTTTCGTCAATTCGTATCACATTTTATAAAAAGTTCCCACTTGGGAACTTTCAGGGAACCGCAGGGAACTTTTTTGATACTTTTATGAAACCACATTTTTAATAGGAACCTTGGGAACCTTTTTATTTATGCATTTTTAGTGTATAAAAAAATGGCTAATAAAGAGCCATCATTTAACCTATATTAATTATTACCAATTTGCATACCTTTGATTTTTATTTATTTCTGTGATTCTTTTTACATCTTCATCACTTAATACAAAATCATGAATATTGTTGTTTTCAATAATGTGTGCTTCATTACTTGAACCTGGTATGGCTATGTAGTTTGCTTGCAAGTTCCATCTTAATATTATTTGAGCAGGTGTTTTATTGTATTTCTTAGATAACTCTACTATTACATCATTATTAAATGATTCACTTGTGTTACCTCTACCTCCGAATGGGAAATATGACTCTATTACAACACCATATTTAGCAACATAATCTCTCAAATCATTATTTTGATAAAAAATATGATTCTCGTTTTGTATAACTGAAGGAGTAGTTATTGCATATGACATAACTTTATCAAATGCTTCTTTCGTATAATAATTAGATATTCCAATTGAGCGGATTTTTTTCTCTGCCACTCCCGCTTCAAGTGCTTTATATACATTTTCATCATTACTACCAGGTTGATGTAATAAAAATAAATCTATATATTCAACTTGAAGTTTTTCTAAACTCTCATCTATTGATTTTTTCGCACTATTATAATTTGAAGGCATTACTTTTGTAGTTATAAATATATCTTCTCTTTTTACAATCTTTTCATCAATTGCTTTTTTTAATGCCTTGCCAACCTCTTCTTCATTTCCATAATACTGTGCCGTATCTATTAGTCTTACACCTACTTTTAATGCATTATAAACTGAATTATATGCTGTATCACCATATAAAGACCATGTACCAAGACCATTTGTTGGCATATAATATCCACTATTTAGTTTTACTTTTCTATTTGTTAAATCAAACATGACTATATTTTCATCAAAATTCATTTTACTTATATTTTGCAATGATTTTAGCTCATCATTTTTAATTATTTGTGCCATAACTCCACTTTTACATCCGAAAAGCAATGTTAATAAAATAATTAATATGCCTATTCCTAATTTATTATTCATTATTATCCTCATATTACAAATATTTTTTATAAAACTCTTCAATTTTATCAAACGGTATATAATTCCCATTTCCACCATCGTATAGATCAGTGTGAACTGCATTAGGAATAATCATAAGTTCTTTATTATTTTTATATTTACTATCTCTTATCATATCATTATATGCATCTTTACTAAAATAACAACTGTGTGCTTTTTCACCATGAATTATAAGCACTGCATTTCTTATCTCATTTGAAAAAGAATGCTGCATTGTATTTACAAATGACATGCAACCTATTACATTCCAACCACCATTTGAATTCAAACTTCTCTTGTGATAACCTCTTTTAGTTTTATAATAATCATAATAATCTTTTACAAAAAATGGAGCATCATCAGGTAGTGGGTCAACTACACCTCCACCCAATTTGTAATTTCCATTTTTATAGTCTTCTATTCTTTGTTTATTTAAACTTTCTTTCATAGCATACAAGTCATCTTCTGTAGTTTTGTCAAAATAACCATTGTGATTTACTCTGCTCATATTATACATAGTAGAACAAACTGTTGCTTTAATTCTTGTATCAAGTGCTGCTACATTAAGTGCAAGACCTCCCCAACCGCAAATCCCAAGTATTCCAATTTTATCAGCATCAACATCTTCGCATACTGATAAAAAATCAACTGCCGCCTGAAAATCTTCTGTATTTATATCAGGTGATGCCATAAATCTTACATTTCCACCACTCTCTCCAGTAAATGATGGGTCAAATGCGATAGTTATAAAACCACGCTCTGCTATATTTTGTGCATAAAGTCCACTGCATTGCTCTTTCACAGCACCAAAAGGACCACATACTGCTATTGCAGGTAATTTCCCATTTTTATTTTTTGGTATATACATATCTGCCACAAGTGTAATCCCAAATCGGTTTGCAAATGTCACCTTCTTGTGGTCTACTTTTTCACTTTTAGGAAAGGTTTTATCCCACTCATTTACCAAGTTTAGATTTTCTGTTTTCATCATAATAATTATCCTCCAAATATATATTGATTTTTATTAAAAATTTTAATATAATTATTTTAATACCTAAACCTAACTTTATGTCAAGGTATTTATAAGGAGTTTTTATGTATACAATAGGACAAGTATCTCAAATGTTTAATATACCAATATCTACTCTTAGATATTATGACAAAGAGGGATTTTTCCCAAACTTAAAAAGGTCATCTGGAATAAGAAGATTTGACGAACAAGACATCGAGGCTCTTAAAGTTATAGAATGTTTGAAAGAGTCTGGTCTTGAATTAAAAGATGTAAAGCAATTTATCAAATGGGCTACCAAAGGAAGCTCAACTTATAAGAACAGAAAAGAATTATTTGAAAAGCGCAAGATTGCTGTAGAACAAGAAATCAAGAAACTTCAAAAAACTTTAAATATTTTAGAATACAAATGCTGGTATTACGATAAAGCTATAAAAGATGGCACTGAAGATAGGATTTATAAAATGCTGCCAAACAAACTCCCACCCAAAATTCAGAAATTGTATGATAGTTTTCACTAAATGGTTAGGAAATTGCTATAATGGCATAAATTTCTTGCTACCACTACTATGATACTATTTATATATGACACATTCTTTTATTTATTTTACTTTACATTTTTATAAATAACAGGAACTTTGTTATTCTCAACCATACTATAAAATTGAACTTACTGGACACAAATCTGCTTTTCTATCATAAGGAATAAATTCTTCTGACATACAAATTATTGATCCTTTTTTTACATTCATTTTAAATTTGTTAAGTACATCAAAGTTTTTTGTTGCATCATCTGGATTTTTATTTTTCTTAATCTCAATCGGCGTTATGCTACCATTTTTAACAATTAATAAATCTATTTCTTTTTTATCAATATCTCTGTAATAATATAAATCCATTTTTGCTCTATTATTTAGATATCCTTTAACAATTTCAGATATAACATAGGTTTCAAATATTTCACCAGACATTGCTCCGTTTTGAAGAGTCTTAGGACTATCCCAGCCACATAAATATGCAACGAGTCCAGTATCCATAAAATAAATCTTAGGAGTTTTAACCAACCTCTTAGTAATATTATTAGAATATGGTTTAAGTATAAATATTGCTCCTGTTCTCTCTAAAATACTGACCCATTGTTTTGCAGTAGGTGCTGATATACCAAGGTTCTTACTTATCTCATCATACTTTAATTCATTAGACGTTCTTGCAGCCATATACACAAGAAAATCATAAAATGTATCAAGATGTCCGACTTGAGATAATTCTTTTATGTCTCTTTCTAAATAAGTATTTATATAGTCCATATAATAATTATTTCTATTTATTTTAGTTGATACAATTTTGGGAAGTCCTCCAGTAAAAATTTTTTTATATAATTTGCTTATATCAACATAGTCTTTGTTAGGACTATAATTTATTTTAAGCTTTTTTATATCTCCATCAAAAACCAAACTTGATTTCTTACTTATCTCTCTACTAGATAATGATGACATTTCTAATATAGCAATTCGTCCAGCAAGCGATTCTGATACATTTTTCATCATTTTAAATTTTTGCGAACCTGTTAGCCAGTACAATCCATTTGTTTTCTTTCCTTTAAGTTTTTTATTATCTATGATTTTTTTTAATGTTATCAGAATGCTTGGTACCCTTTGAAACTCATCAATAATAAGTGGCGGCTTATATGTTTCAAAGAATAAGTCTGGGTCTTTTTTAGCAAGTTTTATTATTGCATTATCATCAAATGTTACATAGTTCCTACTCTTTTCTTTAATCTTATAAAGCATTGTAGATTTACCAACCTGTCTTTGCCCGCACACTAAAACAACAGGGTAAAACCTGCTTGCTTTCTTTACTTCTTTTTCAAGATGTCTTTCAATATATACTTCCCTCATTTTTCCTCCGAGAAATCTAAAGTGATACTTTATTTTACTCTAAACTTGGCTATATGTCAAGTTGGGATTTTAAACTGATAAAATAAAAATTTTTTACAAAAAAAGAGCCACCTGTGTGGCTCACTATAGTAATTATAAAACATTATTAAAACTCATATCTATAAGTGCCTTTATTTTTGTGTCACTCACCTTCCCAATCTCTATACTTACCCAATGTGTCTTATTCATATGAAAAGCTTCCGCATGCTATCATAACTCTATCATCATTAGTTCAATACCTAATATTTTTGCAGTTTCTTACCATTCATCTATAACCACATTCAGTATACTTCTACAATTATATTATACACAAAAACATATATCTTATCAGTCAAAATTCAAAACTATTCTACTTTATATTTTTACTCTTAATCCAATTCTCTATATGTTCAGCTATCACATCATTATTCATTTCTTCAAACATAAAATGGCTATTTCCAGTTATTCCTTCATCTGGAAGGAAAAATACTGTGCAATCTCCACCTGCAGCATTAAATGCTTCTGCAAATTCCTTTGCTCCATTTACAGAATTTTGCCAAAAATGAGTAGAGTCTATCTCATCAGGACCTTTGCCTTCCATATAATCTCCATAATAAAATGCAACAGGAACTTTCGCATCAAGTATTCGTTTATATTCATCACTATCTACTGCTGGTGCACCACCTGGCTCTATAAATATAAGTGCAGCTACATCTTTATAGTCAGTATTAAATCCTACAGTGCAACCCTGTGAATGAGTAACATATATAGACTTTTTACCAGTTTTATTTCTCACATCACTAAGAACTGCATTTAATCCATCTTTCATAACTGTAACATCAAAAGAACCAGTATTTGGTGTCATAAATCTAAAAAATTGGTTTTGTGCATCACTTCCACTTGGAAATTGAGAACCTTCATATCTTTCTGGTGCTACTCTACCTATTCTAAAATGTGTATACCAAGCTTGGTCACCTGGCTTATATTCTTTACTATCTTCTGCCCAAGCATCTAAGAATCCATCCTTTGTCATAGTAGTTGTGTTTCCTGCTTCACCACGACGAGGCTGATCTACAAGATAAACTGGGTGTCCATATCTTAAAAACATATCGGCCCATCCATCTCTACCATCAGGAGTGGCTTGCCAACCAATTCTGCTTTGACCATACCCATGTAAAAACACCATAGGAAGTTCTGTATCATTATAAGGTATTTGATAAAAAGTATTTGCATGGTCAACATGTGCTGTTGTGCCTTTACGAGTAGTATCTTGCCAGTTTTTGGTATAATCATACTCACCTTCTACTGGCTCTGTCACAGTTCCACCTGAAGCAAATACACCTTGATCTTTGAGTATAATTAAATTTTTATTATTAGCAATAAACCTTTCTGCAATTTCAGCATCAGTAAGTTCAACTTGTTTTTCTACAACTTGTGAAGATATATTTTGAGAAACAGAACAAGCTGTTAATAAATTTACACTCAATAAACTAATCATTAAAATTTTTACTAAAATTTTCTTTTTCATATTAATATTACTCCTTTTTGTTTTACTATATAATTCTAATTTAACCCTTCCAAAAAAATATTAAACTCTATTCTAACATCTTCATTTGATGTATCAGCATCTATCGTAAATCCATCTAAAATATTTGCATCTTTTTCATAATCTTTCATTTGTTGTATCATTCTACCAAACCTTGAACCATGATGTATGCCAAATGGTATTATTGTTTTACCACTAAAATCATATTTTGTTAGAAATGTTTTTTTCAAAACTATCCTCCATATATTTTTATTTAAATAACCAACCCATTATTTCTTCATCTTTAGCAAATGACTGTCCACCCATGTGCTGGTCCTTGTAACCTCTGTCAGTAAAATACTTTTTTTCTTTTATATCAAGAATGACAAGTTCAGTTATTTCACTTTCTGGCAAGCCATCCGCAAGATACAGATCATATAGTTTCTCATAAGCATCTTTAAGTGGCTGAGAACCATAATAACTATCATCTTGACCAATTACCATATATATTGGCGTTTTCGCATTTTTCAAATTTTCAAAATTGCCATCCCATTTAGTACTACAACACAAAAATTTACTATATAATTTTGGCTCTAATTCCATTACTAATGAGCCAGTTTCCCCTCCACCAGAAAACCCATGTAAATATATTTTATTTTTATCAATATTATAATTTTCTATAAAATATTTTGTGAGTTTTATAGTTTCATTAGCTGATGTTATGCCCCAATCATTTAATTGTAGCGAAATAATAATCATTTTTTTATTATATTTTCTTGCTTCAAAAGGAAAATCTTCTTTCAAATTTGCACCAACCCCATGAAAGTATAAACCTTCCCACCCAGGTAGTGTTATAAATAATGCATAAGGTTCACTGTCATCATATTCTTTTGGTATATAACTTGAAAAATGAATATCACCAATATTAGATTTATACACATTATCGATTATAAAATCATTTTTAATTTCTTTACCAAAAATCACTTTTGAGTCATTTACATCACTATTTTTATAATTAAAAAAGTAAAGCAAACCATTAAAAACATATTCTCTAACAGCTTTTTCATCATGTGAATACCCATCTTTTAATCTAAATGCAATATTACCGTTGTTTTCATTGTCAGATAGAATAAAATTTTTACTATTCATATTTAGTAAAGCATCAATTAATGACTTAAAGCTACTCCCAGCAAAGTCTTTAGTACCAGTAATTGCATATATAAAAAAGTCTTTTTTATATTTTGAATTTGTTACTGATTTATCAATCTCACTTGGACTTACAGCACCACTCATTGGTTGAAAATATTTTATATAATTTTGCAAATGAGTAAAAACTCCAAAAGTACATACAGATCCCATAGAAAATCCTGCAAAACATCTGTGTTCTCTTGATTTTTCTAAATCTTCTAAACTACCACTTTCTGCATAAGTACTGTATGTAGTTTCAACTTTAGGCATTAAATCATTTAATAACTCTCTATAAAAATTTGGTGCTAGATAATATCCAGAAAGTTCATAACTATCACTATCATTACTATGCAAATTATTATAAGTAGGGCATACAATAATTAAAGGTTCTATAAGCTTTTCTTCTATCATATGGTCAATGACATTTTTAAATGTATTAGGATTTCCTTCTTCGCCAAGCTGAGTTGTTTCATTACTCCATCCACCATGCATAAGATAATATACATTATACTTTTTATTTTTATCATATCCATATGGAATATATACTGTTGCTTTTTTATTTATCTTTGTTTTCTTTTCTTCATATGTTAGTGAATCATAAGTATCATAATAAAAATTTTTAAGTTCACCCGGTTCACTTGCTTTTTCAAAGAAATCTTTTGGTATTTCCATAAGTTCTCTTGGTATATCTCTATTTTTTATATCATTATTTATTACTCTTTTTATCTTTTCCATCTCCATATTATAATTTAAACTATTTTTTGCAAATAAACTTATAGAAAAACTTATTATGAAATTTATTAAAATTAAGATAAATATTATAGTTTTATATATTAATTTTTTCATAATATTTACTTCGAGTTTCTTTCCCAAAATTCAATAGCATTATCTATCCAGCCTTCTGCTACCGTTCCTCTTCCAAGTCCAAATCCATGTGATAAACCACTATAAACTTCTATCATGGCATCTGTCCCATTTTTCTTTATTCTATTAATTCTATCTTGCATTACTCTAAAACTCGCTATACCATCATTAGTTCCTACTACATTATATGTTGGCGGTTCATTTCCATATACTTCTGATAGACCAGTATATTGCATGATTACAGCTGATGGCTTATCATAATATTTCCCAATAAATCTTTCTGTACCAAATGACCCAAGCCAAGCAGATAGTCTTGCACCAGCAGAACCACCCCAAAGCGAATAATTATTTTTATCAACTTTAAGTTCTTTTGCATTATCTATTATAAAACTAATTGCTCTTGCTAAATCTTCACAACCAGTATTACTTCCTGGTCTATAAATTAGTGCAAATGCATTATAACCTTTTTTTGATAGTTCAAGTGCATGTGGAAAGCTATCATGCATTGCTCCCACAAATGCGAATCCTCCTCCAGCATTACATATGGCAAATTTTTCATTGTCATTTCCTCTAAAGAAAAACAATCCAGTATTTGCTTTTTCTTTATCATTTGCTATCTCTTCATCAGTATATATGTTATAAAAAACTTTTTCACCAATTTTTGCTCTATTATATAAAAAGTTTACTACATCAACTGTATCTTTAGGAGAGATATTTGAATACCATGTAAGTTTTAAATCTTTTAATGTTTTTCCACTGAAAAAATTACTATCTGCTGGAAATAAAAGTCTTCCATAATCTTCAAATACTGGATCATTAATCACATCATTAATTAAACTATTTTCTGTCCATTTGTTTTCATTTTTTGTCATATTGTTTGCTTTTATATTTGTAATATTATATAAACTTATAAATACAACTATATATATTATTATCTTAATTTGTTTTATCAATTTTATTTACCTTCAATAAAGTTTTATATTACCAGTTCTTTTTTTCTTTAGAAGCATCCTGCTGTTCTCTTCTTGTTTTAACAATGCTATCAAACCACTCAACCATTTTTGGGTCTTGATGGTCAAAAAATAATGATGAACTATTGTTAAGAGTTTCTATTTTTTTTATATCATCGGAAGAAAGATTGAAATCAAATACTTGAAAATTTTGTTTTATTCTCTCTTCATGAGTTGACTTACAAGCGATTATTATTCCTCTTTGTATAAGCCATCTAAGAATGACTTGTGCAGATGATTTATTATATTTTTTTCCTATCTCTACTAATGTCTCATTAGTAAACATATTATTTCTGCCTTCTCCAAATGGAGCCCAAGCCATAAGTTTAACACCATATTTATCTGCAACTTCCTTATCTTGAATTTTTTGATTAAGAGGATTTATTTCTATTTGATTAACTGCTGGCACTATTTTTCTTTCAAATAAACATATATCTGCAAGTCTATCTGGATAAAAATTAGAAACTCCTATTGCTCTTATTTTTCCTTCTTTATACAAGTCTTCAAGTGCTCTGTATGCTCCATAATAATCAGCAAATGGTTGATGGAGAAGCATTAAATCAATATAACCTCCACCTATTTTATCTATAGATTCAAGTACTGATTTTTTACATTTTTCATAACTATAATTATCTATCCATACTTTTGATGTTATAAAAAATTCCTCTCTCTTAAGTCCACTTTCCTTTAATGCTTCACCAACTTCTTTTTCATTAAAATAACTTTGAGCTGTATCTATTCCACGATATCCAATTTTTATTGCTGTCAGCACTGCATCTTTAGTTTCATTTTGAGGTATCTGATATACTCCAAAATTTAACTGTGGCATTTTTACATTATTGTTTAATGATACATATTCCATATTATTTTTTTCTCCACTATTTTTTATATTTAAATTTTTACTACTTTTCTAATTTATATATTTTTCTTAAAAAAAGGAGTTATATACTCAAATGCTTCGGTAACAAAAGGAGCTAAATCATACATATCAAAATGACTTGCTTCTTTGATCACATGCATTTCTTTTGTGTTAGTTGGAACTACATTAAAAATCTCTTCAGAAGATGGCTTTGACCAAGCATTCTCACCAGTAATTACTAAATAAGGTTTCTTCATATCTTTCATTATATTAGTGACATTGTATTTAACTAACTCCAACTGACTCCATGCAACTACCTGATTAGACCAGCGAGGATTGGTGCCTCTTGAAGTGTAATAATATGCTGCTCCTTCATCAAAAGCTCTTGGCATGAAGTTTAAATACATAATCTCACTCTCCCCCTTATCATAGGCTTGCTTTGCAGCCTTAACTTCATCTTCTGGTTTAAAGAAACCCATCATAGGAGAATTTGAAATATCAGAAATTGCTGGCACAATTGCTGTTACAGCTTTAATACGAGGTTCCTTAACTCCTGCTACTGACATATAAGAGCCCGAACCACAAATTCCAAGTCCTCCAATTCTGTTATTATCAACATAAGGTAAACTTTCTAAATAGTCAACTGCACTCTCTATATCGCTTTCTTTAACATCTGGTAGTTCTTGACCTCTTGGCATTCCTTCGCTTTCACCAAAATATACTCCATCAAATACAAGAGTCACATATCCTTCATTTGTCAATCTTTCTGCATATACAGATTGAGCTTGCTCCTTAACTGATAGCATAGGACCTGTAATAACAATTGCAGGATAATTTTCACTAAGATTAAAATTATCTGGTAAACGCAATAACCCTGCCATTCTTAAATTCAATTTTTTATTTAAAAATACTACTTTTTGTATGTTCATAAAAATACCTCCATCTTTTATTTTTTATTTTTTA
>JAGBKB010000072.1 GCA_017934175.1 Lachnospiraceae bacterium | reverse complement strand
TCTTTGGATTGATAGGCATACTAGCATTGATAACAGCAACTAAAATAAAAAAGAAAAATAATACAATAAAAAACGGTGAAAAAACTTAATATTTAATATAGAAATAAAACATCTTTAAATATGTATTTATTAAGTTAATTAGTTAGAGTATAATATTTAGCAGTTATCTATATATTTTGGAATAAAAAAAGGGTATAATCCTAATAATTCTCGGAAAATTAGAAAGGAGTTATACCCTATGGAAAGAATAGTATCACAAATTTTAGAAACAGTAAAGAGGAAATATGCCAAAGAATTGTTAGTAAAGGATGATTTAAAGAAGATTGAGAAGATATTTAAGAAGACAAGTGATGAAATAACTGCTAATAGTTTAAAGAAATATCTAGAAGAATATGATCAAGAATTAAAACTTGACAATAACAGGAATAAGAACTATGTAGTACAAAGGACAGTAAGTAAGAATATAACATCAATACTTGGTACATTTAAGTTAAATAGGACTAAGTATTATGATAAAGAGAAAGATTGTTATTTTTGTTTGCTTGATAAGAAATTAAATATACCAGAATATGAGCATATGACACCACTGGCAATGGCAAGAATGTTAGAAGTAGCAACAAATAGTAGTTATAGGATAGCAGGAAGAGAGATAAACTCAAGTGATGAATTTAGTAAAGGGATGATATATCATAAGCTTAAGAGACTAGAAATTGATGAACAGTATGAAGAGAAAAGAGTAAAGAAGAAAGTAAAAGTATTATATATAAATCTAGATGAAGACCATGTAGCTATACAAAAGAGTTTAAACAGGAAATTGCAATGTAAAATAGGCTATGTATATGAGAATGTCATAAAGGTATGCAAGAATAGATATAAATTAACAAATAAACACACAATATGTGGAACATATCTAAAAAGTAGTGGAAATAAGGCATTTTATGGCAAAATAAACGACTATATAGAGTGTAACTATGACACAGATTATTTAAAGAAAGTGATAATTTATGGAGATGGAGCAAAATGGATAACAACGAGTGCTGATTATATATTAAAGAGTGAGTTTAGACTTGATAAATTCCATTTAATGAAATCAATACTTGAAGCAACAAGAACAATTAGTAACAATAGAAAAAGATTAAAAAGTAATATACTAAAATGTCTTTATGAAAATAATAAAGAGATGCTAATAAATTTAATTGATGATGCAATAGAACTAAGTAATAAGAGAGACAAGATGATACAAACAAGAGATTATCTACTAAACAACTGGGAAGCAATACAAAGAACATTGTTATCAATAGATGGAAGTGGATGTAGTGCTGAAGGAAATGTAAGTCATATACTATCAGCGAGACTAAGCCAAAAAGGAATGGGCTGGTGTGAACATAATGCAGATGCAATAGGGAAATTAAGAGGCATACAAGCAAATGATGGAGAAGAAGCATTTACAAAAATAACAGAGACTTATTATTATCAAAGGACTCACTATTGTGAAGATTCAGAAATAATAAAATACACATACAGAGCAAAAGAGCATTATGACTTAAATAAGAGTTATATTAACAGACTTCAAACAACAATACCAGATTATTACATGAATAAAAAGATATTAGAAAACAAAGACATTAATTATTAAAATATTAAGAATTATAAGGGTTATAATCGTTTATTATTAATATTTTTAACTGCCAAACTCTTGACACTATCACTTATTAAAAAAAACTACTAAAAATCAATGATTTATGATATAATTATAAAAAATAAAGGAGGACAAGAGTGTGGTAACAGTAGATAGAGAATTAACAAAACAAGAATATGCGAAGCTCATAGGTCAAGCTTGCTATGAAAAAGAACAATATGGCGAAGTAAAAGCTAAATGTCCTAAATGTAATAGCATAATAGAGGTTGAGTTGCTTGGAAATAGTGCAAGAACAAAATGCTCTTGTGGTTATATGACTGATTCATTAAGAGGCATTTAATGTTAGATCGAAATTTTGCTATGGGTTTAAGAGCTGGCAAGAGAAAAATTACTGAAGATGAAAAAGCATTTATACTCAAAGAAATTAAAAGAATCAATGCTGATGTGGATGCATTTTATATTGATGAAATTGGAAATCAAAATACTCATTATTCTCAAAAGACTGATTTAGTTGTTGTTGGCTCAAATGTATTCCCTGATTTAGAAAATCCATCCAATATGACTGATAAATTATCAGTTGCTTGTGTGCTTGCTCACGAGTATTATGGACATAGAAGTATGAGAGAGGAATATTTGAAAGAAGAAACTGATACTACAAACACTGCACTTGATGAATTTAGAGCAAGTTTTCTTGCATACAAGAATACACCAAACTTAACTGATGAAGAAAGAGAGATACTTTTATATCAAGCATATGAAACAGCTAAAAATGGTAGTTTAGAAAAAGAAATAAAAATGTGCCAAAAAATTATAAAACAAATGAATAAGAAGGCATTTGAAGAACAGGATGAAGACAATAATAATTAAGAACATAAAGGATTACATTTATAAAAATGAAAAATGAATTTATAGAAAATAAAAATTTCAACTATTCGCTAAACAATGGGGGGGGTATTAAATAGTACTCTTTCTAAAAGTTTTTATTTTTATATAAATAAATTTTTAAGTAATATAATTTAAGAGAGTCAATACTTTGAGTGCTGACTTTTTTATTGCAAAATAAAAGAGAAAGGAAATAAATTATGAAAAAGAGAATTTCTAATTTAATCGTAGTAGTATTATTAATAGTGTCTATGGTATGTGGATGCTCAAATAATGCAAATCAAACATCAGTGTCAACTGATAATAATAAAAGTAGCACTATGGTTAATAACAATAGCAATGAACAAGTAAACACAAAGCAAAATGCATTGGATAGTAAGTTAGTTGAGTTGTATTTATCTACTAAAGAAACACAAGCATATAATAAAGAGCATAATATCTTCGGAGAGTATGATGCTAAATTTGACAGCACTGGTAGATTGTGGGTAAAAAATGTAGAAGCAGGTGATACTATCAGAGAAACTCACGAGATGTTTATTGATTATACTTATACTATTTATGAAAATATTAATAGCAGCACTTATTATACAAAAAAAGTTGGCAGTGATATGAACACTAATATGGTGCTTGAAATTAATTATTTGAAAAATGGCTATGATTTAACACAAGAAGAGTATGAGAAAATACAAAGTGAATTTGAGAGTATGGAAGACCATTATAATTTACTTACGAATAACAATAAAAATGATAATAAAATAATAGAAAATGGAAAAGAGCAGAATGGTAGAAGAATTAATAGCGAATTATCAAAAAACAATTATAAAATAATTAATTTATTTAAAAATGAAAAAGGTCAATATAATAATGAGTTAAATAAACTTTATTTAGAAATTAATGAGAAACAAAATTCAAATGCAAAGATTGATATAAATGGATTTTTATGGGTCAATGAAATTGATGGTAATAATGAAACATATAGAGTTTATGTAAACGAAAATTATTATATTGAATATACTTGTGTAAATAATACAAAATATACTGGGAAAGTTAAAATCAATGCAAATGATACATATGAAACTGAATGGGATAAAGATATTTTTGAAAAAGTGAAGAGTATATTCAACGCCACAGTAGATAAATATGTTTTTTTTGTTGATGGCGGAATAATTAATAATATACCTAAAATTGAAAAAGTAACAGCTACAAGTCGTGAGAATGAAATAAGAAATGCTATTAAAAGTTTAAAAGATAGAACTTTATCGAGAGAAGAAGAGTTTATTCGTTTTACTAAGTTAAATAATATTTTTGTAAAACTTTGTTCTAATGACCCCAAAGTAGATTGGACATATTTAGAATTAAGCAATAGTTTTAGAAATAAATATGAAACAAAGCAAGACAAGAGTATTTTAAATTGTTTTAATTTTAAAGCTAATTATTTTCCTTATTTTGAAGTAATCAATGATAATATAGTAACATTTATGGCACACAATGAGTATAATATTGCTTTGGAAGGTTGTGATTATAGGTTCTATATCACTTTTACATATGATGATTTTGGTAATATTGATGATATAATTGACATTAAAGTTTTAACTGAATTTGCTCCAGAAGATGCCTCTTTTAATTACATAAATGGAAGTAGTGAATATGGACTAAAACTTTTAAGTGGGTATATAGATTATTCCGATTCTGGTATCTATAATTATAGTCAAACATATACATCAGATAAGTTTTGGAAATCGTATATGCCTGATAAGGGTATACTGAATATTGATGTTTCTAATATTTATGATAATAATTATGGAGATGAAAATTATAGTGACAGAGCTATTTCTATAGATGAATATGATAGTAATAAAAAATGTGCTCAAATATATGTAAAAATGAATAATGGAAATGAGCATAAATTTTTTGTAAAATGGAGAACAAAAGAATACGATTTACTTGATGAAATTGAGGTGATAGATTTAAATGCCAATAGAGAATATAAAGATGGTAAATTTTATGTAAATGGAACTGAGCAGCACAATGAATGGGTGTATTATAATGGTTATTGGTATTATTGTGATAAAGATGGAAACCCAATAACTAATAAATGGATTGATGGGAAATATCTTGATTTAGATGGTAAGAAAATCGTTAGTGGTAAAACACCTGATGGGAAATATGTAGATGAAATGGGATATGTTATAGATGATTTGTCGTATGATTTAGTCAGTTCAGCGAGAGAAAAAGATATTCTATCAGATGCTTGGTATAAGACAAGAAGTGGTCTGTGGTATTATTTTGAAAATGATAGAACAACTACTAAGAAAGGATGGTTTACTGATAGTCGAGATAATCAAACTTATTATTTAGAACCAGAAACAGGAATTATGCAGGTAGGTTATGTGAATATTGATGGCGACATATATTATTTCAATGAATCAACTGATAACGAACCTAATTGGTATGAAGTTGGTGATGGTATATATGAAAGTTATGGCAAGAAAGTAAAAGCCTATGGTTCTATGTTTAGAGATGAGGAGACACCTGATGGCAAGAGAGTTGATGCAGATGGAAAATTAATTAATTGAAATATAGGTCTTAATATGATAGATAATATAATAGAAATACTACAAAATAACATCAGTTTAGTTGTTTCAATTGTTGCTATTTTCATTTCAGTATTTTTTTCTTGGATGACAATTAATAAAAGCATCAAATATGAAACAAAAAAGATTCAATTGGAGATATTAAAAGATTTTAGAAAGAATTTTGTCAAATCCACTTCAAATCTTCCTCATAGTGAAGCAAGTGTTGATTGGAAAGATAATTTATGTGATGTCAAAATATGGTTTTCAGACAAGACATATTTATGGGTTTCTAAGTTAGTGCATTATTTATATCTGCATTCAAAGTGGAGAATAGCCGAAAAAGAAAGAATTCGTTTTGATAGCGATGCTAAGAATTTTGATATTTTAGGTGATTGTATCGAAAAAGCAATGTCAAATGAAATAAAAAATAAGAGAGATTTTTTTGCAACAATAAAAAGAAGAGTAAATAAAACACTAAAATCGTTTAAATATTTAGAGGATTTGGGGAAATAATTAGGTTATTTAAAGAGACTCTAATCAGTCTCTTTTTTCTTGCAATTTTTAAGGAGAAACAATGTCAAAATATAGTGATAAAACATTTGAAAATTTTAGATGATATGCCAAATCGAGCGACTGAAGTATCAACTATGGAAGGCTCATTTATTTATACAGCACTTGCTCCGAATGCTTAGGACTTGCTTTACTTTATATGAGGCTTGGTCGTGATGAAGATAACGGATATGTAGATTCAACAGGGCGCCAGTACTTGAAAAATAATGACATATGTTTTTCAAGGTGCTCTGTTTTACAATCAGTATAAGTCATTCAAAAGATGGACTTATAAAGATTTAAAATCAATGGCTCATAAATATATGAGACAGCAGCATTATTTTGAAGAGAATTAGTTGATATAATTTAACCCTTGACAATATGTGATATATCACATATAATAATTATATGTTTGAAGTATTATTTTATGAAAAAGAAGATGGCACAAGACCAGCCGAAGAATACTTACTTTCTGAAGATACAAAGCTTCAAGCCAAAATGTCAAGGGAAATATTATTACTTGAAGAATTTGGTAATCTTTTAAGGAAACCACATTCAGAATTTTTAGAAGATGGTATATTTGAATTAAGAGCAAAAGTCGGAACTGATATTAGTAGAGTTTTATATTTCTTTTTAGTAGGTAAAAAAATTATTTTAACTAATGGATTTAGAAAGAAAACAGATAAAACGCCTCGTGATGTTATAGAACTTGCAAAGAAATATAGAGATGATTTTATTAAAAGAAATGGAAAGGAAGGTATGTGATTATGAAAAGTTTTAGAGAAACATTAAAAGAACAATTAAAAAATAATGACTTTAAAAAAGAATTTGATAGTTTAGAACCAGAATATCAAGTCATAAGAGAAATGATAAAAGCAAGAGAAGAAAAGAATATGACACAAGTTGAGTTGTCAAAACTTACAGGAATTAGTCAAGCTGATATTAGCAGACTTGAAAATGGAGATGCAAACCCAACAATCGAAATGTTAAGTCGTATAGCATATGCATTTGGTAAAAAGTTAGAACTTCAATTTGCATAAAGACAAATTTGAAATTTGAGAGATTTATAAGGGAGTACCACTCCCTTTTTTGATGCTATTTAAATTATAGTATATGAGACAGCATTATTTTGAAAAAACTGATTAATAGATAAAAGTTTTATTGTTAAAAAATGTTTGTTAATATCTTGCTTTTTTTTGGGGTATGATTTTTGTGAGAAACTTTGTGGGTTATTAACAATTTGAAAAATTTTTATGCCCTGTAAGGTAGTATAATAACAGGGCATAAGTCAAGATGCTAAAGCATCTTGACTCGTACCTTAAAAAGAAAAAAATTAAATTATTTTAAGTTGAAAGGAGAAATAAAAATGGGTTTTATTATTGATGTTATTGGTGGAGTTGCAAGTGGATTGATAGGCGACCAATTAGGAGATTTGTTTAGACCAAAAGAACCTACACCTCTTGACATTTTTTTTGATTTACTTCCACAAATCATAGGGATAATTATAGTTGTATGTATAGTTATATCATATGTTGGGATTATTAAAAAATACAAAATTAAAATAGGATTACTTTTATATCCAATTGGGTTAGCATTATTGTATGGTATATCCCTAAATATAGCAGCACTATTTAATAGTCTTGTAGTAGTAGCATGGGCATTAGCAGTGTTTTTTACAGTTATTTATATTAGAGATGCAATTTCAATTTATAAAGGAACTAAAAAATTTAAGAGTGCAACTGCAATATTAAATAAAACTTCATCTATCTTGGAAAAAGATGTAAATGTTAAAAAAGAAAACAAAGATACTAATGAATAGACATCATAAAAAACGATATGTGTGAATGTAGATTAACAAGTTTGATAAGAAAATCAAAAGAAGACAAAGCATTTCAAAATGATTTGAATTGTATAATTAATAAATTAAATGATTTATATAATAAACAAATAAAGTTTGCAGATTTCAGTGATGGAGAAAGGCTTAACTTGTATTTAGATTATTTAAAAAAAATCAAGATTCAACGATACAATATATATAATATTGTTTTAGTAGTAATGCCTTTGTCCGCTTCAATACTTTTAGGTTTCGCATCATTGTTATATACAAAGTTTCAAAAATTATTATGCCAAAATCATATTGAAGATTCAATTATATTTGTAACAACTATTGTAGGCATAGTTTTAACTGTTTTTAGTTTTGTTTTACTTCTTATATTGAATTTTGATTGTCATAAATATGATGATACTGATTTTATTAAAGAAGTAATAAATAAATATTATTAATTAAAAAGTATTAAAGCATTTGCAAAAGATTTTGAGGGCCTGGCACAAGAGATAAAGCAAAGATGTTATTTATTAGTTCCCTTTTAAATATTTGTCAAAGTCTATCATAGATGCAATTATGACAAGCACTATAATTATAGCCGCTGGGAAACCAGAGATAACGGCTATATTTTTTATGTTGTCATAACTTGCATTTGAAAAAGTTATTGATATAGGAAGTAGTATGAGTAGTGTTGCCCAGAATTGTTTTATACCTTTGCTTGGTGACTTATCGTGGTTTAAGTTTTTATATGAGTAGTATGAGCAAGTAAGGGATATTGAATCATAACTTGTAGAGCAAAATATAATCATTGATATAGATATGAGAAGTAGTGCGAGTGGTGCGATAGGAAGAGAACTTATAGCACTACCAACTACATCATACATCTTGCCAGTTTCTTTATATTGACCAAGTAAGTCAAGTACTCCTTTTATTTGTTTTGCTATAGAGTGATTAGGAATGATAAAGAAACTTACCAAAGTTCCTGGCACTGCAAAAAGATAACCTTCTAAAATAGTTTGCTTTATAGTTCTTCCTCTACTTATTATTCCTATGAAGAAAGGAACAGTGATAGCCCAAGTCATCCAAAATGCATCATAAAATACATTATAGTCTTGTGCAAACGTAGATTTTCTTGTAGGGTCTATATATGTGAAAAGTGGAATTATATTGTCAAAGAAAACACCAAGTTGTTGGAAAGTGCTTTCAAGTATAAATTGAGTTTCACCACCAAATAAAAATACATATAATAAAAATGCAAAGAAAATATATACACAGGCACTTGATAATTTTTTTATACCATTTATGCCATTGTATAAAGAGATACTATATATTATAAATATGATTAGTAACACAACGATTGTTGTTATATTATTATCAGGTAGTTTGAAAAGTCTATGTAAGCAATTAGTGATTATAGGTGGAGAAAAACATAGTGAGCAAGTAACTGCTGAAATAATTGCTATAACTGAAAAAACATCGATTACTTTACCTAATATGCCATCAATTTTATCTTTGAAAAGTGGTCGTAATGCTTCACTAAATCTTTGTTTAGTTCTTTTTCTTGTATGCATCATAAAACCAAAACAAACTGCAAGTACAAGGTAGAGCCAATAGTTTGACCAAAAGAAAAATGAATGTGATTGAGCCATATTATAAGAATTGACAAAAGGGTTACCTGCATTATCAAAACTTTGTATAAATGGTTCATTTACATAATATATCCACTCTGTATAAGAGTAATAAATTATGTCACCAGCAAGACCTGCACAAAACATCATAGCGCCATATTCCCAAAATGAAAATCTTGGTTTCTCATCTTTGTCGCCAAGTTTTATATTTCCATATTTTGAAAATGCTAAAAAGAAAGAGAAAATGAAAACAAATAAATTGACAAAAAGGTATAAAATTGACATCCTATCTCTAAAAAATGGATTTATCGCAGAGAAAAAATTATTTGTCTCATTTGGATAAGTAAAAAAGAAAAAGCACAGTGTTATAATTATTGCAAATGGTATTATCATTATAGATAGTTGTAGTTTGCTGATTTCATTTTTTAATTTTTGCATAATAATCTCCTTTTGGTGGGTTTTGTGGCATTTGCCCTATGATGCAGCCTATAATTAGATTAAGATATTGACAGCATCGTTCAAATATTATATAATCTATAAAGTAATGAACATAATACCATATGTTCAAATAAATGTCAATAGTAATAAATTTGAACATAAGTATTAGCATAGTTAATTACGGCTTATGCAGTTTACTGTGATTAGGAAGGTATTTTATGAAGAAGATATTAAATGGAAATGAAGCATTTGCATATGGAGCGCTTGCAGCAGGAATAGATTTTTATGCAGGCTACCCTATAACTCCATCAACTGATGTATATGAGTTTTTTGAAAAATATGCAAATGACTATGGTGTGAAATTTGTTCATGCATCATCAGAAGTTTCTGCAATAAATATGATTATGGGAGCAAGTATAGCAGGAGCAAGAGCGCTTACTGTAACTTCAGGTTGTGGTTTTTCTCTTATGCAAGAAGCAATCTCTTATATGGCAGGAGATTTTGTTCCATCAGTTATACTAAATGTAATGAGAGAAGGAGCAGGGCTTGGCGACATACCAAGAAGTCAAGGAGATTATAATCAGATGACAAAGGGAGGTGGCAATGGAGATTATCATTCTATAGTGCTCGCATGTACCACCATATTAGATTGTATAACTTATCCTAAAATTGCATTTGAATTATCAGAAAAATATAGAAATCCAGTTATCATAACTTATGACAGTGATATAGCACATACAAAAGAAATAGTAGAAGTGCATTCGCAAAATAAAAATAACATAGATAAACTTTCATATACTTTGACAGGAAATAAAAATAATAATCCAAAGCGTATACAAAATATTTATTATCACGACAAAGATTTTAATGAGACATTAAAAAATAAATATGAATTGATAGAAAAGAATGAACAGCGATATGAATCTTATTTTGCAGAAGATGCAGAAATAGTTCTCGTTGCATTTTCTATATGTGCAAGAATATGTGTTGATGTAGTAAAGAGAGCAAGAGCAAATGGTGTAAAAGTTGGTTTAATTATTCCCATAACACTTTATCCATTTCCAAAGAAGGCATTTGAAACATTAACAAATTGCAAAAAAATAGTAGTTGTTGAACTTAACATATTAAAGCAGATGAGAGCGGATGTTGAATATTTTACAAAATTTAAATATGAATATTATTCTATAAATAGTATGTCAACTTGCCCAACTGTGCTTGATATATTAAGTTTCATAGAGGAGATAAAATAATATGTATGATATGCTCTGTGCTGGTTGCGGTCATAGGACTGCTATGATGATGCTTGATGAAATAATAAAAGAAAAAAAATTAAAAGAAAAAACCATTCTTGCTTTGGATGTGGCTTGCTGTTCGCTTCTCATAGACTATGTTGACTATGATGCAATTATGTGCGCACATGGTAGAGTACTTGATGTAACTAAAGGATATAAAATTATGAGACAAGAAAATATAGTTATATCATATATGGGAGATGGCGCTGGATATTCTATTGGGATGGAAGAGATGGTGCATTCGGCAAGAAGAAATGATGATGTGCTTGCAATTATAATTAACAATGGGCTATATTCAATGACTGGTGGACAAGTTGCACCGACAAATGTAGGAACGAAACTCTGCGACTCTCCTTCAAATGGCAACATAGGATTAAAGATAGAGAATATCATATCCTCATTTCCTATAAGTTACCTTGCTCGTGCCGCACTTACTGACAAAGAGAATATTGATATAGCAAAAAAATACATAGAAGTTGCATTTGATAAATATATGAAGCACGGAGGGTTTAATTTAGTGGAATTATTATCGCCCTGCCCAACTAATTATAAATTAAAACCTATTGAAATGGTTGATGTTATAAACAATGAGTGGACAAAAGTATATAAGATAGGAGAGTTTGTAAATAATGTTTAAAGAGATATTTATAATAGGAATAGGCGGTCAAGGTGCACAGAGCATAGGCGATATTTTTATGATAGCATCAAGAAATAAAAATTATAGTGCATCTTTTTATCCTTTTTATGGTTCACAGATGAGAGGCGGAGAATCTTGTTGCATAGTGAAAATAGATATAGATGGAAATAATATTTTAAACCCAACTATAAATATGCCAACAGATTTTTTAGTACTGGATAGTAGTATTTATGATAAATATAAGAAATATAAAAATGTAGATTCAAAATACTATGAAGTAAAGGGAATAAATGATAAAAACTTAAACTTAAAACTATTAAAAAAGTTTATAAATGAAGATACTGATGGGAACAACAATAAATTATTTACTGAAGAAGAGATTATAGATGCAATAAAAGAAAAGTTTGAAAAGAGTAAGGCATGCGATAGTAAATTAGATTACTTTAAGAATATAATATTTGAATAATAATTTAAAAATAAAGTAAATGTTTAGATGATATATGGAGAAGAAAATGAATTTGAAAGAATTATTTAATCCTAAAACCATAGCAGTAATTGGTGCAAATGAATCAGAGGGTTTTGGTGGTGCAGTTTGTAAAAATCTTACAAGCCTAATAGATGATGAGGATAGGATTTTTTATATAAATCCTAAAAGAGATTTTTTATTTGGCAAAAAATGTTATAAAAGTATAGTTGATGTGCCAGTAGATATAGATTTAATGATTATAGCAGTAAATAAAAAAATAGTTTGCAATGTTTTGAAAGAAGGAAAAGAAAAAAATGTAAAGGCGGCTGTGGTATTTGCAAGTGGATATGGGGAGACAGGAAAGATAGAGGATATAGAACTTGAAAAAGAGTTGTTAAAGACTGCAAATGATTTGGATATAACAATTCTTGGACCAAACTGCGCTGGTTTTTCTAACTTTATAGATGGCGTAAATGCATTTGCATTTTTGTCAGAGAAAAGAGAAAGAAAAGGCAGTATAGGTATTATTTCACAAAGTGGCATGATAGGGTTATCTCTTATAGATAATCAGTGGACAAAGTTTTCCTACAATATTTCATGTGGAAACTCTATAGATGTAAAAATGCAAAATCTCATTTGCTTTTTAGCAGATGATGTAAATACAAAAGTCATAGGGCTTTATATAGATGGCATAAAGGATATTTTGTCATTTGAAAAAGCACTTGCATATGCAAAAGAAAAAAATAAAAAGATAGTTCTTATTAAATCAGGTTCAAATGAAAAAACAAAGCAACTTGCTAAACAACATACTGGCAGTGTAGAAAGTTTTAGTGATGAAGAGTTTGATAAGATGATACATAAATATAATGTAATAAGAACAAGAGACCTTGAAGAGTTTATTTATACGCTTGTATGTATATCTTGTTATGATAAACTTCCAGAAGGGAATAGAATAGCGTCAATCAATCTGTCAGGTGGTGAAGCGGCTATTGTGGGTGAAGTAGCGCCTATGTTTGATGTTTCATTTCCAGAGTTTACAAATGAAGTTAGTGTATATCTAAAAGAGAGATTGCCTGACTATGCAAATATTTCAAACCCACTTGATATGACTGTGACACTTTCATATGATGCTGAAAAGTTTAGTGATGCACTTATAAATATTATGATGCAAACGGAAATTGATATGGTTGTGATAGGCTATACTTTGCTTTACCATATAGATGACCCATGTATATATTATATGATAGATGCTATAAGTATGACAAAAGAAAAATTGAAAGATAAGATGAAGCCTATATTTATATTGTCATTTATGTCATGCTCAAGAAATCAAGAGGCTATAGAGAAGTTGATGAAACTTGGAGTGGTGTGTTTGCCAAGCCCATATTATGGTTTTAAAGTGATATGCAATTTATTAAGGGAACCTCTAAAAAGTGAGCCATTAAAGAAATAAATAGGTAGAATATGAATTTAGAGTTTTTAGTGACAAGAACAATACTTGAAAATGCAAATGTTTCGCAAAGAGATTTGGCGAAAAAGTTTTTTGTGTCTCTTGGTAAAATTAATTCTGTGATAAATGAAATTTATGACAAGGGACTGATATCCAAAAGTAATCTTAATAATAAAAATGAAGGTGCTTATCAAATCACTGACAAAGGTAGAAAAGAAGTTGAAAGTCATAAGGTAGATAAGGCGATAATATTTGCATGTGGTATGGGTGTGAGACTTGCTCCGCTTACTTTTGATACTCCAAAGAGTTTTATAAAAATTAAGGGCGAGCGAATGATAGAGAGACAGATTGAACAACTTCTTGAAGCAGGTATAAATGACATTACCATAATGGTCGGATACATGAAAGAAAAATTTGATTATCTAATAGATAAGTATGATGTCAAACTCATTTACAACAGAGAGTATAAAAATAAAAACACTTTATCTACATTTTATCATGCGAGAGAAATAATGAGAAATAAAAATGTCTATGTGTGTGTGTCAGATGTTTATATAAGTGAAAATATTTATCATAAATATGAGATAGAACCATATTATATAGGTTCACTTGCAGATGATTTAAAAAATGAGTGGAGATATATTATAAATAGCAAAAATAAAATAAATGCAGTTGAAATAGGTGGGTATAATGATTTTTATTTAGTAGGACCTTGCTTTCTAACCAAAGAGTTTTTAGATAAGTTAATACCAATGATAGAAGAGTATTATAATAAAACTTCAACTGACAATTATTATTGGGAAGATGTGCTTGTTCGCAATTTTGATAAATTGCCAGATATTTACCTGCATAAACTTGATAAAGGAGTGATTTTTGAGTTTGACAATTTAGAGGATATACATAGGTTTGATAAAGAAAGTATCAGTTATGGTTCAGAGGCTATAAGTTTTGTGTCAAAAGCATTTCATATAAAAGATAGTGAGATAAATGACATAAAATGTATAAAAGAAGGAATGACTAATCACTCATATATATTTTCATATGACAATACAAAATATCTTGCAAGAGTTCCAGGAGAAAATACTGATGCTTACATTGATAGAAATGTAGAAGGCGAGATTTTAGAAAAATTAAAACCTTATAATATCACAGAAGATATAATTTATTTTGATAAAAGAACAGGTTATAAAATATCAAAATATTTTAATGATGCGAGAGTTCTAAATGAAAATAATGTGGATGAAATGAAAAAGTGTATGGCGCTTTATAAAAAGTTTCATTTGCTTAATATTAAGGTTGATGCAGATTGTAGCATAATAAAAAAATTAGATGAATATATAAGCATCATAAAAGAAAAAAATATATATGTGCCCTATGAAGATTTTGAAGAAGTGATTGACAGCGCAAAAAAAATAAAAAATTATCTTGATAGTGTTGATACAGTAAAAACTTTAACTCACGGAGACCCAAATCCAAATAACATATTAATTGTAGGTAATGAATTAAAGATGATAGACTTTGAATATGGTGGTATGGCAAATCCACTTTCTGATATAGCATTATTTGGAGATTATGTGAGATTTGATGTGGATAAGACATTTGAATTGTATAAGATGTATAAGGAAGCAGATGTTGGAGTTGATGACTCTGCTATAATACCAAAAAGTGATGAGGTTGCTTTAAAAATGATAACATCTTTTATGGCACTTGGCGGTCTTTATAATGCGGTGTGGACAATAGTTAGATGTGCTATGGGAGATGTGGACTTTGGCGAGTTCGGAATGGTGGGGTATAGGGCGTTTAAAAGTTGTTATTCTAAAATAATGTAGTGATATAGTAGAAGTTGATCGGAATTTTGTGATTTTTAGCGAAAAGTTGGTTAAGATTCTGTGATTTTTGGGCTAAAGTTGGTCAGTATTCTGTGATTTTTAAGTAAAAGTTGGTCGGTTTTTTGTTAAAGTGGTTGATTTTGGTGGGTTTTTATGATATAGTATATTCATGGCATATTTAAAGCGAAAAATAGACAAATATTTGAAAGAATGGAAGGAATCAGACCTAAAAAAACCATTAATTATTAAGGGTGCGAGGCAAATTGGTAAAACCTCATCAATTTTGCACTTCGCAGATAATAATTATGATTCAGTTGTATATATAAACTTTGTTGATGAACCACAATACAAGGAAATATTTGCAAATGGTTATAACACAGAAAGTGTTATTAAAAATATAACATTAATTAATCAGAAAGTTAAAATTATACCAGGTAAAACATTAATCATATTTGATGAAATACAAGAATACCCAGATGCTATGACATCATTAAAATTTTTTTCTTTAGATGGTAAATATGATGTTATATGTTCTGGCTCGTTACTTGGAATAAATTATAAAAATGTTACGAGCATAAGTGTCGGATATAAAATAGATTATAAAATGAATTCACTTGATTTTGAAGAATTCTTATGGGCAAAAGGTTATACAGAAAGCCAAGTAAATGAGTTTTATACATATTTGGAAGAGAAAAAGCCATTTTCAGATTTGCAATATAATATTTTAAAAACTTTGTGGAAAGAATATTTAGTAGTGTCTGGTATGCCAGAAGCAGTTGCAAGATATGTAGAAAATAATTTATTTACTGACATAGACAATATATTATTACAAATAATTGAAGATTATAAAACAGATATGAGAAAATATGCAACGGGATTTGATAAGATGAAATTATTAAATACATATCTCAGTGCAGTAGCACAACTTGGTGAAGAAAATAAAAAGTTTCAAATAAGCAAGATTAAATCTGGTGCAAGAAGTAAAGACTATATGCCTTGTATTGAATGGTTGTGCGACACAGGTATTTTAGTTAGAAGTTTTGCAATAAAAAATCTTGAGTTCCCGTTGAAAGCAAATATTGACATAAGCAAATACAAATTATATTTTGCTGATAGTGGAATACTGCTTTATAGTTTAGATAAAGAATCAAAAGATGATATAATTATAAAAAACAATCAGTCAACATATAAAGGCGGGGTCTACGAAAATATAATAGCAGAAGCATTGTATAAAAGTGGGGTTGAATTATACTATTATAAAAAAGAAGATTCTACATTGGAAGAAGATTTTATAACAAGAGATAATGATAGTATAGTACCAATAGAAGTAAAGTCAAAAATCGGAACTTCAAAATCACTTCGTGCTTTAATAGATGGTGATAAATATAAAAATATAAAATATGGCATAAAAATTGAAGAGAGCAATATATCTTTTGAAAATAAAATTTTAACAATACCGCATTTCGCGACATTTATGTTGAAAAAATGTTTGGTGCGGTAAAAACCTAAAAGTTGTAAATATTTTTATATACATAATTAATATAAATGTTATTTTTTATAATTTATAGAATGAGGTGTTTTAAAATATGTCAAGTCAGATATCATTTAGTCGTTGGAGTCCTCGTACAAAATTTTCTTTGCCTTATTCATCATATAATGCATATAGTGGTGAATTAAGGAGGATGTATATAACTATGGTTTCATCACATAAGTATGTTTATAGTACATTACATAAAGACAAAATGGCTAAATGGGAAGATTTACCAAATAAGTATTTTGATTTTAATACTGGAATAAAGAAAACAAATGCTTATTTTTTAAACTTAAAAGAATGGAGTAAATCATATAACAAGTTAGAGAATTGGGTAAATTTGAATACATTAATTTCAATAAATGCAAATTTAGAAATATATATGGCAAGCATTATTAAATTATCACTTGAATCTGATGTTGGTGTAATATATGGAATGCCACAGAGTATTGATGGAATAAAAGTCATAAAATCTGGAGGGACATTTGATTTTTCAAAAGAAATTGAATCTTGTGTCAAAGGAATGTGGGAAACCCGATTTAATAATTTTAAAAAGATGTTTAAAGATGCACCATTAAAATTAAAGAATAGTATTCCTGTATTGAATAAAATTAGAAAAATACGTAATGATACAGCACATGCTTTCGGTCGAGATATAGCAGAAGCTCAAAATATACATAAATTGCAAAAATTAGATAGTATTATTATTAGGCTAGATAAAGTTATTGAGTATTGGAATATAGTTGATGAGTGTGTACAAGAAATAGATAAATTATTGTATAGAAATCATGTTGGTGAATATCAGTTATTATATTTTTATCATAATATGAAAAAAGAAATAGAGTCTGAAATTAAGTGTGAGCATAGAGTGATAACTACTGGTGATTGTGCTCGAAGATTTAGGAAAAAGTATGGTCAAAGCGAAAAGAATGGTATAAATACATTAGGAGCAAAGTTTTGTAAAGAGTTAGTTCATTATTATGATTCTTTATGATGAGTATCTGATCTAGATAATAATAGTCGAAATATTTTTAAAACAAATTAATAAAAATTACGAAATAAATAATTATTCATCGAGAAATTGAGATGAAGGAGAAAAAATGAATAAAAGATTAAAAGTGATACTTCAGAATGCAGTATACACTGCACTTTATGTGGTGCTGTGTATAGTGTTTCAACCTATTAGTTATGGTGCCGTGCAAGTGAGAATTGCAGAAGCACTTTGTATTATGCCACTTTTTGATGAGTTTGCGGTAATATCAGTAACTATTGGATGTTTTATAGCAAATGTCTACAATGGCAACCCCATTGATGCCATCTTTGGAACTCTTGCAACTTTTATAGGGCTATATGCTATTAGGTTTATAAAATTTGACAAACCTTATGTGGCGATAACTGAAAAAATCAAAATAGATGTTTTCTTTATCAAAATGTTCCCTTCAATTCTTTCAAATGCAATCATAGTCCCACTTGTTTTAAAATATGCATATTCAGAAAACATGCCACTTATTTTGTCAGGCATATATGTTGCTATTGGGGAAATTATATCAATTTATTTAATTGGGTATTTACTTAACAATGCACTTAAAAAATTGGACTTGCATTTGCCAATAAAGACCTAAATAAGTAGTGAAATCGTTATTTTAGTTAGTAAATTGTTGAAAAATATGAGGAAAATTTTTAAATTTTTTCTTAATTTTCTATTGTTTTATACTTAATTTTTTGGTAAAATAGTTGTATTAGAAATATGTAGGAGACTTTATGTTTATTATAGGTTTTATATTTGCAGTTATCATACTTGTGCTTGTAATAGTAGCAGTTGTCACAGGTGATGTGGCTTATTTTGTAAATCAACAAGCGCTTGGCAAAAACACTGATGAAGAGGAATAATTTAGATGATAAAGTAAGAAGAACTATGAGATGCATGATGATAGGTTCTTCGGTTTATAATATTTGCTTGCTAATTGTTATCACATTTGCTACTATAATGTATTGTAAGACTAAAGCATTTTCAAATGCGGAAACAATAAATCGATTAATAAAATATTTTCTGCCACTCATTTTAGGATATGTCTATAGCATTTTTTCTATATATTCGATGACAGTATCTATATCAAAATCGGTTGATGCAAATGATGATGGCTTTGCGAAACGACACATGATAATATCAAGTATAGTTAGATTGATAAGTTTTTGTGTAATTCTTGTTGTAATTATAAATGAAAAAGTATTTGGTGTAGTTGGTGGATTGATATTTTTAATAGCATCTGTAGGAGTGAAAGTCGGAGCATACCTTACACCAATATTAGAAAAAAGAGGTTTATAAATGGGATTGTTTTTAACAGGAAATGAATTAGCAGAAAGTTTTATGATTAAAGGAGTGTATAAACTTCCTTTTCAGTTTTTAGGTGGAGATGTATGGATAACTACTACTGCTATATCATCGTGGATAATAACAATAATGATTTTGGCTTTTGGAATTATAGTAGGAAATAAATTTAAAAATGCTGATGAGATTCCAACAGGGCTTCAGAACTTTATAGAGATGGCGGTAGAAGCACTTAATGGAATGGCTGATAGTATTTTAGGCGAAAATAGAAATAGATTTATAAATTATATAGGAACTTTATTTATATTTATACTCACTTGTAATCTTTCAGGATTTATGGGAATGAGAGCACCTACTGCTGACTATGGAGTTACATTCTGTCTTGGTTTCTTTACATTTGCAATAGTACAGTTCCAAGGAATAAAGAACCACGGAGCAGGACATTTCACAGGACTATTTCAACCATTACCTGTGTTATTTCCAATAAATCTTATAGGAGAGTTTGCTAACCCAATTTCCATTTCACTCCGTCTTTTTGCAAACCTCTTATCTGGTGTAATCATGCTTGGTCTTTGGTATGGCATGACACCATTACTTGCTCAGATAGCAGTACCATCATTCTTACACGCATATCTTGATTTATTTAGTGGAGCAATACAAACTTATGTATTCTGTATGCTCACGATGGTATATGTAAATGATAAATTGTAATCAATCGTTAATAATTAATATTATTAAATAAAAAATCAATAAATATCGGAGGAATTATTTATGACAAATTTTACAGGACATGATTTTATCTGGGGATGCTCAGCAATTGGAGCAGGACTTGCACTTATAGCAGGTATAGGACCAGGAGTTGGTCAAGGTATAGCAGCAGGTTATGGTGCATCAGCAGTTGGAAGAAATCCAGGTGCTAAATCAGATATCACTTCAACTATGCTTCTTGGACAAGCAGTTGCAGAGACTACTGGTCTTTATGGACTTGTTGTTGCTATAATTCTTATGTTCGTTAAGCCTTTCGGTTAGAATGTTGCTTAAGTTTGTTTAGGCGAACTATAAGTGATAAAATAAGGAGATAAAGATGTTTTTAACTGGAGATAGTTTATTTAGAATTATTGGTTTCGATTCACAGTTAATTTTTGATGCTCTTATAACGGGTGTAAATGTATTTATACTTTTCTTTGCTTTATCATATTTTCTATTTAATCCAGTTCAAAAGGCCTTAAAGAATAGAAGCGACAAAATTAAAAATGAGATTGAAAATGCAAAAAAACAAGAGTCTGATGCTATTGCTCTAAAAGAAGAATACGAGAAGAAACTTGCAGAGACAAGAACAGAAGTTGACAAGATTATTGATGATGCAAAAAAGAATGCTAAAAAGATGAGTGAAGACATAGTTAATAATGCAAAGACAGAAGCACAAAACATCATCAACCGTGGAAACAAAGAAGTTGAGCAAGAGAAGGCAAAGGCAATAGATGAACTTAAGAATCAAGTTATAAGCATTTCAACAGTACTTGCTTCTAAGATTATAAAAGAAAATGTAAGTGCAAAGAGTGAAGACAAATTATTTGAAGAAGCATTAAATGAAATTGGAGCAGATACATGGCAAGGTTAGTTTCTAAAATTTACGGCGAAGCATTGTTTGATTTTGCTAAAGAGCAAGGAAAATGCGAGAAGATGTATGAGCAGGCACTTGATATTATAGAAGTGTTAAATAGTTCAAGTGATGTAAAAGATTTTCTCATAAATCCAAAATTAAATAGTGATGAAAAAGTAAAGTTTATAAAAGACATTTTCGCAGATAAGTTATGGAATGGACCAGCAAGCACTTCTACGAAGTTTTTTAAGATTAGTGGGACTAAGGGCGATGACTTAAAGATACTTGATTTCATTTCTTTAGTTATAAATAAAGGTCGTCAAAATGAACTCGCACCTATTCTTAAATATTTTACACATCAAGTGCTTAATGACAAAAATGTCGGCGAAGCGGAAGTGATATCTGCAAGTGAATTGAATGATGAGAAAAAAGAAACTCTTACAAAAAAACTCATTTCATCAACTAATTATGATAATATCATAGTTGATTATAAAGTTGATAAAAGTTTGATTGCAGGGTTGAAAATAAAAATAGACGATAAAGTGTTTGACAAAACTTATAAATCTAAAATTTTTGACATACAAAAAAGTCTAAGGGGTTTGAAACTATGATTAATTTAAAACCAGAAGAGATTAGTTCTATTATAAAAGAACAAATCAGCAAATATCAAGATAAAGTAGAGACTACTGAAGAAGGAGTCGTTATTCAAGTTGCTGATGGTATAGCAAGAATTCACGGTCTTAAAGATGCTATGCAAGGAGAACTTCTTGAATTCCCTGGTGAAATCTATGGTATGATACTTAACCTTGAGGAAGATAATATAGGATGTGTTCTTCTTGGAAATGCTGATGACATAAAAGAAGGGGATGCGGTTAAGAGAACTAAAAGAATCATGTCAGTGCCTGTAGGTGATGCCATGATAGGTCGTGTTGTAAATGCTATAGGACAACCTATTGACAATAAGGGACCAATAAATACTACTGGTACTCGTCCTATTGAAAGAATTGCACATGGCGTTATAGATAGAAAGTCTGTAAATACTCCACTTCAAACTGGTATTAAAGCCATTGATGCAATGATACCAATAGGTCGTGGACAAAGAGAACTTATAATAGGAGACAGACAGACGGGTAAAACTGCTATTGCCATCGATACTATAATCAATCAAAAGGGACAAAATGTTAAATGTATATATGTAGCGATTGGTCAAAAGGCATCAACTGTTGCAAATATTGTTAAGACTCTTGAAGATTATGGTGCTATGGATTACACAACAGTAGTAACTGCTACTGCATCTGACCTTGCACCACTTCAATATATAGCACCATATTCAGGTTGTGCTATTGGTGAAGAGTGGATGGAAAAAGGCGAAGATGTACTTATAGTTTATGATGATTTAACTAAACATGCAGCAGCCTACAGAACGCTTTCACTTCTTCTTAAGAGACCACCAGGAAGAGAAGCATATCCTGGAGATGTATTCTACTTACATAGTAGATTACTTGAAAGAGCGTCAAAGTTAAATGACAAACTTGGAGGCGGTTCAATCACTGCCCTTCCTATCATAGAGACACAAGCAGGTGATGTATCTGCATACATACCTACAAATGTTATATCAATAACAGATGGACAAATATATCTTGAGACAGATATGTTCAATGCAGGATTTAGACCAGCAATCAATGCAGGTCTTTCAGTAAGCCGTGTTGGTGGTTCAGCACAGATTAAGGCGATGAAAAAAATTGCAGCACCTATAAGAGTTGAGCTTGCACAGTTTAGAGAACTTGCATCATTTGCACAATTTGGTTCAGACCTTGATAAGTCAACTAAAGAACAACTTGCACAAGGTGAGAGAGTTCGTGAGATTTTAAAACAACCTCAATATAAGCCACTTCCTGTAGAGAAACAAATAACTATAATATATGCAGCAGAGAAGAAATATTTATTAAATGTTCCAGTTGAAAAGATTATGGATTTTGAAACAGAACTTTTCACATATATAGATGGTTATGCACCAAATCTTTTCAAAGATATAAGAGAGAAAAAAGAATTAACTCCTGAAATTGAAGAAACACTTAAAAATGCAATAGAGGGATTTAAGAAGTCTAAGGGTTACGAGGTATAAAGTATTATGGCTTCAATGAAGCAAATAAAACAGAGAAAAAAGACTGTTGAGTCTACTGGCAAGATTACAAAAGCAATGAAACTTGTTGCTACTGTAAAACTCCAAAAGACAAAACAAGCGGCAACTGAAGCGGTGCCATATTTTGATGCTATGTATGAGAAAATCACAAGTGTCATAAAACATTCGAAATCTCTTAAACACAAATATCTAAATGGCAAGCCTAATGCAAAAAAAGCAGTATTAGTATTTTCTTCCAACAAAGGCCTTGCAGGTGGATACAATGCAAGCATAGTTAGAAAGTTAATTGGCGAAGAAGCAGAAATAAAGTTTAATAAAGATGATACACTTGTTTATGCCATAGGTTCAAAAGCACGAGATGAACTTGCAAGAAAAGGATTTACTATTGAAAGAGATTACTCGGAAAGAATTGATGATATACATTATAGTAGTTGTGTAGAGATGGCACAGGATGCACTTGATGATTTTGTAAATGGAAAGATAAATGAAATATATCTTGTGTACACATATTTTAAGAATACTATTACGCATATACCAAGAGTGCTTAAACTTTTACCATTTGAAAATGTAGAAAAGAATACTGACAGTGAGACAGAACTGATAAAGCAGAGAACATTTCACATAGCAAAATCAAAATACGAAGATGATGATACTATGCCAATGAATTATGAGATGGAAGATGAAGAGATGCTTAATCAAATAATTCCTCTCTACATTTCAACACTTCTATATGGAGCACTTACAGCATCTGTCGCATCTGAAAATGGTGCAAGAATGACCGCGATGGACAATGCGACAAAAAATGCAAAAGAGTTAAGTGAAAAGTTGGGAGTTATGTATAATAGAGCAAGACAAGGAGCAATTACTCAAGAACTTACAGAGATAGTAGCAGGAGCAAATGCAATATAAGGAGATAAAACATGGAGTTAAAAGGAAAAATAGTTCAAATCATAAGTGCAGTTGTAGATGTGCATTTTGAAAATGATGTACCAGATATCTATGCGGCATGTAAAGTAAAAAATGGAGATACTACACTTACACTTGAAGTTGCACAAGACCTTGGAGATGGTATGGTTAAGTGTATAGCGATGGGACCAACTGATGGATTGTCAAGAGGTCTTGAAGTAGTAAGTGAAAATAAACCTATAGAAGTTCCAGTAGGTGAAGAGACTCTTGGAAGAATATTTAATGTTCTTGGAGAAACTATTGATGAAGCAGGACCATGTAAATCAAAAAAAGTATATCCTATTCATAGACCAGCACCTGCATTTTCAGACCAGTCAACTGAAAAAGAGATTCTTGAAACAGGAATTAAAGTTATAGATTTACTTTGCCCATATCAAAGAGGTGGAAAGATAGGACTCTTTGGTGGTGCCGGAGTTGGTAAGACTGTCCTTATACAAGAACTTATAAGAAACATAGCAGCAGAACACGGTGGCTATTCAGTATTCACTGGTGTTGGAGAAAGAACTCGTGAAGGAAATGACCTTTACTACGAGATGAAAGAATCAGGTGTTATGGATAAAACTACTATGGTGTTTGGACAAATGAATGAACCACCTGGGGCTCGTATGAGAGTTGGTCTTTCAGGACTTACTATGGCAGAGTATTTTAGAGATGAAGCAGGAAAAGATGTTTTATTATTTATAGATAATATATTTAGATTTACTCAAGCAGGTTCAGAAGTGTCAGCGCTTCTTGGTCGTATGCCATCAGCCGTAGGTTATCAACCAACACTTCAGACAGAGATGGGTGCTCTCCAAGAGAGAATCACATCTACAAAGAAGGGCTCTATCACATCAGTTCAGGCTGTCTATGTGCCAGCCGATGACTTGACTGACCCAGCACCTGCAAATACATTCACACACTTGGATGCAACTACAGTTCTTACTCGTTCACTTACAGAGATAGGAATCTATCCTGCAGTTGACCCACTTGCATCTACATCTCGTATGCTTGACCCACTTGTAGTTGGAGAAGAACATTATCAAGTTGCTCATGCAGTACAAGAGTGCTTACAACAATACAATGAACTTCAAGATATAATTGCGATGCTTGGTATGGATGAACTTTCTGAAGAACAAAAACAAGCAGTTGCTCGTGCAAGAAGAATACAAAGATTCTTGTCACAACCATTCCACGTAGCAGAGCAATTTACTGGTCTCCCTGGAGAATATGTATCAGTAAAAGATACAGTTGAAGGATTTAGACAAATACTTGAAGGAAAATATGACCACATACCAGAGAGTTGTTTCTTAAATGTAGGAACTATTGATGGTGTGGTGAAGAAATATGAGGCAATGAAATAATGGATAAGATAAGGTTACAAGTCATAGCACCAAAGAGAGTTATTTTTGATGGAGAGTGCACTATGATAGAATATAACACAACTGAAGGTTATGTTGGTGTGCTTCCAGGACATATTGCTATGACACAAATTCTTGCACCAGGTAGACTTACTATATATGAAGAGAATAAAGAAAAACCTACATATCTTGCAGCAATGTCTGGAATAGCAACTATTATGCCTGATACAATTACAGTTTTAACCGAGATAGCAGAGTTCAAAGATGAGATAGATGTTGAGAGAGCAAAGGAATCAAAAGAGAGAGCGGTAAAAAGATTAGATGAAAAACTGGAAGGAACTGATTTAGTTAGAGCCGAAAAAGCACTTAGAAGAGCAGAAGCAAGACTAGAAGTGGCAGAAGTTGGAGAATAAAGTATGCTATTAAAAAAAATAATATTTGTAATATTGATATTTATGTTAATATGCTTTTGTTCAATTATTAGCTTTGGTGCTATAAGAGTGGAGGATTGCGATTTTGGCAAATATAGCATATCAGATTCATTATATCAAGTTCAATTGCCTGATTATACCCCTACAGAACAAACAAAGATATATTGTACTAATGATGAAATCAACAAAAATGAACCAGAAAATAATATTATAATAATGAGTGTACCATCAAAATATTCTACTTCAGATTCGGATATTTTAAAGTATACATATGAAATAACAACAACAACAATGTATAAGTATCGTGCATTTAATCAAGAAATATTGCAAGAAAACCATGAAGTAGGGCGCACAAAAAAAGGATATCAACTTATTTCATTCTCAATAACAACAGAAGATAACACAATGGAAAAACTTTGTTATATACTTGATGATTATCGCTTTATAATTGTATCTGAAAGATGTGTAGATATTAGCAAAAAACAAGAATTAGATAATAATATACAACTTATTTTGGATACGTTTGAATTAAAATAAGGGATGATGATACATAAATAAAATGTTTATGTTGAAAAGAAACCTGTGGTTTTCCACAGGTTTCTTTTTTGGGTTATAAAAAAAGTGTATACTTATTTGTGTATAATATAGTATATATAATAATTTTGAAAATTCTATGAATAAAAAATGATAGAATATTGATTTAGTATAAAGAAAATATTAAGGAATTTTACTAAATTGTTGTAATTTGTTGATAAATGTATTATTATATAAATATGTTTAATGTAGTATTATTAGAGCCAGAGAAACCAGATAACACTGGAAATATTGGCAGAACTTGTGTTGCGACAGGTTCTGCACTACATTTGATTTATCCAATAGGTTTTCAGCTTACAAGAAAAAATATTCATCATGCGGGGCTTGATTACTGGGATAGATTAAAAATTTTTAAGCATGATAACTATGATGAGTTTGTTAGATTTGTCGCTCATATAGTTCGCGATGACGATGATCACATAGTTCGCGACGACGATGATCACATAGCTCGCGACGAAGCTGTAGGGGCGAACGCTTGCGGAGCCCGCAGTGAGCCTGTTGTATGGTATGCGACCACTAAAGCTCATAAGAGCTACACTGATGTAAAATATAATGATGGTGATTATATAGTGTTTGGGAAGGAGTCAGCAGGGATACCCGAAGAAATTTTATCAAAAGATGAAGAACATTGTATAAGGATACCAATGATTGAAAATGAAAGGTCATTAAATCTTTCAAACTCAGTTGCGATAGTGCTTTATGAGGCACTCCGTCAAAATAATTTTAATGGTATGTTAAAAAAAGGAGAATTGCATCGATTAAGTTATAAACATTGATTATTGTATTGGCTTTTTGTATAGTATAAATATTTGATATATATATATATTATAAGATATAATACTTATCTAATGAGGTACAGTTTTATGAAAATGACACGAAGAGAATTTTTTAAAATGGCAGCAGCATCTGCAATTGGTGTAGCAGCAGCAAGTCAAATGCCACTTGAAGCTGCAAAAGTATTTGCAGAAGGAAATGATGATTCTGCGTACAAGAATCATTTGATTGGTGATAGTCGTGCTACTAATACAAATGTTGATATAGTTGCACCAAAGGAAAAAATTAAATATGACATAGTAGATAGCCACTTGCATTTTTTTGATTTTATAGAAAAGACGGATGGATTTAAAACATTATGCAAAGCAATGGATATGTCAGGTGTATCAAAGTCAGTAATTTTTGGACTAGGCATAACAAAACAATGGGATAGTAGTATGAAAGAGGCACCATCATATTATCTTAGCAATGATAGTAGATGTTATTATTATTCTGCGACAGATTATATGCTTGCAGAAGAGTTACTTGCATCAAGTAATGAAATAAGAGAAAGATTTTTCCCATTTTGTTGTGGCTTTAATTGCAATGATAAGTTTGCAGCTGATCATTTAGAACAAGTTTTGAAATATTATCCTAAGTTTTGGAGTGGAGTAGGAGAACTTATGAGTCGCCATGATGATCTTACAGCACTTACTTATGGTGAGCCACCTCATGTTGATGGGGAAGGTTTTCTTGGCATATATGATGTAGCGGCGTCAAAAGGTTTGCCTGTCCTGATACATCACAATATCACTGGACAAAATGTAGATAAGATTTTATATCTTGATGAATTAAAGAAGGCACTTTCATACAATAGAAAATGCAAAATTATATGGGCACATGTAGGAATCTCAAGAAGAGTAGAAGTTAAAAATCTCATAAAGATTGCGGATGATTTATTACATGATAATAAAAATTTATGGATAGATATTTCTTGGGTTGTGTATGACTATTATTTCCTTGATAAGTTCCCAACTAATTTCTATGATGGCGATAGCTTAGATGATTGGGTAAAACTTATGGAAAAATATCCAGATAGATTTTTAATTGGCACAGATAAGGTGGGACATTTTAATACATATCCTGCTGAAGTTACAAAGTACTATCAATTACTTGATAAATTAAAAACAAAAACAGCAGAGAATCTTTGTAAAAATAATGTTTTATCTTTGGTGAAAACTTATTAGTATGAGTATAGGAATTGGAGAAATTGTAATAATACTTTTAGTTGCCTTTGTTTTTGTGGGACCAGATAATTTGCCGAAGATTGCAAAAGCAACAGGAAAACTTGTCAATAAATATAAAACAATTCTTAAAGATGCAAAGGAAGAAATGGATTTGGGAATGGATAATGATTAACATATAAGAAATAATTGGAGGAAGTATGCACATAGGAGTTCAAGAATTAATAATAATTTTGCTTATAGCAGCAGTAGTTTTTGGCGGGACTAAAATATCAGGACTTGGTAAGGCTCTTGGAAAAAGTGTAAGAGAGTTTAAAGATGAAGTTAATGCTAAAAATAATAATTCTACTAGTGACAAAGAGAAAGTAAAAGATGAATAGTGATGAAAGCAAATCACTGGTTTTACATTTATATGAATTAAGGAAATTAATTATAGAAATAATTATTTTTCTTTTGATTGGAGTTGCTGTCTCTTTTATATTTTTTACTGAGAAGGCACTAGAATTTATAAAAAAACCATTGGCAGCAAGAGGGATAAGCATAATATATACAACTTTACCTGAAGTATTTGTGTGTAAAATTGAACTGTCAATAATTTTAGGGGCTATTATAGTAAGCCCATTTACAATGTTTGTTTTATGGAAATACATAAAGCCGGCATTATATAAAGAAGAGATAAAAAAATTTAAAGTGTTATTTGTTGTGTGCTTGATATTATTTGCGACTGGAATAGCATTTGCATATTTTGTAGTATATAGATTCTTACTTGATTTTTTTATAGTTGTAGGAAATGGTGTAGGACAGCCACTTTTTTCAATAGGTAAGTATGTAAGTTTTTTATTTTCATTCTTACTCCCATTTGGAATTGCATTTGAACTACCAGTAATTATATATATGCTGTCAAGTCACGGAATCATCAGTTACGACAAATTGAAATCATTTAGAAAATATGTTTTGCTTTTCATAGTTACACTATCGGCAATTCTAACTCCGCCAGATGCACTCTCACAAATAATGCTAAGTGTGCCACTATATTTATTGTATGAGGTAAGTATCTTAGTCTCAAAATGTTGCAATAAAGAAACTAAAAATATATTGTAAGGAGCATATAAAAATAGAGTAGGCATGTGAATATTAGATCAATGGTATAGAGAAAATATTTATAATCAAGGAAATTTAAATGAAGTATGAAAGTATCAACATTTATCAGTTTTGCAAAATTTGGTATAAAAACTATTTTATTTAAGAAAAAAGATTCTATTCTTGGCACAATAATAGTTACAGATAGATGCAATTTGAAATGCAAACATTGTTCAGTTAATAACATAAGTTTTGTTATGTATACATATAATCAAATATGCGTAGAAATGGAATTGCTTTATAATAAAGGTGTAAGGATATTATTTTTTTGTGGCGGAGAAACTTTTTTATGGCAAGATGGTAAAAAGACTATAAGAGATTTGGTCATAAGGGCAAAAAAAATAGGTTTTTTAATAGTAAATGTAGTTACTAATGGAACATTTAAAATTGATTTGCCAGAGGCAGATTTGATTCTATTGAGCTTAGATGGTGATAGAGTTCATCATAATATAATTAGGGGAGATACTTATGATACTATAATTAATAATATAAAGAATGCAACAGCAGATAATATATGTTTATATATGGCAATTAATAAGATAAATAAAGACTATGTTAAAGATGTGTGTGAAGTTGCAAAGAGCCTTGAAAATGTTCGTGCTGTCTCGTTTAATTTTCATACCCCGTATCCAGATACAAAAGAGCTAGCTATTAGTCGTGAAGAAAAGGAAGAGTGCTGCAATGTGATAAAGGATATGAAAAAAAATGGTGCACCAATATTTAATTTGATAAGTGCTTTCCCATATATAATAAATAATAGTTTCCCAAGACCTTGTTATCAGTGTTTGGTCATTGAGAATGGTGAAATTTCGACGTGTGGACGTTGTATAAATGTATCATCTTTATGTAATGATTGTGGATATTTTTTTGTAGCTGAATACACTTTGCTATTTAAAGGTGATTTAAGAATAATTTTTGATATGTTAAAAACATATTTGAAGTATATATAAAATATGGAGAAAATATGAGCTACCTAACTACAATAACAAGAATGTGGCTAACAAGGTCATTTAAGCCATGGACTTTTACAAATGAAAATGATAATTTTTTAGATTTTGGTGAACTAGATAAACTTGGATTGTATATACATATTCCGTTTTGTAAAAGTATATGTTCATTTTGCCCATACTGTAAAGAAATATATGAAGTAGAAAAATGTAATAAATATATTGAATCACTGATAAAAGAGATTCATTTAGTGGGAAGCATGCATGTTGGAAAAAAAGTAGTTACAAGCTTGTATTTTGGTGGTGGAACTCCAGCCCTTGCAATAAATTCTCTTTATAAAATAATAGATGCTGTAAAGGAACATTTCATTATCACAGAAGGTATAGGCGTTGAGTTGCATCCGAATGATGTAAGAATTGATGTGCTTCAAGAACTTCAAAAAATAGGAGTTACAAAAATTAGTATAGGAATACAATCGTTTCAAAAAAAATTTCAGAGTATATTAGGAAGAGAAGCTGTTGACATTCAATATTTAAAGTCAATGTTGAACAAGTTTTATTTTGAGACTATTTCCATAGATTTAATATTTGCATTGCCTTCGCAAAAATATGAAGATTTAAAAAAAGACATTGATGATGCATTTAATGCTGGTGCAAACCATATTGCAATATATCCATTTATAAATTTTAGCTTTTTAAATAGTAATATTCCGGTAATGAATAACAATGAAAAAAAGATATTGCTTGATAGAATTTCAAACTATTGTTTAAATAAAGGGTATGTTCGTAATTCTATATGGACTTTTACAAATAATAAAAAAGCAAAATACTCTTCTATGACACGTGACAACTTTTTGGGTTTTGGCTGCTCTGCCACAACTCTTTTAAGGGATCAGTTCAAGATTAATACTTTTTCTGTAGAGGAGTATTGTAATCGGATAGATAATAATATTTTAGCTACAGCATTAACAATAAGATTTTCAATTAGGCAAAGAATGATTTATTATTTATTTTGGACTGCATATAGTACTGTTATTAGCAAAAAAAATTTTAAGGAGTTTTTTGGTATTTCTTTAGAAAAGATGTATGGCATTGAAATGAAACTAGCAAAAAAGTTAGGATTTATTATTGAAAAGAATGATACATATCAATTAAGTTTAAAAGGATGTTTTTATTATCATTACTATGAAAATTATTATACATTAGCATACATAGATAAAATGTGGGGATATCTAAGAAATAATCCATTTCCTAAAAGAATGGTTTTATAAGACTGAACTATATTCTCCCAAAAAAGCAATAACTTTTTCCCATGTTAGTGGACTTAATGTATTGATTAGAGAGGTAAAGAGTATGAATACTAGCTCAATGACCGAGGGGGCACCTTGGAAGCTGATTTAATAGAAATGATGCTATTATTTTAAATTGCAGTTTGATAAGAGATGTGGTATAATAAACAATAATTTAAAGCGAAATTATTAATATGTTAGAGAATAAAAAAATAACTGAAAATGATATAGTAATGTCACCAAGAGTATATAAACCTTGGGAAATTACTGATGATATAATAAATAAAATACCTAAAATAAATTATTATGGATTAACAAAAGAGCAATCAGAAGGATTAAATATTATAGTAAAAAAAACCCTAGAAGAAATTCGTAATGATAATATAGATAGGGAAGTAGCACTTGTGTATGACTTAAATGGCTTTAAAAACCAAAATGGAGAGTGGCTGCTAAAAGCAACTGGAGAGACCAATACTGATAAGATTATTTTGAATAAAAATTCAGATATAGCACATTTACTAAATTATGAAACAAAAAGTGTTGTGATTATATCCCATAATCATCCTAAGAATAGAATTATATCATTGTTGGATTTATCAACATTATGTTCTGAACCAAATATTTATATAATTGTAGCTGTGACAAATGCTGGAAATATTTCTTATATTGTTAAGGATAACTTTGATAGAAATAAGTATTTAGAAATATCTAAAGAGATAATTAGTTCGTATAATAATGTCCCAGTAGATAATGATGTTTTCTTAGTAGATTTATTAAACAATTGTGAAAGATTTGGAATTAAGTTTTTTAGGGAGGTATAGTATGAATGAGTTGGGAAGAGATGTTGTAATTGATGAAAATGGGAAAAATGATATTATTAATAGTATTAAGAGAAGTATTGAGCATTTAGAAAAAGATCGTGCTGACAGTAAAAGATTAAGTAGAGAACTACAACCAATAGTTGAAAAGATTTATTTAGATGCAGGGAAATCATTACCTTGGAGAAGTGCTTAGACAATAAAAATTTACAGTTAAATTAAAAAAAACATAATTTTATGATTTAAAAAGGCAGTTGCGACTGTCTTTTTTTTGTGGTAAAATATTTGATGCTGTAAAAAAATTATGAAATGGAGATTTATGAATACTAAATCAATGACAGAAGGTGCTCCTTGGAAGCACATAATAAGATTTGCATTTCCAGTTTTTATGGGATTATTACTTCAGCAGTTATACAACACTGTTGATACTATTGTAGTGGGAAACTTTACAAGTGAAGAAGCACTTGCAGCAGTGGGAACTACTTCAAGTTTTGTATTTATGTTTCTTGCTATTGCGACAGGTTTTTCGGCTGGAAATGGAGTTGTCGTAGCACAGCACTACGGAGCAAAAAATGAAAAAGGTGTGAGAGAAAATGCTGCGACAGGAATTTTATTTTTGCTTACACTTGGAGTTATAATAGGAATTATAGGTGCATTTGTTGCAAGACCTGCATTAAAATATTTTATAAATGTGCCAGATAGTTTTTTAGATTTGGCGATAGAATATTTTGTTATCTATTCGCTCGGACTTATATTTCAATACGGCTATAATATTTTTTCTGCAATTTTAAGAGCAGTGGGAGATAGTGCTGCGACACTATACTTTTTACTTATAGCATCAGTGCTAAATATAATTCTTGATGTGTTATTTGTAGCATATTTTAAGATGGGAGTTGCAGGTGCTGCGATAGCAACAGACATATCACAGGCGGTATCATTTGTAGCAGCATATATCTATATGAGAAAAAGATATGCAATTTTCAGATTTAAGTTAAGTGAATATGTCTGGAACAATAGATTGATAAAAGAAACTGTGAGAATTGGGTTACCGATTTCTATGCAACTTATCATAGTGTCTCTTGGTCTAACTCTCATACAGAGAGCAGTAAATGGATTTGGCAAAATTATGACAGCATCATTTACAGTTGGACAGAGAGTTGAAATGTATCTAAACTTACCTGGGCACACATTTCAAACTACGCTTGCAACTTATACTGCGCAAAACATAGGTGCAAAAAAATATGACAGAGTTAGTCTCGGTGTAAAGCAGACAATGATTATCTCACTTATAGTAACAGTTGTAATTTCTTTTTTAGTTTACACATTTGCTACAGATATAATTGCACTATTTGGACTAAGTAATGAAGCAACTATGTTATGCATACAACATTTGCATGCGATAGCCATAATCAACTTGGTGCTTTCAATGTATTTCCCAATGTTTGGCTTCTTCCAAGGAGCAAATCACAGTGCAGTGCCAATGTTTGTAGCGATAGTGGCGCTTAGTCTTAGAGTTTTATCTACATATATATTTAGATACTCGCCATTTTTAGGAGAGAGCATAATTTGGTGGAATGGAATTTTTGGGTTTGGCGCAGGATTTTTAATTATATGGACATATTATTTCAGCGGCAAATGGAAAGAAAATAACGAAATAAATGTAGCGTAAGCAAAAACTTTTTATAAAACTTTGAAGTAGGAGAAACTATATGTTGACAAATTTAGTAAATGTTATCTCACGATATAATGGGATATTAAATGATTTAGTGTGGGGAATACCAATGATATGTCTAATCATTGGAACTGGTATATACTTTTCAGTAAGGACAAAGTTTTTTCAGATTACTCACTCTAAAGAAGTGTATGAACATACGATAAAAGGAATTATAAGTAGAGGTAAAGATAAAGAAAAAGGTGACAACAACGCACTGTCACAGTTTCAAGCACTTTCTACTGCGCTTGCAGGAACTATCGGGACAGGAAATATTGCTGGTGTAGCAACTGCAATAGTTCTTGGTGGACCTGGTGCAGTTTTTTGGATGTGGACTTGTTCTATTTTAGGAATGGCTACTCATTTGATTGAAATTGCTTTAGGACTTTATTATAGAAATTATGATGAAAAGACAGGCTATAGTGGCGGACCTATGTACTATTTTGAAAATGGTATATCAAAAGAGATGGGGCTTAAAAAAATTGGAAAGGTGCTTGCTATATTTTTTACACTTGTAACTATAGTTGCAACATATGGTATGGGAAATATGGCTCAGATAAACTCTATTGCAGAAGCAATTAATGATAATTTTGGTGTGCCAACTCTTGCAGTAGGAATATTCTTTGCCGTAGTTACTGCATTAATTATATTTGGCGGAACTAAAAGGATAGGACAGGTTACGGAAAAACTTGTTCCATTTATGGCGATATCATATATTCTTATAGGTTTAATAGTAGTATGTCTCAATATAAAAAATATTCCAAGAGTTTTTGTAGAAATATTTACATCTGCATTTAGTTTGAAAGCAGTAGCAGGAGGAATATTAGGAACAGTGATTAGAAGGGCTGCAACATTTGGATTGAAGAGAGGAGCATTTTCAAATGAGGCAGGAATGGGTTCAAGTACTATAGCACACTCTGCTTCAAATGAGAAAGAACCTGTCAAGCAAGGTCTTTGGGGAATATTTGAAGTATTTGTTGACACTATAATAGTATGTTCATTTACTGCATTGATAATTTTATCAGCAGACATAAAAGTTCCTTCGTTAAATGAGGCATTAAGCAACATAACATATGATGAACAGATAGTATGTATAAATGAGTCGCTTAAAGATAGCGAAGGCAAAGTAAAACTCATAGATGTAGATACATATAAGATGCCTATAAAAACTGATTCAAATAACAATGCAAAAGTTTATAGAGAAAAACCTCAAGATGGTAAAAATTACATAGAGATAAAGGCATATGGAAAAACTTATTTTGTAGAAGAATTAACTGATAAAGAAATCAATGACAATTCTTATTTCTTTGGAAATATCGTAAGAATAAAAGCCAATGCAAGTAAGATAGGGGATAAGAAAAGAGCGCTTGATGAAAATACATTTATAAAATCTTTACACGTTGAAACTGTAAATGGAGTGTCTATAGTTGCGCTTGCCATAACTGATAAGTTATCTCATGTGGCAGGAAAGATTTTGGCTATAGCAGTTACACTCTTTGCATTTTCAACAATTATTGGGTGGGCATACTATGGTTCAAAGGCGACAGAGTATTTATTTGGAAAGTCATCTATTACAATTTATAAAGTTTTATATGTTGCATTTATAGTTGCAGGCGCTACTATGAGTTTAAATCTTGTATGGGACATAGCCGATACATTCAACGGTCTCATGATGCTTCCAAACCTCATAGGACTTCTGATATTGTCAAATAAGGCAATACAGATAATAAACAACTATTATGAAAGAAAGAGCGGAAAAGATGTGAAGCCAATGACATCATATCAGCAATAAAGTAAAAATAACATAATTAAGAGTTTTTTAATACATTTTAGCCTATTTAGTTGAAAAAATAGGCTATTTTGTTGTATAATTGTTGTAAGATTGATTTTTTGAACGAGAAAATAAATATATAGTAGAGAGTATTTATGAAAAGTTTTATGAAAAGATTATCAGCAGGATTTTTAGTTTTGGCTATGCTTATGGCAAGTGGTAGTATGAACATTTTGGCGAGCAATGTTTCTATTAATAATGGAGCAAGTAGCACTACAGAAAATCAAGTAGCAAATGAGAATAATGAAGGAAATGATGCTACAGAAAATCAAACTGCAAATGAAAATGGGGGGGGGTATCGGATTTAGAGAGTGTTGTAAGTGATAATGATGCCACTCTTTTTGGTGCAGTTCCTACTTATAATGTAGGCGACAAAGTTTACTTTGGTAGATATCCACAAAATACAAAAGACCCAAATGTACTTGAACCAATTAAGTGGGAAGTGCTAGAAAAATCAACTGATGGCTCAAAGGCGCTTCTTGTATCTGAACAAGTACTTGATTTTAAGAGTTTTACTAATGATTCTACTGTGCAAAAAACTTGGGATGTTAGTGATTTAAGAACTTGGTTGAATGGTGAATTTTATAATAAAGCATTTGATGCAAGTGAAAAGGCGGCTATAAAAAAAGAAACTTTAGTTACATCGGGTTCGGCGAATACGGAAGACAATGTTTTCGTATTGTCAAAGAATGAAGCAAATACTCTTACTTATCAAATGGTAAGACTTATAAAACCTACACTATATGCAAAAAATGTTTCTCGTGGTAATTTATACATTCGTGTATCTTATGGTAGAGTTTGGTGGTGGCTCAGGTCTGCAGCGAGTGCCACTTATACAGATATAGTTAATTATAATGGTGAGATTGGCTCACTTAATGGATATGACCCAAGTGGACTTGTTGGTGTGCGACCAGCAATTTATATAGATTTAACTTCTCCATATTTTACTGCAAATGAAAGTAATGTAACTTATAATTTAGACGGTGGAGATTGGGTTAAAGATAATGTAACGTGGAAAGAATTAAATAAATATAAAGAAGGCGTAGTTAATACACTTCCAACTACAAATGAAATAAAAAAAGATGGCTATGAACTTAAAGGTTGGTATATAAATGGAGGTGATTTATTACAAACTTTTATAAATGAAACTTGGACAGGAAATCTAACACTTAAGGCTGCATGGTCACCTGAAGGTTCAAGAGATTTAACTGATAGAGAAAATGCTGCATTTATAGTTCGTGATGAGTGGACTTCTTGGGTTAAGAGTTTTACAAATGAACTTTCAGAACTCGATAAAAATGCAACATCAAGAATATATAGCAATATGGATTTCTATGATATGCAGTATAGATTTACTGAAAAGTATAAAAAAGTTCCAGAGTACTTGGATGAAGATGGAAAACCTACACAAAAACTTAAAGACATGATAAAAGAGAAGAGGAAAGAAATTGCTGGTGGTTCAAATAAAATAAGGGACTATCTAAAATTCACTTCAACTCAAAATGGCTCAACAGTTAAGTTTAACACTAATACTTATGGTAGTAGTACACTTGATTATGATATGGGTTATTCAAAAGATGGTTTAACATTTATACAATGGAATAAGGATGTACCTATAACGCTAAATGCTGGCGAATATATATATGTATATAATAAAACGGATACTCTTTCAAATGATATGCATAATTTGTTATTCTTTAATATGACTGGTTCTATAGAAGCCTCTGGTAATATAATGTCTTTATTAAATTTTGCTGATGAGGTGCCTATGAATGGCTTTTATGGTATGTTTGGGTATTGTTCTGCTTTGACAAAAGCACCAGAACTTCCAGCGAAAAAAATAGGTGAAGGTGCATATGCAGAAATGTTTGCTGGTTGTACAAATTTGAAAGAGGCACCAGAATTACCTGCAACTACTATTGGTCCAGAAGCATATTTAGGTATGTTCCGTGATTGCACGAGTTTAGAGAAGGGACCATATATTAGAGTAACATCAATCCTTAACAGAAGTGCTTTCCAAGAAATGTTTTGTGGTTGTACCAATTTAAATTATATTAAAATGGATTATACAGGAAGTATTGTTTTCACTAATTGGGTTTTAGGTGTAACAGCGACAGGAGACTTTTATTACAATGGTTCACAAGCAACACCTAGTGAACATTCACTCCCAACTAACTTTATAATAGTGCCATTTACAAATTAAGAAAATAAATATTAAGGGAATCTCAACTCGAAAAAGTTGAAAATTGATACTTTTTCGAGGTGCCCTTAAAACATCAATAATTGTATTATATGAAAATGGGTAAAGATAAATTGCATATCATACTTGCATCTAAATCGGAAAGAAGAAAAGAAATATTAAAAAGAGAAGGATTTGACTTTGAGATTTATGTGCCGCATTCTGAAGAGAAAAATATAATTGGTGAAAAATATAGCGAGGAATTGGTTAATGAGTGCGCAAGAGAGAAGGCGGAGAATGCATATGCTGAACTTAAGGGCTCACGAACTTTCACCCCTTATGATATAATTGTGAGTTGCGATACAGTGGTTGTGAATGGTGACACTATAATTGGTAAACCGAAGGATAAAAATGATGCAATAAAGATTTTAAAATCTTTATCTGGTAGAAGACATAGAGTTATATCTGCAGTTTGCATATGTAAGGATGGCAAATGCTCTGTGGAAAATGAAACAACTTTCGTGACATTTAGGAAATTGTCAGATGATGAGATAGAAAAGTTTGTTGATGAGAGAAAACCATATGACAAGGCAGGTGCTTATGCGGTGCAGGATGAAAAATACAGATTTGCCGAAAAGATAGAAGGCAGTTTAGACAATGTGGTAGGGTTCCCAATCGAACTATTTAAGAAAAACTTGCAAAACGTGTAAAATTTGCACTAAAAAAACTTGCAAAACGTGTAAAATTTGCATTGAAAAAAGTTGCAAAACGTGCTAAAATACCCATTGGAGGTATAAAATGGCACTTAAAAGAAAACTATATAATGAACTGTTAGATTGGAAAGCCAATAGAAAGGGCAAAACTGCTATATTGCTAAAAGGCGCGAGAAGGGTAGGCAAGAGTTATTTATGCGAGCAATTTGCAAAAAATGAGTATAAAAGTTATGTGATTATTGATTTTGGAAATACCAGCGATGAGATAAAATCTTTATTTGAAGGCGACACATCAGATATTGACAAGTTTTTATCCGAACTACAGATACTTACTCACACAACATTTTATGAAAGAGAAACTCTTATTATTTTTGATGAAGTTCAAATGATGCCAAAAGCAAGGCAACTCATAAAATATTTAGTGGCGAATAATAAATATGATTATATTGAGACTGGGTCATTGATTACTCTGAGAAAAAATGTTGCCGATATTATAATACCATCAGAAGAAGAGGACAAATATTTATATCCATTAGATTTTGAAGAATTTTTATGGGCAATAGGTGATGAGGTAACATATCCATATATTAAAGAATGTTTTGAAAAAAGAAAAGCAGTAGGAGAAAAATTACATAGAAGAATAATAAAAACATTTAGAGAGTATTTGCTTGTTGGAGGTATGCCACAATCTGTTGCAGAGTATGTAGATAGCAAGAATTTTGAATTAGTAGATAAAGTAAAGAGAGACATATTAAAACTATATAGAAATGACATATCAAAATTTGCAGCAGGCTATGAACAAAAAGTTTTGGCAGTATTTGATAGTATTCCAGGTCAACTATCAAGAAAAGAAAAAACATATAAAGTGTCATCTTTAAAAGACAATGCAAGAAATAGAGATTATGAAGATGCATTTATGTGGTTAAGCGATGCAATGATTGTAAATAGATGCTTAAATGCTACTGACCCAAATGTGGGATTAAATCTTTCGCTTGATAATAGACTACATAAAATATATATGGCTGATACAGGGTTATTAGTGACACATACATTTTACGATAGTGCATTTAATGATAATGAGTTTTATAAAAAAATTTTATTTGATAGATTAAATTTCAATGAAGGCATAATTATGGAAAATATAGTCGCAGAGGCTTTGCAGTATAGCGGTCATCGATTATTTTTTTATACTCGATATGATGAAGAAAGAATTGAGATAGATTTCTTAATAAGAAGAGAGAACAAAATATCACCAGTTGAAGTAAAATCATCAAAATATGGCAAACACACATCTCTATCAAAATTTATAGATAAGTTTCAAGATAGAATTGGCGAAAAGTTTATTCTCTATCAAAAAGATGTATTGGTAAAAGATGGTGTTGTGCATTTGCCATTATATATGGCGTGGTTGCTATAATAAAATAAATTTTAATACATAAATATTTAAAATGATGTTAGATAGAGTTTAATTAAATATGTTTGTTAATTGAAACAATGTGGGAAATAAGAGAGTATTTTAAAAATATAATTATAATAATGGGGTTATTTTTGCCATTTTATTATTTGTTAAGATTCAAAGTTTTTAAAAGTAATTCAAATAATAAAAAAAGAGAAGTTATAATGTTAATATTTATGCTTTATATGATAGCACTTACATCACAGGCAATATTACCAAAGTTTATAATAGATATAGATGGTATTCATATAATTGAAAAAGGAACACATATATTAAATGTAGTTCCATTTAAGTTTTTGAAAGATATATATGATGAAACAATTATTAAAGGCAATATTGTATTTTTTTTAATAAATATAATGGGAAATACTTTACTTTTTGTACCAATAGGCATATGTTTGCCATATTTATGGAACATATCATATAATAAAGTAATGCTAATAGGGTTATGTTATACTATATTTATAGAAACAATGCAAATGTTTATGCCAAGGGTGTCGGATGTTGATGATATAATACTTAATTGCACAGGAGTATTTATTGGAATTGTTATTCATAGTATAGTGAAAACAAACTAATAATAGTAAACTATATAAATTAAAAGTATGAGTATAAAAGAATAAAATTGAATGCTAAATTAAGAGGTGAAGAATGCATAAATTGATTAGCGCTATAATACTAATAGGTTTTCTTATATCTGGTATATTTAGAAGTTTATATAAAACAATGGATGATGATGGTAAACTATTTAGTGATATATATTATAATTGCTCAACACTTGATACAACATACTTTTTAGACTATTTATCATCAGTAGATTATAATGGATTAGATCAAAATTATTATTTGTTAGTTTGTGCTATGAGAGATTTTAACATAGCAATTGACCCTTTATTTAGGGGTGCTCCGATGCAGGCTATAAAGAATTTGAATAAAATGAATGATAACTATCGGTCAGAAATAATTTCAAAATATATACCAATTGATGCAAATGTTTTAATAAAAACTATAGAATATGAGCTTATGCTAAAGAATGACTATCATAAGAGTAATAAACTATATTTTGGAAGGCTTAATAATAGCACCCCTATAACTTTTCAATTGATTGACAAAATAGGCAATGATTATTTGCTTTTGCAAGATGGAGTTTTTGATTTGGCTTTGAAATGTGAGGAGGTATATCAGGATGGCAAATGTTTATTAAAAGATAATGAAATTATAAAAAGAAGTTTTAAACTTGAAAATGACATTATTAAAGATATATATATATTTAGCGAAAGTGATTTTCAAAAATATAAAAGAGTAAAAAAAGGAGTTAGAAAGTATTTGGATGTTGAACTTAATAAAAAAACAATAAGACCCGATGAAAGTATTAACAATGCAATGTCTGAAAACTGTGAAAAGGAAAGGAATGGGACAAGTGGAGAATCACACACTTCATATTGGGTTAAGGATGATGTAGAAAATATAACAAAAAAGTTTTATCGCAATGGTAAAATGGTTGATTCAACGATTGATGACCAGCATGGGGTAAGATTGGCAATATTAGTTCAGGGTGACTATCATGAAAAATAAGGCTATTATGTTAATTGTTGTAGTATTAATGGCAATAGTCGTGATAAAATACAATATTTATTCAGATGTAATTAGTTCAAAAAGTACATTAGATGTAAATGAGAATACTGGAGATTTGTATATTGTTAACAGTATTGTGAATAGCAACCCATGTGTTATTAATGGCAAAAGCGAAGTTTTATATAATTCATTGTTTGAAAATGAAGAGATAAGTATAATTAGTGATGATTATAGTAAAGAACAAATACTTATAAGGATTGTAAGGACTGGCGAAGATAAAATAATAAATAATGTAGAATATGATGATGGTGAAACTGAAACATATGAGACAATATCAAGATGTAATATATACTATGATAAGAATGGGTATATAGTTGACATGGATGATGATAATATTTTCATTGACTATATTTATAATAATTATGCAATTGATAATAACTATGAACCACTGTCATATATAGAAGCTAGAATATTTGATTTGAAGGAAAAGAAATATGTGGAAAATGAGAATGGATTTAATGTGATAGTTTGTGAGAATAATAGTTTAATTGGTAAAAAACTTGTTTTAAATGGTGATGATAAAGAATATAAATATTTTTTGCTTGATAAGGATTTGAATATTGTAAAAGAATTGACAAGTGATGAATACGAAGATTTAAATGGTAAAGAGTATGAACAGTATAAATATACTGATAACGATGTGAAATTTGGAACTAAGCATCATTTATGGTATATATTGGATGATAATGATAAAGTATTATCTAAAGGCTATAATTGTGAATTGATTGGCATGGCTAATTTTCAAGGTAATAGCAATAGTCCAATCCGTAATAAATATAGTTATAAGGATATTATTTTTTATAGAGTAAATGACAATCAAATAACGTATTTTACATTAGAAAAGGATATTTATACAAAAAATATTTGTGATGAATATGATAAATATGGAAATGTGAACACAAATAGTTCTTTGTATAAGAATTATAATATATATGGAAGACGATATAGCGATGATGAAACATTTGTAGTTGGAGAAAATAATTGTTATGCAATTTTAGATGTGAAAAAAGAAAAAGCATATGTGTATAGTTTAGATACCTATAGAGTAGTTGCTACTTTGTCAAGCATTGTTGATAATAGTTATAATGAAGAGGTGGATGTTAAATATAGAAATAAGTTTTATATTGATGATATATATTTATATGATAATTATGTAATGTGTAAATTTATAGATAAAGTTTCTGATAGTTATTTCCCATATATTAATATTAAAAGTGGTCTTGGATGTGAAGTGCTAAATAAAGAGAATATAAATATTGTCAAACCAAAGCGTTATATAAGAAGTGATTCTAAATATCCATATCAGATAGTAGTAGATATTGAAAGCCAATCTAATGTTAAGGTTTTATATAATACATACATTGATATGAAAGTTTTTGAAAACAATGATAAGTATATAATTGCACTTCAAAAAGAATATACTGTAGACAATGAAAGTCTTAATGTGTATGATTTGTATGATAAAGATTATAAATTATTATATGCAAATGTAAAAAACATACTGCAAGTGTCTGATGTGATGCAGTTTGAAAGATATAAGAAGCAGAAACCTATTAAAGATTTTAATGATGGTAAGTTGTATAATGAGTATAGAACTATAATAAATTTTGATAATGATGTTTTGTATGAATGTGACATAAGAATTAAAAATGGTGTTGAGTATTTTGCAAGACATTTTTATGATGGCAATGGTTATGTAGTGGCAACATATAAAAAAGAGGTTGATAATAGTGTAATCGTAGATCATATAGATATATTTGATTCCAAAAAGAAAAAGGTTGTAGATATTGATAACATAATAAATTATGATTTTATTAATAACACTAATGAAATAATTTTATTTGCATATACAAATAAGGAAACATATATATACAAACTAATTGATGGGACAACCAACCTATTAAAAAAATTGGATAAACTTTATGCTTATGATTCAAGTTATATATTTGCAAATGATGATAGTAGTAGCAAAATTGTTTATACATTTATAAATAAAGAAAATAATTTATATTCTTTGTTTGATAGAGATTTTAATTTAATAGGAGGTGATTATAGAGGTATTCAATTTGGGAATAGTTATTATTATTATTTAAATGGCTTTAAAATATATGTGTGTGATGCAAATAACAATGTAAAGGCTAATTTAAATTATTTTAATTTCTTTAATGATTAATGATACAAAATATAGTAGTTCGCTCTATAAATGAAGAACTTATCCATAATCGAACTATTTGAAAAAATGTTGCAAAATGTGTAAAGAAGAGAGATGGTATGAAGAAGGACAAAGTTGTAATTATTGGCTCTACAGGGAGCATAGGCACGCAGACTGTAGATGTGATAGAGACTGTTGGTGACAAAGAGATAGTGGCGCTTGCCTGTAAGAGCAATATAAAAAAATTGTATGAGCAAGTTAAGAAACTTAAAGTTAAACTTGTAGCAATTTACGATGAAGATAAGGCAAATGAGTTTAGAGACATTTGCAGAAAAAACAAAGTAAGTGTGAAGGTTTTATCTAAAATGGATGGACTTATCACACTTTCTACATATAAAAGTGCTACTATGGTTATGGTGTCTGTAGTTGGTATGATAGGTATTAGACCAACGATAGAGGCAGTGAAGGCAAAAAAAATTGTGCTACTTGCAAATAAAGAATCGCTCGTGTGTGCTGGCGATATCATTATGCCCTTAGCTCATAAAAATAAAGTAGAGATAAGACCTGTTGATAGTGAACACTCTGCTATATGGCAGTGCCTAAATGGCGAAAATGAAAAGGCAGTTAGCAAGATTATAGTTACTGCATCTGGTGGACCATTCTACGGAAAAACAATATCTGAACTTAAAAATATAAAAGTTGAAGAAGCACTCAATCATCCTAACTGGGCTATGGGAAAAAAAATCACTATAGATAGTTCAACACTTGTAAATAAGGGACTGGAAGTTATGGAGGCACATCATCTTTTTAATATGCCTTATGACAAGATAGAAGTGGTGGTGCAGAGAGAGTCGCTTATACATAGTATGGTTGAGTTTAAAGATGGTGCGATTAAGGCACAGATTGGTGTGCCATCTATGAGAATACCGATAGAGTATGCACTGTATCTTACTAATAGAAAGTTTATCAATGAGAAAAAAGTTGACTGGAGCAAGATTGATAAGATAAGTATTGGGAAACCTGACCTTACAACATTTAAAGGATTAAGGCTCGCGTATGATGCGATAAAGATAGGTGGGCTTATGCCATCAGTGTATAATGCTTTAAATGAAGTGGCAGTGAGAAGATTTTTAAATAAAGAAATAAAGTATCTTGATATTGCTGACTTTATAGAGATGGGAATGAAGAAGTTTCAAAAAGATAAGTTAAATAAAAAGAAATTTAATGTAAATGATATAGAGATGACTATGGAGTTTGCAGAAAAGATATAAGGAGAAAAATGATGAAAGAGTTTAAAAAAATAATTAGTGCTATACTTATGGTTGCATTGCTTGCTACAATTTGTTCGTGTGGCAGCAATAAAAAAATAAGTGAAGAAGAATCTATAAGAATGGATGACATCAACTTAGGAAATAATATACAAGGAAAAAAGATAGCAGTTGTATATTTTTCTGTAGATGACCAAGCAGAAATGGTGGCAGAGGAATTTGCAACTGAGTTGGATGCAGACCTATATGAGATAGAGCCTGAACTTCCTTATAAAGATACTGATGTGGATTTTGACAATCCTAATTCAAGAGTAAGTATAGAGGATGAAATTAGTTTATTTGGAGAAGAAGAGGAAGAAGATGAAACTTATGCACTTGCTTATATGATAGAACCGCCAACGAAATCAGAAGCGAGTAGAGAAATACCAAAAGAACTTCCAAAAATAAATAAGATAAATGTTGGAAAAGCAAATATAGTAATTGTTGGCTTCCCATCTTGGAACAACAATGCTCCAAAACCTGTATATACATTTTTAAAAGATTTGAAAGATAAAATTATTATTCCATTTTGCACTGATGGAGAGTTTGGTAAAATTGATGAGTATATAAATAATTTTGTTGACAGTTCTTGCACTGTTATGACAGGAAGAGAACTAAGCGAAAATACTACTATAGAAGAAATAAGAAGTTGGATGGCTATGTTGAGTTCAGAGTTTGATAAGTAATGGGATATAGCGAACTTAAAATTGAAGATTTTTTGAATAAAACTGCAAGCACTGATTCTATGCCGGGTGGTGGCACAGTTAGCGCTCTTATAGGCGCAAATGCAGTAGCACTTGCACTTAAAGTTTGTAATCTAAGCCTTGGAAAAGAAAAGTATAGAGAGAATGAAAATCTTATAAAAGAATCAATAAAAGTTTTGGAAGAGAAAAAGAAAAAGTTTCTTGACTTTATGGATGAAGATGCAGAAAGTTTTAAGGCTATGGAAGAAGTGTATAGACTTCCAAAGGTTACTGACGAAGAAAAGAAGAAAAGAAAAGTCGCACTTGCAAATGCTTGCAAAATCTGTTCTAAAGTTCCAATGGATATTATAAATGATGCAATAGTATCAAGAGAGATAGTGTCAAAACTTGTGGGGAAGACAAATGTGTCAGCGGCAAGTGATTTAATTATAGCAGAGACCTTGCTTAAGACTACGACTATATGTGCTTGGGAAAATGTTGAAATAAATAGAAAGTTTATAGATGATGAAGAGTATTTGAAAGTGATAGATGATGTGAAAAGAAAAGTTGATGGGGTAAGGCATAATTAAGGCATAATTAAGTAAGTTAGAGTATAATATTTGTCAGTTACCTATATAAAACACAATAAAAATAGAGTATAATCCTAATAATCTTAGAAGAAATCAAAAGGAGTTATACCCTATGGAAGGAATTGTAGCACATATCAAAGAAAAATTAAAGAGTA
>JAGBKB010000071.1 GCA_017934175.1 Lachnospiraceae bacterium | reverse complement strand
TGTGGAGATTTAAAGTATGGATTATATAAGATACATTCCTAATGAAATGAAACAAATAAAAGAATATCAAGAAATAGACAAAGCAGTTAATCCAACATTTAATAGTGTAAAAGCTGATATGAAGAGTATTTCTGATAATCACTATATGAGCACTCTTGATGAGCACGGTTGCGATAGGTCTGAAAAGATAATGAATATTGAAGGGAATGAGCATCTATCGCTTGAAATGCGAAGGCTCTATATCATAACAAAAGCAAATAATACTCTGCCTTACACTATTAGAAACTTAGAAAGAAAAATAATAAGCCTACTTGGAAATAAAAGTTTTTCTATCGAAATGACTTATAACGAGTATCATTTGAAAATCATATTATTCGTACAGAACTTTGACAAAATAGAATATTTAAAAGAGCATATAGAGGGAATGATACCTTGCAACATAATTCTTGATTTAATAGTTATTTATAATCAATATAGTATGTTCACAAAATACACTTATGGAGAGTTAAGGACAATGACCCATAAGTATATGAGAGAGCATTATTTTGGAAATGAGTAAGGTATTTAGAAATGTCATAATTTTATAATTGTTTTAAGCTAATTTTCTTGCTAAAAATAGCGATTTTATGTATAATATAGTGGTAGGTTTATGACTATGAGTTTGTTTTAATGGAAGAAAGGAGATATTATGAATGCAGCTGTAAAAAATGTTGAAAATGAAATAGATATCGAAATTGAAAAAAAGGTAATGGAATTTGAGAGAGATATGAAAGAGAATAAAGTGACTTGGCATTCAGTAGATGAAATGAATGCATTTATTGATGGGGTCATTGCTAAGAATGTATAAAATATTAGTTTCTAATAAATATTTGAAAGATGTAGAAGAAGTTTTTTCTTATATTGCTTTTTCATTATATAATATTGATGCAGCACATAAATTAAAAGAGAAACTTAATACTGAAATAGAAAAACTAAAAAAGTATCCTTTTGTAAATTTGCCTATGATAACAAAGCAAAAATATTTATATGAATATAGAAAAGTAAAAGTTGGAAATTATTATATTATATATTATGTCGACAATGACACAGTAAGAATTTCAAGACTTGTTTATTCAAAAAGAGATTTTGATAATTTAATAATATAATTTGAAAGGAAACAATATGCGAGTTTCTACTTATAATACATACATACATACATACATGTCTATCTTTAAGAGATAATTCTTTTAGTAGAAATTTTGATGCAGTAAAATTTTACAATAGATTTAATAATGAAGTCAAAGTCGTATAACGATTTTGGCTTTTTTATTGTAAAAAATTAAAGAATAGCAATGAAAAAATTAAGTTTTAAACAATTTAAATGCAATAAAAGAAAGTATGGTTTATGTTCAAGTTATGCTATATGGGATGATGAAATAAACAAATTTTTAATTCCAATCACAGGTTTCTCTATATATAACGGAGTAGTCATTAAATTAAATGAGTTAGATGAAAAAGAGTTTAAAAAAATTAATCTTAAAAACAATATAGTTTTAGTTGGATTGAACTTTGCAGAAAGAAAGAAAAAGCAAAAAATAGATTTTAAAAAATATAAATATTTTAGAAATTTTCACGAAGAGCTTCATGTTTATGATAAGGGTTATACAAATGATGTGACATTGAAATTTCTATGTAAAAACATTGTATTATTTCAAAGGGCATATATGACTGATTTAATTAAATGGAAGAAAAATGATAAAAGAGTTCCAACAGGAATTATTGAATCGAATTCTGAGAAAATATTTAGCATTTATAAAAATAATAAGAAAAAACTTGAAATTCAAGTAAATAAATTTATAAAGGAATTACAATCTATAGGTTGCGAAAATCCGTTGATTGTTTGTATGGGGGCAAAAACTTATATGTTAATCAATCAATTTATTAATAACATATTAGACGAATTAGGAGACAAAACAAAAATAATAAGAATAACTCATTATTCAAGACAAAGAGGAAGAGAAAAAGAATATATAAAGAAAGTTAAAGAAGAATTGAAACAACAAAAAGTTAAAATATAAATATTATGATGTGAAAGGAAAAATAAAAATGGAAAACAATAATCAAAATCAACCAAAAAAAGGATTTAACAAGTTGCTTGTTATTATTCCTATTGTAATTGCATTAGGAGTAGGAGTATTTTTAGCAATTAAATTTTTAGTTCCGCAAAAAGTTGAAGAATTTGAGTTACATACAAAAGGAAGATATGCAAATTTCATTAAAGATGCTAAAACAAAGTATGAAACAAGAAATGGACGGAATATTAGATATGTATATGAAAATGTTATATATGATGATGTAAGCAACAAAAGAGAAGTTATAGAGTCAAGGGATGATGTTGCTATGGCTTCGTACATTGTCACTTTGATACCAGAAAATACAAATGAAATTGTTAACTATCAATGTGATATACTCAAATCAGAATTTACAAGAGAAGTCGAAAGTATGCTAAAGAATCAGGATACTTCTTTTATAAAAGATGCTGTAGTGGCTGCTGATGCTATAAATAGTGTAAGATTAAAAGGTGAAGATATACCATTAGATTTAGAAATTGGAGATATTGAATTAGGTGGTGGATTAGCTGGTGGTGCAGTAGAAGCAAAAGGAAAGTTAGGTAAAATTGCTGTCAACACAGATATTGGTAAAATTTCTAATTTAGTTGGTGATACAGTAATTGGAATTGCTGCTGGTGGAGAAGATGTATTAAATAAACTATTAAAAGATAATAAGAAAGCTAAAGCTGATGAATTTGTAGCAAACTTAGATGATGTTACTTATTATTCCTTAATGCTTTCATTTGCTAAAAAAATGTATGTTGAAGTATCAGATCCATTAAGAGAGGAAGATGTATTAAGAAGACTTGACCGTGATGGTGGTGATGGAAGAAAACAATATCAGATGCTTAAAGAAAAATACTTGAATGGAACTGTGAAAGCCAGTGATAATGATAATACACAAGAAAATATAAAAAAGAATTTGTATGAAGAAAAACTTAAAGAATTAGGAATTAAAAAAGTAATTAGGAAAGGTTTTAATACATCAAGTATAACAAATGCATGTATAGGCTATTCAAAATTTAGCATACCTACATATTATATTGCTGATGAAAGAAATGAATTTTTAGATGATAGAAAATGGTATAGAGTTGATGATAATGATAGTGTAAAATTATATTTAATTAGAGATGATGATGAAGTTGCTGGTAATAATGTAAGTGAATATAATAGAGCATTATCAGAGGGTAAAATTAGTGAAAATATAGAAAGTATAATACAAGAAAATTTTAAAGATTATAAAGCAGAAGTGTTTGATTATGAAGATGTTGAAATTAATAGTCAAAAGTGGAATAAATTTAAAGTATTATCAGATGAGTATTATTATGAAGTTGTAGAGTTTTTAGATGTTAATACAGAGCTGACAAGTGATAAAGTTAATGATAAGTATGTATTTATAATTTTAAGAGAGCCAATTAGTGATGGACTTGAGTATAATGAAGATTTTTCTAAGATTATCGGAAGCATAAAGAAAATTGAAACTGTAAAACTTGGAAGAGATTTAGATGAAATAAAGAAGTCAGGATTTATAGATGCAAAAGAATACTTGGAAAACAAAGGGTTTTATAACTTTGAAATATATTATATGAAAGAGCCGGATGGATTATTTGGATTAGATGCAAATAAAAACAATGAAATTGAAACAATCACAATAAATAACAATAGTAAATTAAAAAGTGACGATAATGTTAGGCAGGATGCTAAAATAGTAATTGAATATTATAATACTGCAAAGTATAATGAAGAAAAAGAAAAAAATGAAAAAATTGATAAATATTTAGAGGAAAGAAATAGAAGAAATGAAGAATTAGAAGAAGAACAAAGACTTCAAAGAGAAAAGGAAGAAAACGAAAATCGATTAAATAGTAAGCAATCTTTATCACTTGAAGAAATAGACAAAGTAAAACTTGTGACTGAATATAATGATGATACTGTAATTGATGAGATTGATACTGTAAAATTTGGCAAATATCCTCAAGACAGTAGAGATGAAGATGATAAACAAGATATTGAGTGGATAGTACTTGATAGGAAAGACGGAAAAGCTTTACTTTTGAGTAAGTATATTTTAGATTGCAAAAAGTATGATGAATTGGATGAGCTAGAACGATTAACTGAAAAAGCCTCTAAAAATATTGAAGAATATGAGAAAATAATTAAAGTAGTAACTGAAAAATTCCCAGAAATTAATGATATGTCAAGTGAAGAAGGACTGGTGTTTATGGAACAGCAGGATGATGAAGATAGCAAGAAATTTTTGGCAGTTTATAAAGAGTATAAATATATACAAGATGATCTTGATAAAATCTCAATTACATGGAATGATAGTTTTATGAGAAAATGGTTGAATGAAAGTTTTACAAATATAGCATTTTCTAATTCGGAAAAGGAATCTATAGTAGAATCAAATATTAAAAATTTTGATAATTTTGAATATAAAACAAAAGGTGGAGAATCAACGGAAGATAAAGTTTTTTGCTTAAGTATTGATGAAATAGAAAAATACTTTGGTGATATTAATGATAGCAATTCAAAACTAATTACAAAAGGAACTAAATATGCAAGGACAATAGATAATGATGGTAAAAATTTATTAGTCAAAGAAGAGAATAGCCCTTATTGGCTCAGAACACCAGGGCTGAATGGACATCGAGTAATGTCTATATTTGAGGATGGAACAATTTCTAATCAAGGTGAGTATGCTAATTTTGTGCGAAATGGTGTTCGTCCAGCTATGTGGGTTAAATATTAAAATTGTATTTTTTAATTAATTTTTAATTGATTATACAATAGTAAATAGTGATAAATTTTATTGGGTTTTGACGAAAATATGGCAGAGAATAAAAAGAATCAGAAAAGAAAACACTAAAAAGCAAAATGAAAGTATTTGTGTTACATATTATTGCATTATTAATAGCTCAGTTTGTAAGAATTATTGATGAAAGGTGGTTTGTGTTAGGTTTTGTATTGCTTCTCACTTTTATACTTTTAGGAGCATTATCTTACAAATTAGGTCGAAAAGATAAATCAAATAATTTAGAAACTGATAACTAAATATTTTCATATAAAGATTAAAAAAGTATATCTTTATAAATTTAAGAGAAGCTAACAACTTCTCTTTTTTATTTTTACGGAGGCGATGAATAATGAAATATACGAGAAATTATCAATTCAAAAAGCCAGATTCTGATGATGCATATGATATACAAAATGAAAATGACAATATGGACTTAATCGATGAAACCTTAAAAAATACGGTTGATAATGTTGATATAGAACTTAATGCTGCTTTACTTGAATTAAGAAATGCAATAGCTAATGCTCAAGCAATACTTGAGTCTTTAGTTGATAGTAAGATTGCAACTCATACAGCAAATAAGAATAATCCGCATGCAGTAACACTCGCACAGGTATTAGGTGGTGGTGGATCATCAGTAATTCCTGTAGCTAATGGCGGAACAGGAAACTCATCAGTAGATTCAACACCAACTCAAAACTCAACAAAGATGGTTACTTCAGGTGGAGTTTATAATGCTCTTGCTGGTAAGGCAGCGAGCTCACATAATCATAGTGCTGCTAATATCACAAGTGGAACATTACCATTATCAAGAGGTGGGCTTGGAAGAACGTCAAAAACAACATCATCAAGTGAGTATGAGTTTAGGGCTATTAAATTTCAAACAACAGTTCCAACAAGTGTAGACCAAGGTTGCATAGTATTAGTGGGGTAAAATATGAGTTTATATTATGGTGACAATGGAACAGTAAAAAAATCAGCTATAAATTATTATAACCACCCTATATTTTTCGGATACTATAACGACGGAAGTGGAATGAAGAAGTTTTATGATTTGTCAGAAGCAGTAGAGAAAATTATTGTATATCCAAGATTTTTGTATAGAGATACATCAACACCATATTTTGAAAATGCCACGGAAGCAAAAATATCAGACTTAAGTGGTTATGGAAGTTTAACAGTTGGCAATAACTATATTCAAATTGTATCAAATCGTAATAACTCAAGCATATGGGTAATGGTTGGGTCTGAATTAAAGTTTAAAGGTTATGGAAACAACTATGGCTATTATGATATTGATTCTGTTTGTGGATACAATAAAAGGTTTGATGCAAGTATTCTTAAATATGTATTGAGTGTCACAGGCTATTTGTATTTTAGAGGTAGTTCATCAGTAACATCATATGGATACGGAATGAATAACTGTTTTGGAGTGGATGTTGTACCTCAACCTGTATCAACTAGTAGCACAGTCACTAAAACTTATAATGAAAACTCCACTGTGCCAGAGGGTCTTGCATTTGCTTATGTTGGAGCAGGGCGAGAGTCAGGAAGTCAAAACATTACAAGTAAGTTAACATTCAATTCTTTTAGTTTTAATGGTGTATCAATACCTATAGTTTGTGAGAATAGATTAAGTTAGGAGGTCTTATGAAAAGTGATAAATTCCAAAGTTATTATATGAGTTTAGTAGAATACAATGCTCTAAATGACCAAGAGACAAATTGCGAAGATGGAGATGAACTTCAAGTAATAGATGAAGAGCAGAGCCCAAGAAAAGTTGTAAAGTATTGTGTCGCATTTAATGGTCATTGGTGCGAGAGGTAAATTATGAATGGTAGTGCATCATTTGGAGCAAGTAAAAACTATACCGACAAAAAGATAGCAGAAATGATTATTGATTTTGTGTATCCAGTAGGCTCTATCTATTTATCAATAAACAAAGTATCGCCAGAAACATTTATGGGTGGTAGGTGGGAGCTAATTGAAGAAGGCAGAGCTCTATGGACAACAACATCAAATGATGGTGGAGAGTTGATTGATGCAGGACTACCAAACATTAAAGGCGATTTAACACTTGTCGGAGGTGGAAGTAGTGGTGGTTGGTTTACTGCTAATGGAGCATTAAAAGAAAAGAGCTCTGGCAATAGAAGATATTGGGCATCATCTAATGGAGGAAGTGCTGGTGTTAGCAGTGGCTTTGAAATTGATGCAAGTAAAAGTAATGAGATTTATGGTAAATCCGATACTGTCCAACCACCAGCAATTAAAGTTTATGCATTTAAAAGAATATCATAGAACGAGGTATAGATATGAATGGTAGTGTAGCATTTGGAGCAG
>JAGBKB010000070.1 GCA_017934175.1 Lachnospiraceae bacterium | reverse complement strand
ACAAATTGCCCTTTGACTATGCATCTAATCTAAATTCTTTAGAAAAAACATTTTCAAACCCCATATCAAATATTCTTTTTCTATTATTTATTTGTATATCTATCTTTCGTTCAGTTTCATACGGCCCAATAACTAAATTTTCATTAATAGTACAAACTCGTTTAATACCTTCTAAATGTGATATATCTACTTTATTACTTAAACAATACCCTTGTGTATAAGAAAATGTATAAAACGTCAGCCATTTTAATTGTTCCTCTAGAGACATTTTATCAAATTGTAAAATCAAATCGTTATATGTGCGGCAATTGTTTTCTACAAACATTAAAATTAGCGTTGAATTTTCTTGTGGAAAGATGCAAACACTTAATGCTTTTATTTTATGGCTTTGCTTTAAGTCATATACATCATTTAGTGGGCACCATTTTGTATCATGCATATAGTATTCATCCTCTTGTAAAGCAATAGGGAGAACATAATCTAATTTTTTCATATATTTTATAACAAATAATCCTTTACAATTTGAATTCTTATTTATTAAAAACTTTCTGTAGTGATTTAATTCATTATTCCAATCAACAAAATCTATTTCATTTAACTTTTTAAATCCTTGTGCCTCTATAATTTTCACTTCATTTTGTTCCCTTAAAACATAATTATTTAATAATAATCTGTTTACTTCTAATTCCTTAAGTCCACCATTATAAAGTCTCAGCAATTCCTCTCGTATATTTATTTTTTGCAAAATATTCTTTACTTTTATTTCTAATAATACTCTGTCCCTTAATGAATTATCATTTAATTTTACCCACAAGTCTCCATTTTCATACTCACTAAACAAATTCTCACACTTATCGCAAATACAATTAAATGTTTCTGATTCTTTTATTCCTTTAACTTTTTTCGCATAATCAGTGTTTAAAATTGTATTCATATCATATAATTTGCCATTGACAGTTAGCCTTTTTAATACTGATTGAGGTATAGTATGCGAATTGGCAAACCCTTGCACTTCATTTTTACACAGTTTGCATATCTTTTTTGTTTTTTCTTTTGAAAAACTTTTAAACTTATGCATTTTATCTTTCAATTTTTTTTTATCATTGTTTGTTAGTTTTATATCTGTTTCCAATTCATGAACTTTCATCATTTATTCCTCCCTACCCTATAAACTTTCTATGTGCTATTTTTACATTACTTTGACTGACTATGGCATATTCCATGGTTGTATCTATTTTTGAATGACCAAGTATTGATTGAACTTGCTCAATTGGCATCCCTTTATCTATAGCTCTTGTAGCCATACTTCGTCTGAACTTATGTGGATGTATTCTTTCTATATTCAATTTACGACCAAGCTGCCTAATCCTTATTTCCACTCCACTTATTTTTAATCTATCATATGGTTTATCTAAAGTTACGAACAATGCTTCATTATTATCGTTTCTATCATTAATATAGTTTTCAATGTGGATTTTTGCCTTAGCATCAAAATATACCTTTCTTTGCTTATCACCTTTTCCATATACAACACATTCTCTCTCTTGAAAATTAATATCTGATATATTAAGTTTGACAAGTTCGCCTACTCTCATACCAGTTGAATATAATAGGTCTATCATTGCCAAATCTCTTTTGCATTTACAATTATCTCTAATCTTTTCTATAACTTCATCATTTATAATACTTTTTACAACTTTTGTAGTTTTTATCTTATGTATCCTTCGCATAGGGCTTTTCAATATATAATCCTCTGTCTCAAGCCAAGTGAAAAAACTAGAAATATTTCTACGAATGTTATCTATTGTAATCTTTCCACAGTTATTAATCTTTTGATATTCATTAAGGTATCTTCTCATATCATTAGTACTTATTTGCCTTAATGAAATACCAATATTATTTAATAAATGTTTAATCGTTTCATCATAATATTTGATGGTTCTTTCCGAGCATCCTTCGATCTTTTTGGTATTTAAGAACATTTTTAAGTAGTCTTCATTTGTAGTGATTTGTTCTTCTTTTTCTCGTCCAAGTAAATTAGTAATTAATGATTTTTGAAGCATCTGCATTTCAGTCGCACTTAGATATTTTTCCATATCTCTAAGTATAATTTTGATCCTTTCTTCCATGTTGGTATTCTCCTTTCTACCAACATCCCTACGACCAATTCATCATTTTAATTGTTTTTCTTTTAATTATTTAGCAATTTCAAATATTCTCTCTTTAACTTTTCAATTGTTTCCTTTTTGTAATCATCAGAATTATAATAATTAATTTTCCAACATATAAAAGCTATTGTTATTCCGATAGCTGCTATTATTACCCCAGCAACTTCTAAATAACTTTCATTATTTATTATTATTTTTAATGAATCAACAATAGGCAAATTAGTAAATATTTTAGTAATACAAGTATATAATATCGCAACACCAAACACACTTAAAACTATAATAATTATATAACAAATACCTATCTTTTTCTTTTTATCTATTATAAAATCTCTCAATGCTAATTTATAAGCATTTTCATCAGTTTTAAGTTCAGATGCAACTTTCTTTTCTTTTTCAATTTCTTCTTTTTTACTTTTTTCCAAATCACTCAATCTCACATTATAATTATTTTCAAGCGTTCTTTTATTATCTTCTAAAACCTTATCAATAGATATTTCTATGATTTTTCCATATTCTTCATTGTCTATAAATTCCTGATACTGTACTTTATTATTATATATTTCTTCTACTATTAACTCTTTTACTTTTTCACTTTTAGTATATACTTTCATTTCATGTAATAATAATGTAATATCTATATCATTGATTTCTCGATTATCATATCTTAAATTTAAAAATAAAATAAATGATTTTATATCATCATTGGTTCTTCCTCCAAACTTTAACATAATTGATAACCAGGTACTTGGTTTAACAACTATAGGAACCCCTGTTCTTTTTTCATCCATAAAAGATATTAATGTCTGATCTGCTGAAATTAAATACTGTTGTACGGAAAATAAACTTTTATTGTCGCTTTTGCTTCTTTTGTCAATTATGTACAATATATTTTTTGCATCTATATCTGAATACTCTTTTATTGTTTCCTTATTTCTTTGTTGTTTATATAATAATATCTCCTCACTTAAGCTTTCAGTTTCTTCGAAATTATACTTATTTATATCTACATGTTTGATCCGTTCTAGTGAATCGTTAATTATAGATGTTATATACTTTTTGAAAGATAAAAAATCTCCTGGTCTATTATTTCGTTTAGAACACCAATGGCAATAAATATTATATATATCTTTTTTATTTTCAGGAATCACTTTTAAATTTGGTGGGATTGCCTCTCCATTGATATAATTTAACCAGTTTATCCTACTATCAATTGACTTCATAATTTCATTATATGTATCAGTAGTATAAAACAATTTAATATTTAATTCCTCACACTTATTTTTAAAAGATGTTATTGTTTTTTGCCTATCTTCTTTATTAAGTCCTGCCAATCTAAAAATAATATTTGCATCCAGATAGAATTCTTTATTTGAAAATATAGTTTTTGATAATAAGCTATTCTTTTTTGTAGTCAATGAACAATATACATAGCTGTATGATATTACATTATATATAAACTTATTTTTATTATCATTATCCCAATTTAAAAAATCATTAATTATATGCTTTTCCTCTTCACTTGCCGAAAATTCTATATCTTCATATGTTTTTATCCCATTAACTAATGCAAATATGTCTTGTTTGCCCGAATTAAAGCAATGAAAAATATACCTACTCAATAACATATATAATTCATTTTCTTCTTTTTCAATATTTAAATTTTTCTTGAATTCTTTTATTAAGCCTTTCAGCTTTTCTTCAACAGTTATTCCTTTTGCAAGTTCACTAATATAATTTGCAGATAAAATGTATTTCCCTTCTGTCTCTATAATATGTTTATTTTTTGATAAATTAAGTGCACTACTGATTTCATCATTAGTAAACTCCAATTCAAAGTTTTTAAATATTACCTCTCTAATTTCATCAATTTCCATTTCGCTTCTATTATTAAATAGTACTTCTTCTATAATTTTGCGCAAACTCGCATTGTTTGTCGTTTCAGAACTATCTTGCAATATAAAACTTAATCTAAAAAAATCTTTTTCTTTTATACTGTTGACTCCCATAACTCTCATACAATTAATAATTAATTGTCCTGCCTCCTTTTCTGTTAATTATTATTTTATATCATAACAAATAGCATTTGTTCATTTTTTTCATTCTATATAATCTTTTGTCTTATTTCAAATATTATCGTTTTCTAAATACTGAAACAACATATTCAAAAATTTTACAACTTATTCATATCAATACTATATCCTATTCTTCTTAGTTCTTTCAAAACATCGGTTTCCCAATTATTATTACTAATGTACAAAACACCGCCTAAATCTGAAGGCATATCTATTTCACTATCAGCCAATATAATAACTTTATCCCTACCAATCTTTCCCATAAAATAACCTGTTTCAAATACAACATTTTGTCTTGCTCTAAGCAATTCCTTTGGTTTACTTTTATCAACAGCAATATCATCTTTTGTGAAAAGGCAAATTGCACATGGCACATCAGCATATTCTTCAAATTTTTCAATGATTGTCTTTCCTTTATTTGTTTGCTCACAAAGAATAATTGCTTTAATGTTTTGTTTTTCTATAATTCTTGCGACCTTTTCTTTTAAAGCTTCATCATGGCCATGCACAATAAATATTGAATTATAATTAATAATATTATTCTTCTTTGTTTCATCATTACCAATTCTTTGTCCATCATTTACTAGTTCATCATAGTAAACATTTAATATCTCTTTTGTTTTTTTTATTCCTCTACAACATGCATCCACATAATCAGAATGTGGCATACCGGCAATATAAAGCCCCAATGAAAACTTTATTTTATTAAACTCGTTCATTGGGAAACTGTTTTCCCCATATTTATCATTAATATACTTTTTGACTTTAAACAACCATCCTGTAAACTCGGGCTCAGAATCTGTCACTCCTTTAACCATCAACTCATCTGCTTCATTAATTAGTTTTTTTAACTTATCGCGCTCGTTCATATTAACTCCTTTGATAATGATATAATATTTTACTATTTATAGTTTTCTAATATGTCTATTCCTTCTTGATATTTAACTGTATTGGCATTAATTTCAATTACATTATGGCACGTGATATTAAAGCTCTCGCTATTCTTTTCTTTCAAACCTTGCATGAATTTAATAAAAAATTTATTATCGAAACTTTTATTAACTAGCCTATTAATTTCTTTGCCAAAATTTGTTAATACATATACCCCAACACTTAATTTAGGATTATTTAAACCTGCACTGTCTTTTTTATATTTCAAAATACTTATCAAATTATTATATAAAATATTTGCACCATCATGATAATTCTTTGTTGCTCCCTCCAAACTTACTATTCCACAATCTTGTAAACACAATAAATCTATATATGTAACATTGAAGTTTCCTAATAATTCTTCATTTCTAACGATATATTCATTTCCTATTATATAAGGAACTATTCTTTCAAACAACTTTGCTTCATTTGTTGTCATTGTTTTAAGCTTACTTAATGTCCTTAAAGAAAATGATTGAGGCTGCTTTATCTCTCCTGCAAGCAACTTGGCCCACATTTGTTGCATATCTTGATCACTTATCTCCCCTGCACCATTAATAAACTGAGTAAGGAAGTCATTATTTATTGGTTCTTCACTTGCAGTATCATCACCATTTTTTTTGTTTTCTTCTAATACCATTTGAGTTTTTTCTAACACGTTTTCTATATTAACTTGTTTAAGTATTTCTTGTGCCTTTAGCCTGTTGCTTGTTCGTTCTAACAAGCGCTGCATTTGCGGATTAATTATTCCCAGACCATCCTTATTATATACTATAGGAATATTTGCATTTTCAATAATATCAATTGTTTCTCGTAAACTTGTTTTCTCTATTTCTTTCAATTCTCTATTATATTTTAAATCTGATCTATTTTTTATTATCCCCATGAATTTATCAATTGCAGATGTCCCATGTTCAACAGTCTTGGCTAAAGGTTGTATTATATTATCTTCCATCAAAGCCTCCTTTTATTTTAAACTTTCCTTTAATATCCCATCAAATATTTTTTGAGCATTTTTCATTGCTTCTTTTATAGCAAATTTTGATTTGTCGAGGTGTTTAACATATTTTTCAAATTCATTTTGTTCTTCAATACTTGGTATTGTTATTTCTAAATGTGACAAATCGCTTTTTGTTAGGCTTGGTAATGTGCAAGCTTTATTT
>JAGBKB010000069.1 GCA_017934175.1 Lachnospiraceae bacterium | reverse complement strand
TAGTTGGTTCTTCGCAAACAAAGTCACCATCAAAAATGTGTTTTATTGTCTTCATGTTAATACCTAAAGATAAAATCTATTCATTGAGCTGTGTACTACTTCGTTAGGCTTTTCGATCAACTTATAGCCACATTTCTCGTATACATGAATAGCAGTTATCAAATTTGTATGAGTTTCTAGATATATTTGCTTATAACCTCTATCTATAGCAGCCTTTTCAACTAATTCTATAAGTTTATAGGAAAGACCCTGACCTTTAGCAGCATCAGTTAGATATAGCTTTTGAAGTTCAGCAGTACCATCCATAAAATCAAGCTCCGCCAGTCCTATGCCGCCAATGATGTTGTCAGCGTCATCAAGGGCAATGAAATAGGTTCTTCTAGGAGAAGCAAGATAATAATCACTAAGATGGTTGAGGTTGTCATCAAAGTACACGGTCCCGGGAATATCCAGGCTGTGGGCTTTTAAGTTTTCTCTGATTATACCAGCTAGGATTAAATCATCTTTGGGTTCAATAATTCTGTAATTCATGAGTTGACCGAGTTCCTCTTGACTTTATGATAACATCGTATTTTACAATTTCAAGTTCAATATTTTATTTGGAAATGTCCTATTGTGATTGACACTTTTATTCCTTTACATATTCAATCCAACCAGAGTCTTCTCTAACTTTTAACACGTTTCCTTCAATCATATATTTATATTTCTTATCGCTAAAAATAATAGTATCATCGTCCCACTCAAATTCTACTATTCCCTGACCGCCTAAATCATAATACTCTCCAGTATTATCTGAATAAAAATTATAGCCAAGACTATTTACTACAGTTTTGCCATCTTCTTCCCTAGACTCTTCACGAGAATATGTGACAGTTTCTATGCTATCAGAATCAGCACTGCTTTGGGCATCTTCTGAAGTGGAATTAGATAGATTAGCCTCTAATTCAGTAGATTTTTCAGCGTCTGGACCAAATGCAACACTCGAATATTCCTCTGCACATATATGTTTTACTCCATTTGCATCAGTACCTGTAATTATTAAATCTGTGTAACCATCATTATTATAGTCAGTTGGAGTGATATCTATTACAGATGTAATATTGTTTTGAATTTCATTAACATAATTAAATACTGCAATATTTCCACCAGGGACTCTCTTGCCGTTATTAATTACGTATACATAAGAATTAGGCCTATCTTCAACAGTTTGGTAGGTGTAGATATAAGTTTTTCCATCAAATTGCTTAAACTCAGTTTCTAAAGTCAAGTTCTCATCAGCGCCACTCGTCCAATCAAAAATATTTGATATAAATGTGTATTCATCGCCCTCTTTTGTAAAAGTAACATCACGTGGTGGGAATACTACTTCATTATCATTATCAGCTTCCACTACCTCTACATGCACTGTATATTCATTTCCAGTTCTCGATCCAGAGACACATTTGTACTCACCTATTGGCTCCACATCACAGTGTTCTACGTCTGTGCGGATTTCATCAAAACTATTGAACGGTCTTTTTAAAACCAGCATATTAAATTCTGTATTGAATTCTGTAGTTAAGGCATCTAACTCATCTGAATTAAGTTCTTGTACCGTTGAATCATCTTCAGATGATTCTTCTTCGTTGATGTTATCTGCAGTCACTTCAGATTTTTTTTGATTTCCGCAGCCTATAAAAATAAAAGTAGAAGAAATAGTTAACAATGCAACTAATATTAATTATTTCATAATTATCCTCGCTTTTTTAAATATATGGTGCAAGTATACTATATTTTTATATGGGCAGCAAGCAACTGCATCAAACACTGATAAAATTCAGGATAGTCCTGCTTAAGCCTTATGGAGCGTCCTTGATTATTTAAAAATGCATGACTTGTGACGCCCGTACACACAGTTTTGCCATCTGAGTTTGTCATTTCATATGTAAGAAAGAGTTTGACGCCTTTGAATTCCTTCACACCAACATTAATAGCAATTTTTTCGGCAAATGACGTTGATATCTTATAGTCACAGGTAACATTTAAAACTGGAGAAACAATGCCAAGAGACTCAAGCTTATCAAATGACCAGCCAATTTGATTCAGAAAATCTACCCCCAATGAAACTAAATAAATATTTTGTAATTATTAATATTATTCTATTAGTTTTTCATTTAATGAAATAAAATAAATAATAAAAAATATTTTTTATAAAATGGAATTAGAAACAACTCGATTAATAAATATATCTTTTAAAAATGAAAAAAAATATCAATTATCTTATGAAAAAGACGTAAAAAAATTGACAAACTTATTGAAATTTCTTATTACTTTTTTAAGTATATTTTTCTTTATGATTGTTTTCATAATTTTTTTGATATTAAAATCAAAGAACTATATAATTAGAATAATGGAAAGCAAAAAAGTTGTTCAAGATTTGAATTATTATATAGAAAGGCAAAATTATTTTTGCGACTATATTCATAAAATATATGATAAGGAGTTTGAAGAAGAATTAATATTACATAATGTGTCTTTAGGTAATATCACATTTGAAATGTTTTTATATAAAACAGATGATTATATAAGTAATAAAATTCAAAAATATAATTATTTAGATGGTAATGATACGTTACATATATTAAGTGCTTTACAACAATTTGCAAATGATAATCATATTATTAATCCGAAAGAAGTTGTTATGCTTGATATTGGTGGGCATATAGGATGGTACTCCACATTTTTAGGAACATTTAAATATACTATTATTACTTTCGAACCTTTACCAAAAAATTATTATATATTAAAAAAAAATTATTGTAGGAATAATAGAGATTTCTTTGGAGATATGTCTAGTATAATAATTATAGATAAAGGAATTTATAGTGAAGAAACAACTTGTGATTATTATAAAAATATTGAGAGTAATAAAAGAAATATAATATTGTGTGATAGTTCTCAAAGTGATAAATTAAATAGTGAATATAAAAAAATAAGTTCAGTAGAAATGAGAAATTTAACTTATTATCTTCAATATATGGACAACAGAAATATAGCATTAATTAGAATTGATACTAATTTAGAAGGAGAAATGGCACTTGAAACAGGAAAAGAGTTATTTACTCATTATCGTACACCATACTTATTTATTGAATTTAGTAAAAAGGCATTTGCAGATAGAGAATCAGATCCAAAAAAATTTTTACAATTTTTTATAGATAATGGATATCAAATAAGTCTAGATGGTTTTTTAAATAGTACATCTATAACTATAGATCAAATAATGGAAAATAATAATATTGAAAATGTTAATTTATTTCTTACATTTATTAAACCATCATAGAATTTAACTTATTTATCTTATATGAATATTCTAATCGAATTTTAGTTTAATTTGATTAATTTGATTAATTTGAATAAATTGAATAAATTGATAAATTGTTATATATATATATAATTATAATGAAATAAAATATATATAAATAATATAATATGAAACTAAATTTTTTTTTAGTCAATTCTTATTTGATTCAATGAGTATTATTATATATTTATAATTATTTAATATTGTTTTATTATTAATCTAATTTAATTATATTATAGTTACCTTAGCTTATTATATT